>CAIRMO010000077.1 GCA_903879705.1 uncultured Candidatus Competibacteraceae bacterium | reverse complement strand
CAATCTGCCCCGGGAACCGGAAAGTTATAATGCCCTGCTGGATTTGGCCCTGAACGTGCTGGACCCGGTGATCGATTACTTCGGCATGATCCGGCTGAGTTATGGCTTCTGTTCACTGCCGCTGGCCCGGCGGATTCCCGGTCGTATTGACTCCAAACGCGATCAACACGCGGCGCATGAGGTAAACCGGCAGGGTCGACCGGTTTGTGTGCGGCGGGGTGCGGCGGTCGATTTCATTGTCGAGGATGAGAACATGCTCGAAGTAGCGCAATGGATTGTGGCAAACACGCCATTCGACCGGCTGTATTTCTATGCGGAGGGGTTGCCGGTGCATGTCAGCTTTGGGCCGAATCACGACTCGCAGGTGGTGCGGATGATCACAGCGCCATCGGGACGGTTGGTGCCGCAGGTGATGTCGGGTGAGCGATTTTTAGCCGTCGAACCGTCTCCAGGGTCAGCGCCTGCCGGGCCAATTTCCGGGCCTCCGCCAGGATAAAGCAGCGGATCGCCCATAGGAGCCGTCTTTCAACGCGAGCGGCCAAGTCACTGCATCAAGCCACATAAAACAGGATCGTCAGATAATGACAAAGGCTGCCGGCCAACACGAAGAGATGCCAGATGCCGTGAAAATGCCGGACTTTCTCGTCAAAAAAGAAAAACGCCAGCCCGCCGGTGTAGAAAATTCCGCCCACCAACAGCCATAGAAATCCCGCCATTGGCAGAGCTGCCAGCAACGGTTTGAGCGCGACCAGCACCAGCCAGCCCATCAGCACATACACCACCATCGACAGCACCCGGTTGCTTTTTTGCGGCAGGGCTTCCAGCACCAGTCCGAACAGCGCCAGCCCCCAGATAATCCCGAAAATGGTCCAGCCCCAGACGCCGCGCAGCGTAACCAGCGTAAACGGGGTATAGGTGCCCGCGATCAGGAAGTAGATCGACAGGTGATCGAGTTTGCGGAAAATCCGCTTCGCGCGGCCCTGCAAGCTGTGATACAGCGTGGAAATGGTATACAGCGAGAACAGGGTGAAGCCGTAGACGCTGAAACTGACGATTTTCCAGGGATCGCCCTGCTGCGCGGCCACGACAACCACGATCAGTAGCCCCACCAGCGCGGCCACTGCGCCAATCAGATGACTGATGCTGTTGAACCATTCACCCTTGTACATGCGCACTACACTCTGTGGCGACGCTGAATTTGACTCCGGCGGAACAGGAGCTCATTACCGCTGCGTGTAAATTTTCCTGTGATAACGGTGGATCACGGGAGCAGCTAGACCATTGGGTTCTCCTAACCGATTGATATAACTGGTTCGAGCATCGTGTGCATACCCGGCTTGGGAGCGGATCACAGGAAAATTTACACGAGGATAAAAAGCCCCGGAAGTCAAAGTCCAATCCTCATCCTACGTTGACGCCAAAGCAGAAGAAAGAAAATCGGGCGATCAGCCGCATTCGTGTTGACATCGAACATCTGATCGGGGATATGAAAATCTTTCAGATTCCCGCGATTAAGTTTCGCAACCATATAGAGAGCTTCTAAACCGGATTGCTTTATGGCGCGCTCGCAGCGGCGGCGCAGTTGGAGTCGTCGGATTTACCCTTGGCGTTAGCGGCCCGGACCCGATAGGCATAGGTCGTTGCTGCAGTGAGTCCGGTTTGGGTAAAGGTGACGACATTGCGGGGAACCGTAGCGACGGGCGTCCAGGTTCCGCCAACCGCGCAACCCTGCAGCTTGCGTTCAATGGCGAACCCGGTTTCATCCAGACTGTTGTCCGCCCACGACAGTACAATTGAAGTGGCTCCGACCGCCCGCGCTTGCAGGCGGGAAGGGGCTGACGATGGGCAACCGCCAGTGCCTTGCCAGCAGTGGTAATAGATATTCAGCAGCGGCGCGAACTCCGCAACCGCTTTCAGGTTGCCGGCCCGGCTGGGGTGATCGTCACCGCTGGGGTATTCCAGAACATTCGGATTGGCATCGTTATCGCCGCTGGTCTGGTGCTGGATCACCCCGCTAAGCAGCCGGTGGTGGTTGCCTGTCGCCCGGTTCAGATCATTCAGGTCCGAGTTGCCGCCGTTGGTCGTCAGCACATTATAGAAATCGAAAACCGCCACATTCCGGTAGGGATAATTTTTCAGCCATTCTGTACTCAGCCACTGGTTGAAAACGCGGGCATTGGCGGAATAGGCCGGATCGCTGAGTGGCGGAGCGGCCAGGACTACGAACAGCTTGTCCTGCCGGGTGCGGAAATAATCCAGGAGGCTAATATAAATCCCCTTGGCGTTGGCGACGGTGTGGGCGGGCGAACTGCTGTCCTGACCCTTGAGCGGGTTGCTGGCAATCAGCGGTGGCAGCGCGACAGGATTGCCTTGGAGCGCCGAGTTGGGGAAGCAGGATTTGAACAGGACGATCTGGTTCGGCCCGGTGGGCGCGGTGGGCAAGCGGGAATAGGAAGCATGCTGGTCACGCTCGGCATACAGGGCATTCAGGTAAGTCGTGCTGTTCGGCCCCCGGAACCAGAGCCACCAGTGACCAATATCAGTGGTATCGCCGATGCTGTCCGGTCCCCAGCCGTAGTTGGTGTCGCTAACGAAATAACGGTTGTTCCGCAAGGCGATGCCTAACCCGCCGTTATCGTCGGCCAGCAGATTTTCTCCCGTGGAATGATGGATAAATGCCAGCCGCACCGGCTGGGCCGGCGGATTTGGGTTCAGATTGATACTGCGGGCCAGACTGGCCTGACCAGAATTGACGCTCACCATCAGACCGGATTCATCCACCGCCTCGAAGTTGGCCCCGGTAACCTGCCCCAAGGTGTGTAGCACATCGTTGTTCCAGCGCGAGTCAGGAACCCCGGAGATGAACCAGGGGGAACCGTTGTCAGCCAAAATCAGCCCATATTGCTTGAGGGCGCGCAGAATGATCTGGGCGTGGGGCGAAAACGTGGAGATGTTGTAATTGGCCTTGAGCCGGAACCGCTGACCCATCGGTGGATAGGACAAGGCGGTGAGGTCGGAGGCGTAATGGCGAGCCGGCCAAATGAAGGTCCGGCGAGTGTGGGGGGCGGTGAAGCGGATCGCGTGGTTGATGCTCCCGGCAGCAACTTCGTCATACCGCACCAGTCCCGGCAGAATCGGTAGTCCGGCGGCATCCGCCGAAGTCCAGGTCTGGGGGCGCAAGGCATTGGATTTCAAATCGAACACCGCACCGGAACCGGCCACCCAACGACTGCCGCCCGCCTGGGGATAGGCGCTGTAAAGTTCATACAACTTGCAAAGGTTCCGATTCAGCACCAGCACATGCCGGTCGCCGTCAGCCTGACTGCCGCCTTCAATCGGCGCGTTGGGCGGAATCGGATAGGGGCCTGGATCGCTCTCGTCGGCGTATTCGAACGTGACTGGGACCAGCGGCTGGGTTCCCGGCACCGCGATGTAAGGAATGCCGATGGGGCCGCCGTTCCAGAGACCGGAGCCAAAATCAGCATGAACGCCGTTGGCGCTGCCAATGGCATTCAGATAAGCCGCCGAGCGAGGATCGACCGGCAGGGTATCGATCGGGGTGTTCCAGACATTGTTTTCCGGGAAAATGGCGCATCCCGAAAGGGTCGGCGCGGAAATGGCCGACGCGGATAATCCGGCGATCAGCGTCGCCGCAATCAATTGACCTATAAGCGATTTCATAGAAAGTACCTCGCGATCTTCAATGCCGAAGGACCGTTTTGTCCCGTCTCTATAGAACGTCAAGCGTGATGGAATAGCCCAGTAACCGGCTCATTACCTGGGCGGTCGGTACGGGCGCGCCGCTGGTGAAATATCCTTCACCGCCCGGCGCACCGCGATCCGCCAGCAGGTCCAGCGCTTCCAGTCGGTTACGCAAGTGCCGGGCCACTGCGGCGCTCGGGTCAAGAATACTCACCTCTGGACCGACCAGCCGTTCGATCAGCGGAGTCAGAAACGGGTAATGGGTGCAGCCGAGAACCAGGGTATCGGCATCCTCGGCCAACAGTGGCGCCAGATAGCGCTCCAGCAGGATACGGGGGCGGAGACCGCCCAATTCGCCCTGCTCAACGCAATCGGCCAGCCCCGGACAGGGTTGCGCCAGCACTCGCGCTTGTCGCCCATGCCGGTCCAGCAAATCGGCGAATTTAGCGCTGCGCACCGTATGACCCGTCGCCAGAATGCCAACCACCCCGGAACGGGTCATGGCGACCGCGGGTTTGATGGCCGGTTCGATGCCAATAACCGGAATGTCGAACTGCCGACGTAACTGGGCAATCGCTGCCGCCGTCGCCGTGTTGCAGGCCACCACGACCACTTTTGCGCCGCGCTCCAGCAGAAACTCGGTGATGGCGACCGAGCGCCGCAGGATGAATTCCAGCGTTTGCCCGCCATAGGGGGCATGGCCCGAATCGGCCACATACAGCAAGGTCTCGTGCGGCAGATCGGCGCGAATCCGCCGCAGCACCGACAGCCCGCCTACCCCGGAATCAAATACGCCAACCGGATTGTTATTGCCCATTCTGGTAATAGTTCAAGTTAACTCATTAACTTTAAAGTTTAAATGTTAACTTATTAAAAATAAGCCGCCCGTGATCTTGCCGGCATGCGGGGCATGAGGTCGCGGCATCAGGTGTGCGCAACGATGGTTTTTTGCTCAGTTCGGCTTGCATCTATCAAGTCCGTATTTTTCTTGGTTCCCCCTCCCCGGCGCCCATGATCTGGTGTGGAGTTATCCACAGGTTTTGTGGATAACGCACCAAGGTTTCGCGCCCTCCCGGAGTTGCAGACGGCGAATACGGCGCAGTTTTTGCCGCAACGCACCAATTCAGCAGTCAGCAGGTGGAGTATAGTGATTGGACGCACCCGGAACCTGATGAGAATCCGCCATGCCGTTTGTTGCAAAAGTCAGAGAGGCGGTAATTGGCAAGCCGCACGACCCGCTTCACCCGGATACCCGCCAGCACATCGCTCTGGTAGCCTTTCTGGCCTGGATCGGTCTGGGCGCCGACGGTCTATCCTCAGCCTGCTACGGCCCGGAAGAAGCCTTTCTGGCGCTGGGGCAATACACCCATTTCGGCCTCTACCTGGCCGCCGCCACCTTCCTGACCGTGTTCATCATCGCCTTGGCCTACAACCAGGTGATCGAGTTATTCCCTTCTGGCGGCGGTGGTTACAAGGTCGCGACCCAGTTGCTCGGTCCCCGCGCCGGCCTGGTTTCGGGATCAGCGCTCCTGGTCGACTATATTCTGACCATCGCCATTTCTATCGCGGCCAGCGGCGATGCCCTGTTCAGCCTGTTACCGCCAACCGCCCAACCCTACAAGCTGCCAGCCCAGGTCGCGCTGATTATCATTCTGATCATGCTAAACCTGCGCGGGATGAAGGAATCCATCAAGGTTCTGTTGCCGATCTTTCTTGGCTTCTTCCTGACCCACGCCTTCCTGATTATCTACGGCGTCGTCGTTCATGCCGAAGGCTTGCCGCACCTGATCCCGGACACCATCAACGAGACTCAGCAACTCACCGGGCAGATGGGTTGGGTGTTTGCCGCTGCGCTGTTCCTGCGGGCCTATTCACTGGGCGGCGGCACCTACACCGGTCTGGAGGCGGTCTCTAACAACGTCAACATGCTCAGCGAGCCGCGGGTTAAAACCGGGCGTTACACCATGCTGTACATGGCCAGTTCGCTGAGTTTCACCGCCGGCGGCGTCATTCTGCTGTACCTGCTCTGGCACGCCCAGCCGGTCCCGCACCAGACCCTGAATGCGGTCACCTTCGGAGCCATCATCGACAGTTGGCAGCTGGATCCGATCCTCAGTCATGGTCTGCTGGCGATCGTACTGGTGCTGGAGGCTGGACTGCTGTTCGTTGCCGCCAACACGGGCTTTCTCGGCGGACCGACCGTGTTGGCTAATATGGCGGTCGATTCCTGGATTCCCCGCCAGTTTCGGAATCTGTCCGGGCGGCTGGTTACCCAGAACGGCATTTTTCTCATGGGGTTAGGGGCGTTCGGCATTCTGGCGTGGACCCGGGGCGACGTGTCGGTGCTGGTGGTGTTGTACAGCATCAACGTCTTCATCACTTTTTCCCTGTCGCTGCTGGGCCTGTGCCGGCACTGGTGGCGCAGCCGCTATGACGTAGATGGCTGGAAGTCACGACTGGCGCTGGCGCTGCTGGGTTTCGCGGTCACTGGCGGCATCCTGATCACGACCGTGGTCGAAAAGTTCGCCGAGGGCGGCTGGCTCACCATCCTGATCACGGGCCTGATCATTGCGCTGTGCGCCCTGATTCGGCGGCATTATGAGCGGGTTCGACAGCAATTACGCACCGTGGACGCGCTCTATGCGCCGCGCCCGCACTGGGATGAAGATTTGCCCGAACCGCCGCTGGATCCCGGACAGCCGACCGCCATTTTTCTGGTGGGCAAGAATCGCGGTCTGGGGATGTACGCGCTGAAATGGCTGAACGAACTGTTCCCCGGCCATTTCAAAAACTTCATCTTTATCAGCGTCGGTGAAGTGGACGCCGAGAGCTACGGGGGCAAGGGCGCGTTGCGGTCGCTGCAATATCAAATCGAAAACTCGCTGCGTTACTACGTCAACTATTGCCACAGTAAAGGCTGGGCGGCGGCGTCTTACGCGGCTTACGGCACGGATGTCGAAACAGAGCTGGAAAAACTGGCGGCGCACGTCACCACCGATTACCCCAACAGCGTATGCCTGAGCAGCAAGCTGATTTTCGACAATGAAAGCTGGCTGATCTCGTGGCTGCACAACCACACCGCCATTGCCATGCAGCGCCGCCTGCACCTGCGGGAAATCCAGATGATCGTGACGCCGATCAAGATTTAACGGCGATTTCATTTTCCGTCATACCCGCGAATGCAGGTATGACGGAATGAACACGGTAGGCAAGCGCAAGCCCTGCTCAGTATTCGCCGGCGAAAATCTTCTCGGTCGCCTCACGCGCCTGGCCCAAGGTACGAATCCCGTGGGCGGCCAGCAGTGGAATCATCCGCAGAAAGACCTCGCCGGTCACCAGCGCATCGCCCAAGGCGGTATGGCGGGCCACCACCGCCACGCCCAGCCGTTCGGCAATGGCTTCCAGAGCATGGGATTCCTGGCGGGGATGCAGGACTTGCGACAGCAGCAGCGTGTCCAGCACCGGCTGGGTGAAACGGACCCCGGCGCTGGCTTCCTTCAGTTGCAGGAACCGCAGATCAAAAGCGGCGTTATGACCGACCAGCACCGGGTCAGCGCAATACTCGTGAAACTGCGGCAACACTTCGTCAATGCTCGGCTGACCGCGCAACATCTCGTTGGAAATGCCGTGAATGAGCTGCGCCGGCCCGGTAATGGGCCGTTTCGGGTCAATCATTTGTTCATAAGTCTCATAGTGGAGCAAGCGATTGTTGACAATCCGCGCTGCGCCAATCGAGATGATTTCATCGCCAGCGGACGGATCAAGGCCGGTGGTTTCGGTATCGAACACGGTATAGCTCAGGTCGGTTAGCGCCGCCTGATCCAGCTCCGGAGTCGGGCAGGCGCGGTGGAACAGATCGAAGTCGTAAAATTCCGGGCGGCTCTCGTCGTAGCGGATCGACGCGCCCGGCAGCGGCCGCAGCGGCGCGGTCAACGGCAGCAACAGCCGGAACAGGGGATGATTCCGCTCCTTGTCCATGATGTACACAATCTCCGCGCCGTGCCGTTCAAGGACATCGTAGAGGGTCAGCGGGTTGTCCTCGCCGCCAGTGTGCAGGCTGTCCTGCTCCCACTGGTGCAGGATCTCCTGCGACAGCCCCGGCCCCGGCCAGATCAAATCAAGCTGGACGATCCGTGCGTGCCGCGACAGGCCGATCCGCAACTCGCCTATCCCCCATTCCTCCTTCAGCCGGCTGGCCAGATAGCTCAGCGCCTGGATCATCGCGTAACTGTCCACTTTGACCCAGATCGACAGGTCGAGATCCGCTGACGCTACCGCCACTCCAAGCCGGGTTTCGATCCGGTGCCGCACCGCTTCGATCAAGTCGGCACCTGGCATCTCCTCCAGCGGCCAGCGGGTTTTGAGCGAGTCGACATGGTCGGTGGTCAACTGGTGCAGCTTGCCGCTCAGGTTGCCGACCTCCTCGTTGATGACCTGAATGAAGCGGTGGCGATCGACCGGCGCGCAGTCCGGGTAGTAAGCCAGCATTTCGACCGCGGCGCGGATGCTGGCCAGCGACGCACGACTGCCCTCGGTAAAGGCGTGCAGCAGCATGTCGCGGGTCGTATCAAGTTCGAAGCTGCGGGTGATGTCCTCCACCGTCATCACGAAGCCGCTGGTAATCGGCGGATCGGGGTGCGGGGAGGCGGTAGCGGCGGCGGTTAGAACCGGAGCCAGATGAACCCGGACGAACTGGCCGGACCGGGTGGTAATCAGGAACTGGACATTCAGATCGGCTTCGTTTTTCTCCAGCCGTGCCTGAATGCTTTCCAGCGCATGAGCCAGCAGGTTGTGATCGACAAAAGCAAAAATCGAGCGCCCCAAACCAACCAGTGGCGCGGCGCCGCTGTGCAGACGGGTCGAGGCGCAAATAACCTGCCGGGCGCGCTCGTTGTACAGCAGGATGCGGCCATCGAGAGTGCAGACCAGCACGCCTTGGGACAGCTCGGACATCAGCGCTGCCAGCCGGTTTTTCTCCGCCTCGACCGAGCATTTCGCCTCGGCGATCCGGGCTTCCCGATCGCGGATCAGCATTTCACTATGGTCAGCCAGGGCGTTGATCGCGTGCGCCGCCTGCCGGAGTTCGACCGGGCCGGCCAGCTCCAGCCGATGGCCGGGGTTGGCGCTAAGGATGATGCGGACGCCTTCGGCGATTTTGAGCGATCCGTTGACGTAAACCTGGTAGGCAAGGACGAAGGCAATCCCGAATAGCCCCAGTTCCAGCGCTCCCAACTCCAGCAGCAACTCCCGTTGCCCAGCCAGCAGCACGGCAAAACCTTGGCGGTCGTCCGGCTCCAGTGCGGAGTAAAACGCATAACCGACCGCCAGTTGCAGGCTGGCCACCAGTGCCAGAAACGCGATAAGCGCTATACCCGCCCTGAATTTTTCGTTCATAGGGTTGCAATCGGGCGTTGAAGAAAAGATGCGTGGTGACGGCGGGTAGCGTGTACCAAACTAAATATCTCCTAAACCGGTTGTGGATGTAGCACGGGCATCCTGCCCGTGTTCCGGTAAATTCCACAACTCAAGGCGTATTCCTAATACACGGATCATAGACAAAACCACCGGTCACTTATACATTTCATAGGCCTTGAGTGTGGAATTACGACATTCAGGCAGATTCATCCACCCGCCGCGAGGAACAACATAATGTCAACCGCCATCTATGAGCGGATTCGCAATAACCCGAAATTTGATGAACTGGTCGCCAAGCGCAGCCGGTTTGCTTGGACACTGACTGCTGTGGTGCTGGGTATCTATTTCATTTTCATCATGATCGTGGCGTTCAATCCGAAACTGCTGGCCATACCGATTTTTGCCGGCGGCACCGCCTCCATCGCCTGGCCGATTGGGGCGGGGATGATCCTGCTGTTCTGGCTGATGACCGGTCTCTACATCCGCCGCGCCAACAGTGAGTTTGATGAGATCAACGCAGCCATCATCAAGGGAGCCATCGAATGAATCGCGGAATGCTGAAGTTTGCCGCCATCGCGTTGGCGACGAGCTGGATGGGGTTGGCGATAGCTGCCCCGGATGTCGGCCAAGTCCAAAAGTCGGGTATTAACGTCCATGCCATCGTGATGTTCTTCATCTTCGTGATGGCGACCCTGGGCATCACCTATTGGGCGGCCAAGCGCACCAAGTCGGCCAGCGACTACTACACGGCGGGCGGCGGGATCACCGGCACTCAGAACGGCTTGGCGATTGCGGGCGACTACATGTCGGCGGCTACTCTGCTGGGCTTGACCAGCATGACCTATTTCCAGGGCTTCGACGGCTACATCTACTGCATCTGCTTCTATGTCGGCTGGCCGTTCATCATGTTCATTATGGCCGAGCGGTTGCGGAATCTGGGCAAGTTCACCTTCGCCGACATTACCTCGTACCGTCTGGATCAGCGCCAGGTTCGGACTATCGCGGCGATTGGCTCGCTGACTGTGGTGGTGTTTTACCTGATCGCACAGATGGTGGGTGCGGGACAACTGATCAAGCTGCTGTTCGGTCTGGACTACTGGATCGCGGTGGTCATCGTCGGGGTGCTGATGGTGGTCTATGTGACCTTCGGCGGCATGATTGCGACGACCTGGGTGCAGATCATCAAGGCTTGTCTGCTGCTGGGCGGCGGTACCCTGGTGATGTTGCTGGCCTTTTCCCAGTTTGGCTTTAACTTCGAGACGCTCACTTCCGAGGCCGTCAAAAATTCCAAGAAAGGTCTGGCGCTGATGGCACCGGGTTCTTTCCTGTCCGATCCGGTCACGGCGGTCTCCCTGTCGCTCGGTCTGATGTTTGGTACCGCCGGCTTGCCGCATATTTTGATGCGCTTCTTCACCGTGCCGAACGCCAAGGAAGCCCGCAAGAGCGTGTTTGTCGCCACCCTCTGCGTTGGATTCTTCTTCACGGTAGTCGCGCTGATGGGGCTGGCGGCGATCACCATTGTCGGCACCAACCCACAATATTTCGAGGGCGGCGACATCGGCGGCAAGCTGCTCGGTGGTAACAACATGCCCGCGATGCATCTGGCGCAGGCGGTCGGCGGCAACATGATGCTGGGCTTTTTGTCCGCGGTGGCTTTTGCCACGATTCTGGCGGTGGTGTCGGGGTTGGCGCTGGCCGGTGCGTCCGCGATTTCCCATGACCTCTACGCCAATGTGATCCGCCAGGGTCAGGCCACCGAGGCCGAGGAAATCCGCGTTTCCAAGTCCTCCTCGCTGGTGCTGGGCGTGGTCGCGGTGCTGCTCGGCATCGTTTTTGAGAAGCAGAATGTGGCGTTCATGGTCGGTCTGGCCTTTGGCGTTGCTGCCTCCTGTAATTTCCCGGTGCTGATCCTGTCGATGTACTGGAAAGGCTTGACCACCCGGGGCGCGATCTGGGGCAGTATTGCCGGACTGGTATCGGCGGTGCTGATCGTCGTGCTATCGAAGGCGGTGTGGGTGACCGTGCTTGGCAACGAAAAACCGTTGTTCCCGTATGAACAACCGGCGATCTTCTCGATGCCACTGGCATTTTTTATGGCGTGGCTGGGTTCGGTGACCGATACCAGCGATCGGGCAATCAAGGAAAAAGCGGCGTTCGAGGATCAATACGTTCGCGCTCAAACCGGCTTTGGCGCGGCGGGCGCAGCGGTGCATTAGCGGTCCTGCCTGATGCGAACGGTCTGGCATGGAGCGCCAGGCCGTTTGCTGCTGACCAACCCATTTCGACCGGCGCAACGCCTGCCGCAATCAATCCTGTTGCACCTCCCCATCGTTTTTCAGTTTGAATTTATCCTGCTCACCTATGTTGCGGGCCATGAACCCGCAAACCACTCTGATTCTGGGCGTAGGTAACACGGTACTCAGCGATGAAGGGATTGGCGTTTATGTGCTGCGCCGCCTGGAAACGCTACAGGCCGCCGGCGATCCCCTGCTCGCTGCCGTCGAACTCATGGATGGCGGCACCCTGAGCTTTGAGCTGGTCGGGCCGATCACCGCCGCCGCCCGGCTCATCGTGATCGACGCCTGCCAACTGCAACAATCTCCCGGCGTCGTGCAAACCTTCACGGACATCGAGATGGACGAGAAACTGCGCCGGCGCGGCGGCAGCGTCCACGAAGTCGGCTTGTCCGATCTGCTGGATATGACGCGGTTGCTGGACGAGTTGCCCCCGCAGCGAGCGTTGATCGGTATTCAGCCACACTCCCTTGAATTGGGCGAAGCCCCAACGCCCACTGTCGCTGCGGCGATTCCGGCGGCGTGTCAAGCGGTGCTGACTCTGCTGGAATGCTGGCGGAATGAGCCAGCCGTTACCGAGGACTCTCCCGATGATCGTTGATGAAACCGAAATCCCGGCCCTGGTGCAGGCGCTGGTTGCAGAAATCGCCACCAAGGTTGAAACGCTGGCGGATCACGGCCAACCGGACACGCTGGACCTGCGGGGATTGCCCTTGCTGCCCGGCGATTACGCGCTACTGAAAACTCTGCTGGGAACCGGTGAAGTGACTGCCACCGTCTCCGCATTGGGACCAACCCGCATTCACGAAACCCTTTATCCGGGGGTCTGGTGGGTGACATACTGCAACGAGAGTGAAGAAGTGATAGGCGAGATCATCGAGATCACCGTCTGCCCCAGTTTGTTGATCAGCGATAACGAAGAGATTCGCGCCGGCGTGGCCCGCTTGCGCGACACGCTCTCTAACTAAAGTTCCGCCCAAGGGGAAGCGCCATGACTAAACCTACCGTGCTGGAAAGCCTGACCCAACAAGGCGTCAGCCGCCGCAGTTTTCTGAAGTTCTGCGCGATCAGCGCCTCAATGCTGGCATTGCCGGTCGACAAAGTTGCCGCAGCGCTGGCCGCCGCGCCGATGCCCTCGATCATCTGGCTGCATTTCCAGGAATGCACCGGCTGTACTGAATCTCTCACCCGTTCGTTTGATCCGACCTTGGAAAGTCTGATCCTGAGCCGGGTTTCGCTGGATTACCACGAAACCCTGATGGCGGCAGCCGGAGATCAGGCGGAGAGAGTCCGCACTGATGCGATGAAGGCCAATTATGGGAAATATATCCTGGTGGTCGAGGGTGCATTGCCCAAGACTGGTTTTGCCGCTAAAGGGGGCCGGGATGCCATCGCTATTCTCAACGAAGCCGTCGCCGGCGCAGCGCTGGTGATAGCGGTTGGAGCCTGCGCCAGTTTTGGCGGCTTGCCCAAGGCATTCAGCCCACTGCCCGGCGGAGTTAGCCCCAGCGGCGCTCAAGGCGTCAGCGATCTGATGAAAGCCGGCAAAGTGCCGAACAAGACGCTGATCAATGTTCCCGGGTGCCCGCCGATTCCTGAAGTGATGAGTGGGGTGCTGGTCTATTACCTGGTCAACAAGAAAGCCCCGGCGTTGGATAGCAATCTGCGGCCCAAGCTGTTCTATGGCGAGACCGTTCACGACGAGTGTCCGCGTGAGGATTTCTACGAAGATGGCCAGTTTGCACTCACTTTTGACGACGAGGGCGCCCGCAAAGGTTGGTGTCTGCTTAAACTGGGCTGTCGCGGTCCCAAGACCCATAATGCCTGCACCAAGATTCGCTGGAATCAGGGCGTTAGTTATCCGATACGTTCCGGGCACGGCTGTTTGGGTTGTGCTGAACCGGACTTCTGGAACCGGAAAAACAGCAGTGGCGCTTACGCCAGTATCTACGCGCTCGTCAGTGGCGGTGGCGATGGCGATTGCGGCGGTGGTGATGGCGGTGGCGACGATGATCACGATCATGATTAAGCCATGAGCCGCAAGAACCTGCTTGACCGTATTGACCCCGCCCATTTCGTCATTTCCCTGAATCGTCCATAGGAGGCTATTGTCATGGCTACCTCGCAACGCTTGGTTGTTGATCCCATTACTCGCATTGAAGGCCACTTGCGGATTGAAGCCGAAATGAACGGCAATACCGTCACTAAGGCTTATAGCAGTAGCGTGATGATGCGTGGCATCGAGCTGATTCTGAAAGGGCGCGATCCCCGCGAAGCTTGGGCGCTGGCACAGCGGTTCTGCGGTGTCTGCACCCTGGTTCACGGCATCGCCTCGGTGCGAACCGTGGAAAAGGCGCTCAATTATTCCATTCCGCCCAACGCGCAATTGATCCGTAACCTGATGATTGCCGCGCAATTCATCCATGATCACGTTATGCACTTCTATCACCTGCATGCGCTGGACTGGGTGGATGTTCCCGCAGCGATCAATGCTGATCCGGCGAAGACCGCCAGTCTGCAAAAATCACTGAGCGGCTGGCCGAATAACAGCACGGCTTATTTCGCCGGGGTGCAGACCAAGCTGAAGAGCTTCGTTGCCGGGGGACAATTGGGCATTTTTGCCAATGCCTACTGGGGGCATCCGGCTTATAAATTGCCGCCGGAAGTCAATCTGCTGGCCTTTGCCCACTATCTGGAGGCGTTGAGTTGGCAACGCGAGGTCGCCAAATTGCACGCCATTTTTGGCGGCAAGAACCCGCATCCCAATTTCCTGGTCGGCGGTGTTCCTTGCGCGATCAGTGTCGATAACAGGCTGGCCAATTACGCCGGTGGCCGGACGGCGGTGAACGCGGCTGGACTGACGTTGGTCAGCTCCGTGATCCAGAAGATGCAGGATTTCGTGAATCAGGTGTATTTGCCCGATACCCTGGCGATTGCCGGCTTTTACAAGGAATGGGCGGCACCTTATTTCGGCGAAGGCATTGGCAACTTCCTGGTCTACGGCGATTTCCCCGATGAAACTGGCAGCAACTATAAGTTGCCGGGCGGCGTCATTCTGAACCGCGATCTGAGCAAGGTATTGCCGGTCAATCTGGAGGCTGCCAGCGAAATTCAGGAATCAGTGGCCCATTCCTGGTACGACTACAGCGCCGGAAAGAATACGCCGCTGCATCCCTATCAGGGCGAAACTACGCCCAATTACCAAGGAACCGGTGGTCCTACTCCGCCCTATGATTATCTGAATGTCGAGCAGTCCTATTCCTGGATCAAGGCGCCACGCTGGAACGGCAAAGCGGCTGAAGTCGGGCCGCTGGCGCGAGTGCTGGTGCTGTACGCCAAAGGCGATCCCGCCACCAAAGCGCTGGTGGACAGTTCCCTGTCCAAGCTGGGTCTGACTCAAGCGAACCTGTTTTCGACGATGGGCCGGGTGCTGGCCCGGACGCTGGAAACCAAGGTGATTGCTGACTGGATGCCGGCCTGGAATGCCAAGCTGCGGGACAATATCAGTCACGGCGATTTCAATACCTTCAATGATCTCAAGTGGGATCCGAAAACCTGGCCGGCGACGGCTCAGGGCGCGGGTTTCACCGAAGCGCCGCGTGGAGCGCTGGCGCACTGGATTAAGATCAAGAATGGTCTGATTGAAAATTATCAGGCGGTGGTGCCGAGTACCTGGAACGCCAGCCCCCGCGATGCGAAAGGCCAGCCCGGCGCATATGAACAGGCGCTGGTGGGACACACCTTGGCGGTGGCCGATCAGCCCTTGGAACTGCTGCGAACCATCCACAGCTTCGATCCTTGCATCGGGTGCGCGGTGCATCTGGTGGACGCCGACGGCAAGGATTTGCTTCAGATCGATCTGGCTGCGTAAATCTGCCCTAAGCTGATAAAGAGTCCCAAGGGATGGGCGCCCAATCCGTCTTTTTGTTTTTCCGCCATGCTGCTGGAGGGTTATGCCCCATGTGCCTCGCTATTCCCGCTGAAGTGATCGAAATTGTGAACGACCAACACGCCCTCGTCGACACCGGCGGCGTCCGCAAGCTGATTTCCACCGCATTGCTTGATGACCTGGCGGTCGGCGACTACGTCATCGTCCATGTCGGCTACGCCCTCAGCCGGCTGAATCCGGAGGAAGCGGCGGAAACCTTGCGGCTGTTTGCTGAGTACGCCGCCCTGACTGCCGAAGCGGCCTGAATGAAATACCTCGACGAATTCCGCGATGGCCGGGTGGCGCAAGGACTGGCCGCCCGCATTTGCCACGAGGTTGAACCGGGGCGCGATTATGCGCTGATGGAATTTTGCGGCGGCCATACCCATGCCATTTGCCGCTACGGCATCGAAGACCTGCTGCCGGGCAACGTGCGGCTGATTCACGGTCCCGGCTGTCCGGTGTGTGTATTGCCGAGCGGGCGGCTGCAATCCGCCATTGACCTGATCGAGCGGGAACGAGTCATTCTGTGCAGCTATGGCGACCTGTTGCGAATACCCGGCGCTCAAGGCGATACCTTGCTCAAGGCCAAAGCCCGGGGCGCGGAAGTGCGGATGGTCTATTCGATCAGCGATGCGCTGGACATCGCTCGCGCCCAGCCCGACCGGCAAGTGGTGTTTTTCGCCATTGGCTTTGAGACGACTACGCCGCCGACCGCCGTCGTTATCCTGCAAGCCCAGCGCGAAGAACTGCCCAACTTCAGCGTCTACTGCAACCACGTTCTGACCCCGCCGGCATTGCGGGCGATTCTAGCCGATCATCGTTCTGCGTCCGGTGCGGGCATCAAAAGTAATGGCGCATTGGACGGCTGCATTGGCCCGGCCCATGTCAGCACGATTATTGGCAGTGCGCCTTACCAGTTCGTCGCTACCGACCATCAGCAACCGCTGGTCATTGCCGGGTTTGAACCGCTGGATGTGTTGCAGGCGATCCTGCTGCTGATTCGCCAGATCAACGCCGGCGAGGCCAGGGTCGAGAACGAATACACTCGCGCCGTCACCCCGGAAGGCAATCGCAAGGCGCAACGATTGGTGGCAGAGGTCTTCGCGTTGCGGCCCAGTTTTGAATGGCGCGGGCTGGGCGAATTACCCGACAGCGCCTTGGCAATCCGGCCCGAATTTGCGGAATGGGACGCCGAACGGCGCTTTACCATGCCGATTATTCAGGCTGCCGATCACAAGGCTTGCGCCTGCGCCGAGGTATTGCGCGGGATCAAACGCCCGCAGGATTGCAAAGTCTTCGGCACGGTTTGCACCCCCGATCATCCATTAGGTTCGTGCATGGTGTCCGCTGAGGGCGCGTGTGCGGCCCATTACCACTATGGCCGGTTTCGGCAGGCGGCGACATGAACCCGACTCTCCAACGCTTTGCCCACAAGCTTGACCTCAAGCACGGTTGTATCGAACTAACCCACGGCGGCGGGGGCCGGGCGATGGCGCAGTTGATCGAGGAGCTATTTCTGGCCGCGTTCGATAACGACTGGTTGCGGGCGCAGGATGATTGCGCCCGGTTGCCGGTGTGCGGGGGCCGTTTGGTGATGGCGACTGACAGTCATGTGGTGTCGCCACTGTTTTTCCCCGGTGGCGACATTGGTTGTCTGTCGGTTCACGGGACGATTAATGATGTCGCGATGGCCGGCGCACAACCGCTGTATCTGGCCGCGACGTTCATTCTCGAAGAAGGCTTCCCGCTGGCCGATCTCAAGAAGATTGTGGATTCAATGGCAGAAGCCTCTCGACTGGCCGGTGTGCCCATTGTCACCGGCGATACCAAGGTCGTTGAGCGCGGCAAGGGCGACGGGGTGTTTATCACCACGACTGGCGTGGGAATGATTCCGCCGGGCGTGGACATCTCGGCCAGTCGGGCCAAACCCGGCGATGTCATTGTGATCAGCGGCGCACTGGGCGATCACGGCATGGCGGTATTGTCGCAACGGGAAAATCTGAGTTTCGAGTCGCCGATTGTGTCCGATACCGCTGCGCTGCATGGTTTGGTGGCGGCGATAATTCAGGTCGCGCCGGGGATTCATTGTCTGCGCGATCCGACCCGGGGTGGACTGGGCAGCGCCCTGAACGAGATCGCGCAACAGTCTGGCGTCGGGATGCGGCTGCGGGAGGCGGCGATCCCGGTGCATGAACCGGTGCGGGCCTTGTGCGAGTTTCTGGGACTGGACCCGCTGTATGTCGCCAACGAAGGCAAGCTGCTGGCGATTTGTCCGGCGGAGCTGGCGGAAACCGTGCTGGCGGCGCTGCGGGATCATCCACTGGGTCGGGAAGCGGCGATCATCGGCACTGTAGTGGAAGATCGGCATAGTTTTGTCGAGATGGAAACCATTTTCGGCGGGCGGCGACTGGTGGACTGGCTGAGCGGCGAGCCGTTGCCGCGCATTTGCTGAAAGAGGCGTTATTTGATGCGGGGGGTTGGCATTAATCGCGATCCACCGGTTTTTAAGCTATATCTCATATTGAATTGCTAGTTTTAGGCTGATTTTAATTCGCCCCTTAACCGTTGGAGATTTCGGATGCAAACACTGACTGGTAAACGTTGGTTAATCGCTTTAGCTCTGCTGGTAATGGGCGGTGCCGCTCATGCCCATACTAATGGCTTACCGCACATGGATTTTGCGACTGGCGCAGGCCATCCCTTCAGTGGACTGGATCATATTCTGGCGATGGTAGCGGTTGGCCTGTGGGCGGCGCAGATGGGTGGCCGGGCGCTATGGCTGGTTCCGCTGACCTTTGTGCTGACCATGGCGGCTGGTGGGGCGCTCGGGTTCATGGGAATGCCGCTGCCCCATGTTGAACTGGGCATCGCCGGGTCGGTGCTGATTCTTGGTGGACTGGTCGCGCTCGGTTCGCGGCTGCCCCTAACGGTCTGCATGGGCCTGGTTGGGATCTTCGCCATTTTCCACGGCTACGCCCACGGCGCGGAAATGGCGGTCGAAGCCAGCGCCCTGTGGTACAGCTTGGGCTTCATGGCGGCAACGGCAGCGCTGCACGGGATCGGCATCGGCGCAGGACTAGCGGCGCAACAGGGCGCGGCGGCGCGGCTGGTCCGGTTCAGTGGCGCGGCTATCGCAGCCAGTGGCCTGGCGATGCTGACGGTTTAACTTTTCGAACCACCCCGGCGACTTCGTCGCCACCCCTCCTTATCCAAGGAGGGGAAATTTCACAACTCCAAGCGGATTGCCATTTCTTCTCCCAGACCTTCCCCGCTTTCAAGGGGAAGGTTCCCGCCCCGCTCTTCCGATCCCGGTCAATGCACGAATTTTCACTTTGTGAAGGCATCATCGATACCGTTACCACTCAGGCCCGCCAACAGGGTTTCAGCCGGGTGCGGCGGGTGTGGCTGGAAATCGGCGAGCTGGCTAACGTCGAACTGGAGGCGTTGCGGTTTGCCTTCGAGATCGTGCGCCAGGACACCACGGCGGCTGAGGCGGAACTGGACATCATCACTGTGCCGGGCCGCGCTCACTGTCTGGATTGCGCCCAAACTGTCCCGGTCCAACAGCATTTCGATCCTTGCCCACTGTGCGGCGGTTATCAATGGCGATTGGTGAGCGGTACTGAACTGCGCATCAAGGAACTGGAGGTTGATTAAATGTGCATCACTTGCGGTTGCGGTAATCCTGAAGCGAGTCCCCACGATCATGAGCATTCCCACGATCATCACGATCATTCGCATCCTCACGCGCATAACCCTGGCGTTGCCGCGCATAGCCATACTCCAGAAAGCCGGTTGATTAGCATTGAGCAGGACATTCTGGCGAAGAACGCCGGATTTGCCAGAGAAAATCGGCGCTTGTTCGCGGTGCGGGGTGTGTTTGCCCTGAATCTGGTGTCCAGCCCCGGCTCCGGCAAGACCACTTTGTTGAGTCAAACCGTGCGGATCTTGGGCGATGAATTCCCGGTCGCGGTGATCGGTGGCGATCAGCAGACGGCCAACGATGCCGAGCGGATTCGAGCCGCGGGAGCGCCAGCGGTGCAAATCAACACGGGCAAGGGTTGCCACCTCGATGCCCACGGCGTCGGTCATGCGCTGGAGCAGTTGCCGTTGCCGGAAGGCGGCATCCTGTTCATCGAGAATGTCGGCAATTTGGTCTGTCCGGCTGATTTCGATCTCGGCGAGGCGCACAAGGTGGTGGTGCTGTCGGTGACCGAAGGCGAAGACAAGCCGCTGAAATACGCCAACATGTTTGCCGCCGCCGACCTGATGCTGCTCAATAAGATTGACTTGTTGCCGCATGTTGAGTTCGACGTAGCCCAATGTCTGGACTACGCCCGGCGCGTCAATCCGACCTTGCAGATTCTGCAACTGTCCGCCCGCACCGGCGAGGGTATGGCGGCCTGGCTGGACTGGCTGCGGCAGGGACAGCGGGCGGCGCTGGCGCAACAAGCCGCCCGACTCGAAACCGAGCTGGCGGCTGTTCGAGCGCGACTGGCGCGAACCGCGGGTTGAATCGGCGCTACCTGGCATCACAGCTGTGGAATAGGCACTGTCATGCTCTACCAGCGGCGAGCGATCCGGATTCGCGGCCAAGTGCAAGGCGTCGGCTTCCGTCCGTTCATCTACCGGCTGGCGACCCGGCGTGGCTTGAGCGGTTGGGTTCGCAATGATGGCGCGGGCGTGGATATCGAGATTCAGGGCGATGCCACAACGCTGGATGACTTTCTTGACGCCTTGCATGAGTTGCCGCCGCTGGCCCGAATGGATTCCTTGCACGTCAAGGTGTTGCCGGCGCTGGTTGCGGAAACCGTATTCACTATCGCCGCCAGCAGTAGCGGCTCGCTCACTGCCGACATTACCCCGGACACCGCGATTTGCAGCCACTGTCTAGTGGAACTGTTCGATCCGCAGGATCGCCGCTACCGTTACCCCTTCATCAACTGCACTGACTGCGGCCCCCGTTACACGATTACTGCCGCGCTACCCTACGACCGGCCCAATACCAGCATGGCCGGGTTTCCGCTGTGTCCGGTTTGTGCGCGGGAATACCGCGATCCGGGTGACCGCCGCTTTCACGCCCAACCCAACGCCTGCCCGGTTTGCGGCCCGCGCCTGACCTTGCGCGATGCCCAAGGCGTTCCGCTGGCCGTAGCCGATGTGATCGCCGCTACCCTTGAAGGGCTGCAAACCGGCGGGATTCTGGCGATCAAGGGGCTAGGCGGATTCCACTTGGTCTGCGATGCCCAAAATGCGGCTGCCGTGGATCGTCTGCGTCAACGCAAGCAACGCGACGCGAAACCCTTTGCGGTCATGGCGGCTAATGTGGCCTCACTAAAGCCGTGGGTCGAGGGCGACGCAGAAGAATGGCGGCTACTGGAATCGCCGCAACGGCCCATCGTGTTATTGCGTAGGCGTTTTAACTCCCCTCCCCCACCGGGAGAGGGGCCGGAGGTGAGGGTAGATCGATTACCCGGCATTGCTCCCGGACTGGCACATCTAGGCGTCCTGCTGCCCTATACCCCACTGCATTACCTGCTGTTCCACGAAGCAGCAGGGCGACCGGATGGAACGGCATGGCTGGAGCAGCCGCAACCATTGCTACTGGTGATGACCAGCGCTAATCCCGGCGGTGAACCGCTGGTGATCGATGATGATGAAGCGGTGCGGCGGCTGGCCGGGATCGCCGACGGCTTGATTACGCACGACCGGGCGATTCTAGCCCGGTGCGACGATAGCGTTATCACCGGCGGAACCTTTATTCGCCGCGCGCGTGGCTATACCCCGCAACCCATCCGGTTGCCCAGCGCCGGACCTTCAGTGCTGGCGCTTGGCGGCTATCTGAAAAACACCATCTGCCTGACCCGCGAGGACCGGGCTTATCTCGCGCCGCACATCGGCAGTCTCGACAATGCCCAAACCTGTCTGGCGCTGGAAGAAGCCGTTGATCACTGGCAACAGGTTCTACGGATCACGCCAGAACGGATCGCCTGCGATCGGCATCCCGATTTCCCCAGCAGCCGGCTCGCGGCGACCATTGCGACCGAGCGCGGCTTGCCTTGCATGGCGATTCAGCATCATCACGCCCATATTGCGGCGGTCATGGCGGAACACGGGCTGCGCCAACCGCTTTTAGGATTGGCGCTGGATGGCGTCGGGCTAGGGGCGGACGGTGGCATTTGGGGCGGAGAATTGCTGCAGGTTGATGGCGCGGAGTTTATGCGGCTCGGTCATTTGCGCCTGTTGCCGCTGCCCGGCGGCGACCGCGCTGCTCGTGAACCGTGGCGGTTGGCGGCGGCGGTGCTACATCTATTAGGGCGCGGTGCGGAGCTTGCCGACCGGTTCGGATCCAAAGCGGCGTTGATCCAGCAAATGCTCGAACGGCGCTTGAATACCCCGGAAACCAGCAGTGCGGGCCGACTGTTCGATGCCGCTGCCGGCCTGCTGGGCGTGCGCGAAATATGCGCTTACGAAGGACAGGCGGCGATGGAGCTGGAGGCGCTGGCACAGGGCTACGGCGCGACGGCAGTGCGGGTGGATGGATTCCGCCTGAGCGCCGCCGGGATATTGGACTTGTTACCAACGCTCGCCTGGTTGGCCAATGGAGTAGAACCGGCGGCGGGTGCGGCGGTGTTTCACGCCACCTTGGTGGAGGCATTAAGCGCATGGTTGGACTGGGCGGGCGAACTATCGGGTATCCGCCAGGTTGCGCTCGGCGGCGGCTGTTTCCTCAACCGGCTGTTGAGTTCACAACTTCAGTCGCGGCTGAAAGCAACCGGTTGGCAGGTATTCACCGCCCGGTTGGCCCCGCCGAACGACGGCGGTTTGAGCTTGGGACAGGCGTGGGCGGCGATGCAGAGGATTGAAGATTAAAAATTAAAGGTTGACCTCCTCCCCTCTCCCACCGGCGGAAAAGGGGAGGAGGGGTAGCACCGATCAACTGGCTGGCGCAGCGGATTTAGCGACCGGGGCGGTCATCTGCTCGGCCTGACTGATCCAGCCGCCGCCCAGCGCGGCGTACAGGCTGATCATTGCCGTGTACAGCGTTCCCTGATCCTGAACATACTGCAGCTGCGCGGTATACAGATTGCGCTCGGCGTCCACTACCGTCAGGTAGTCGGAATAGCCGTTCTGGTAGCGCAGTGTCGCCAGGTCCAGATAGCGTTGCAACGCCTTGACCTGGGCTTGCTCATCCTTCAATTGACTGCGCAACTTGCTAATCGCGATCAGACTGTTATCGACTTCAGCGAAGGCTTTTTGAATCACCTGCTGGTAGTTGAACAGCACCTCCTGCTGCACCGCTTCGGCGACCTGCAACTGACCGGTCAGCGAGCCGCCGGTGAAAATCGGCTGCGTCAGTTGGCCGGCGAACTGCCAGGCGCGCGATGGCCCGTCGAACAGATTAGACAGATCAGTGCTGGCGACTCCGAAAAAGCCGGTGAGCGCGATGTTGGGGTAAAACGCCGCCTTGGCGACCCCAATCTGGGCATTGGCAGCGATCAACTGCTGCTCGGCCTGACGGATGTCGGGGCGACGCTCCAGCACCTCGGAAGGCAGACCTGCCGGGACTTGCGGCATCGCCAGCTTGTCCAGAGTTACCCCGCGCTTGATGGGGCCGGGATTGCGCCCCAGCAACAAGCTAATGGCGTTCTGTTGCTGCCCAATCAGCCGCTCCAGCAGCGGCACCTGCACCGCCGCGTTCTGGTATTCGGCCACTGCCTGCTGATAATCCAGCTCCCCGATCAGTCCCGCCTTGAAGCGCAGCCCGTTGATCCGTACCGATTCACTACGGGTTTTCAGGGTTTCTTTGGTCACGACCAGTTGCTGGTCATAGTCGAGCAACAACACATAGCTGTTCGCCAACTGGCCGATCAGGCTCAGGATCACGGTACGCTTGGCTTCCTCGGTCGCCAGCAGTTGGGCGCGGGCGGCCTCGGTGGCGCTGCGTAGCTTGCCCCACAAATCCAGCTCGAACGACGCGCCCAAATTCACCTGATAACTGTCGATGGTCAGTTCAGTTCCAGCCGGGACGGTGCTTTCGCCGTAGCGGGTGCGCGCCCCGGCAGCATTGGCACCGATCTGCGGGAACTGGGCGGAACGAGTTACCCCATAGCGGCCCATGTACTCTTGCACCCGGGCGGTGGCGATCAGCAAGTCCTTGTTCTGTTCCAGGGCAATCTGGACCAGCCGATTGAGTTCCGGATCGTTGAACTGATTCCACCATGTTGTATTGGCGAAATCATTAGCCTGCTGGATATTGACTTGCCATTGGGCTGGAACCGGCACTTCCGGGCGTTCATAAACCGGACCGACCGAGCAACCGGTCAACGCCACGCCGAGCGCGGCAGTGAGCAGTGTTTTACGCATAGTCGTGATCCTCCGGCAGACTCTCACCCTGATGATCTTTCTTCAGTTCCAGTTTTTCCGTGCTTTCGGTGGTTTCCATGCTTTCCATGCTTTCCATGCTTTCCATGGCGACCGGCTTTTGGCCTTTCTCGCTTATCCCCTGGAACAGGCGGAAGAACAGCGGCACAAAAAAGATCGCCAGCACCGTCGCTGCGGTCATGCCGCCGACGATGCCGGTACCGATGGAATGGCGGCTGTTGGCCCCGGCCCCGGTGGCGATCACCAGCGGAATCGCGCCGAGAATGAATGCCAGCGAGGTCATCAGAATCGGGCGGAACCGTAAATGCGCCGCTTCGACCGCCGCTTCCAGAATCGGCATTCCCTCCTCGTGCTTCATCACCGCAAACTCGACGATCAGAATGGCGTTTTTGGCCGCCAGCCCGACCAGGGTCAACAAGCCGATCTGAAAATAAACGTCGTTCTCCATCCCGCGCAGCCAGACCGCCAGCAAGGCTCCAAACACGCCAAACGGCACCGCCATCAGCACGCTGAACGGCAGTGACCATTTTTCATACTGGGCCGCCAGAATCAGGAACACCATGATCAGGCCGTAGACAAACACCATCGCCGAATCGCCGCCGACCTTCTTTTCCTGATAGGCCTGACCGCTCCAGCCGAACGAATAGCCCTGCGGCAACACCTGGGGATCGCGGGCTACCGCCTCCATCGCGGCAATCGCCTGCCCGGAGCTGAATCCGGGCGCCGCGCCGCCGGTGACCTTGGCGGCCGGGAAGGTGTTGAACCGGCTGATCAGGTTGGGCGCGTTGGTGTATTCCAGTCGAACCACCGACGCCAGCGGCACCATGTTGGCCATCCCGGTACTCGATGCGGAGTTGGGCATGGGCGCGACGCCGGTATTGCCGCTGCTGGGGTTATTCGAGCGCACATAGACCTTTTGAATATCCTCAGGCCGGGAGCGATATTCCGGGGCGGCCTGCACGATCACCTGCCAGACCTGGCTGTACAGATTGAACTGGCTGACATAGGCCGATCCGAACAGCACTTGCAAGGTGCCGAAGATGGTTTCGACCGGCACTCCCAAAGTCCGGGCCTGTTCACGATCCAGGTAGATATATAACTGCTGGGAGGCGGCGCTGACGGTCGAAGTCAGACCGCGCAGTTCCGGGCGCTGGCGGGCCTTGTCCACGAAATCGTTGGTCACTTGGGTCAGTTGCTTGATATCGCCATTGCCGCGACTCTGCACCCAAAACTCAAAACCGCCGGTGGTACCGAGACCGGGAATCGCGGGCGGATTGAACACCAGTGCGATGGCTTCAGTGATATGGGCAAACTGGCCCATCACTTCCTTGATGACATTGGGTGCGCTTTCCTTCGGATCTTTCCGCTGATCGTAGTTCTTGAACGAGACGAACAGAGTGGAGTCGGTGGTTTTCTGCTGCGAATCCAGCAGGCTGTAGCCGTTAATCGCCACCACGCTGTCCACGGCGGGATTGGCGCGGAAGATGTCGGTCATTTTGGTGGCCGCCGCCTCAGTGCGATCCAGACTGGCGCCGTCGGGCATGATGCCCACCCCAAATACATAGCCTTGATCTTCATCCGGGACGAAACTGGTTGGCACCTTCTCGAACAGCGCGTAAATCGCCACCAGCATGATGGCGAACAACGTCAGTCCCAGTAACGCCCGTTTCGCCATGAACCGGACACTCTTGGCGTAACCGTGAGTGATCCAGTCAAAGCCCCGGTTGAAGGGTCCGAAAAAGAAGCGGTAGAGAAAATCAGTGCGCTGATCGCCGTGTTCGCCGGGCTTGAGCAATAGCGCCGCCAGGGCCGGACTGAGACTCAGCGCTACCAGGCCGGAAATCGCGACCGAGATCGCAATGGTGATGGCGAACTGCTTGTACAACTGCCCGGTCATGCCGCCCAGAAAGCCGACCGGAATGAATACCGCGTTCAGCACCAGCACCACCGCGATCACCGGGCCGGTGACTTCGTCCATCGCCTTGTGCGCCGCTGCCTTGGGCGAGAGGCCGAAGCTGGCCATATTGCGCTCCACGTTTTCCACTACCACGATGGCGTCATCCACCACAATGCCAATGCACAGCACCATGCCGAACAGGGTGAGCATGTTGATGGAGAAGCCGAGCAGATACATCCCGCTGAAGGTGCCGATCACCGAGATCACCACCGCGACGATGGGAATGACCGTCGCTCGCCAGCTTTGCAGGAAGATAAACACCACCAGGATCACCAGCACAATGGCTTCCATCAAGGTCTGCACCACCTCATTGATCGAGGCTTGGACAAATTCGGTGGAATCCAGGGCGACCGAGTACGCCAGCCCCTCCGGGAAGCTCCCTTTCAGCTCCTCCAGGGTGGCGCGCACCTGCTTGGAGACTTCCAGGGCGTTAGCGCCGGCCTGCTGGTAGATCGCAATGGCGGTGCCAACCTTGCCGTTAAAGCGGCTGCGCAGGTTGTAGCTCTGCATCCCCAAGGTCACATAGCCGACATCCTTGAGCCGCAATACCCCCTCGCCGGTGGTGCTGGCCCGCAGGATGATGTTCTCGAACTCCTCCGGCTTGCTCAGCCGGCCCTGAGTGGAGACCGGGAAGGTCAGTTCCACCGGGCCGTTAGTGGGCGACTGGCCGATCTGGCCGATGGCGAACTGCTGGTTCTGATTCTTGATGGCGTTGACCACATCGTCGGTGGTCAACCCCAACGCACTCATCCGATCCGGTTTTAGCCAGATCCGCATCGCATAGTTGGGAACGCCGAAGATTTGCGCCTGATTGGCGCCGGGAATCCGTTGCAGGGCGTTCAGCACATACAGATAGGCGTAGTTGCCGACAAAAGTCTCGTCGTGGCTCCCGTCCGGTGAATAGATCGCAATCACCATCTGGAAGGTGGACGAACGGGTTTCGACCTGCACCCCTTGTTGCGACACCGCTTGGGGCAACTGCGGCAAGGCCAGGCTGACCTGATTCTGGACATTCACCTGGGCGATATTCGGATCGACGCCGATGTCGAAGAACACGCTCAGGGTCATGTTGCCGGTCGACGAACTCGACGAATACATATACATCAGGTTATCGACGCTGTTGACCTGCTGCTCGATGGGTGCGGCCACCGATTGCGAGACCACGTCGGCGCTCGCGCCGGGGTAAGTGGCCGAAACCTGAATCTGCACCGGGGTGATATTGGGATATTGGGAGATAGGCAGCGCGCCCATCGCCGATAGCCCGGCCAGGGTCAGAATAATCGACACCACCGCGGCGAACACCGGGCGGTCAATGAAGAAATGGGAGATCATCGGGCGTCCTCTCAGGGTTTGAGCGGGGTAGCGCTGGGGACTTTCGTGGGCACCGATTCAGGCACCGCCACCGCCGACTGAATCTGCACCGGTGCGCCAGGTTGCAAGCGCACTGCGCCGTTGACTATCACCCGATCACCCGCTTGCAGGCCGGAATTGATGATCCACTGGTCGCCGTACCAGTCGCCGACCTGAATCGGTTTAGATTGGGCGGTATTGTCCGGGCCGACCACAAACACGAATTTGCCGGTTGGCCCCTGCATCACCGCGGCTTGCGGGACCAGGATCGCGTTGGGCCGGAATGCGCCTTTGAGCTGCACCCGCACGAACTGGCCGGGACTCAGCGCATTGTTCGGGTTCGGCACGACGGCGCGAATGTTATAGGTGCCGGTCTGCGCGTTGATCACCGGGTCCACGAAGGTGATCTGGCCTTTGCGCGGGTAACTCGATCCATCAGCTAGCGTCAAGTCCACCTCGATCTTGCTTAAACCGGGGCCTTTCAACTCGCCTTTTCCCTTCTGCGCCTCTATCTTGAGTACTTCGTTTTCGCCGACTCCAAAATTGATCCACATCGGGTCGAGCTGGACGACGGTGGTGAGCTGACTGCCGCTGCCGGTTGACCGGATCAGCGCACCCTCACGGTAATTGGCGCTACTGGACAGGCCCGTGATCGGCGATTTGATCGTGGTGTAGCCGAGATTCAGTTGCGCCTGATCAACCGCGGCTTTGGCGGCCTGCACTTGGGCGGCGGCGGCCAGTTCGCTGGCGATGGAGTTATCCAGATCCTGCTGGCTGACTGCGTTTTGCTTGGCCAGCGGTCTGACCCGGGCCAGGGTCTGCTGGGCTTTGACCAACAGCGCCTGTTGTTGGGCCAGACTGGCCTGGGCGCTGGTCAATGAGGCCTGGAACGGTTTCGGATCGAGCTGGAACAGCAGTTGGCCGGTCTTGACCAGACTGCCTTCGGTATAGGCGATTTTGTCGAGAAAGCCTTCGACCCGGGCGTTGATTTCCACCTGCTGGGAACTGGCGGTTTTGCCGGTGAACTCGAAGGTGGCCGGGGTATTCTCCGGTTTGATCTCCACCACGGTGACCACGGTCGGTGGACGGGAGGCAGCCGGCGTTTGGGCGAACGTCAGCATCGGGCCGATGCCTAGCAGAGTCGCCAACAAGGCTCCGGCGCTGGGCCGGAACTCGAATCGAGGCTTGGTTTTATCAATGGGGCGCGAATCTCGCATGGGACGGAACTCCTCAGCTGTGGTTAATCGTTGGAGTCATTCTTAAAAAATTCAAGATGCTTTCAGCCGGCGTCTTGCCCTGAAAGCGATTGAGGCGGCGCCGGCGCAGCGGCGCGAAATCCAGTATGGAACGGGCTATTGCCGCCAGTATAATTCATCCTTTCCCGCGCAACCCGATCCAATTCAGCACCAGTCTGCCGGCGAATGGTTAAACGCAACATGGTTGAATGAATGCAAAAATCTCTGCTGGATATCCCGATCATCCGCTGTTCGAGCGCGTCCCAGCGAACATGTTCGTACTGGCGTTTTTCACCGCGGTCGTTCGTGTACCGCTCACCGGCTTGATCCTGATTTAGGACTTTCGCTTGAGGGCCTAAAATGCATGTTTTTAGATACATAACAGATCGCAGTTTGATTTTTTGCGCTATAGGCGTCCGATCCGAATTGTGGAATGTTGACCGGATTCCGCTATGCCGAAGGCCCGCTTCAGTTTGCGACCGACGACCATAGCCGCCGCACCGCCAGCGCTTTCTAATGGGTGTGTGCTGCTGGAAGCTCCAACCGGAGCGGGTAAAACGCTCATGGCTGGTTTGATTGCCGAGGTGTTCGCCCGCCCCGACGATCCCCACAACGCCAAGAATGAACCTTGCAAACCGTGGTCACTGGACATTGTGCTGTCCGACAGCGAACCCGATGCGACGGCGTATTGCTGGCCGAACACAAGGTCTACGGTGCGCCGATGATGCTCACCCGGCACGACGACGGTAAGTTCTGAATGGTGCGGTACATCGAACGCACTGACCAGGTGGAAATCGATCAGGTTTTCCGCATCGAACCTCTCGCGCGGTATTAGTAAAAACGCCAGTTTTTGCCGGTATGATGGGTTCAGCCATTCAACCCCACCGGAATCCAGCATGACCGCCCCCATCAGCCGTTATCCCGTTCCCAGTCTCGACGACCTGCCCGAAGACCTCCGCACCCGCATTTTGGCGGTGCAGGAAAAATCCGGCTTCATTCCCAATGTTTTTGCCGCACTGGCCCACCGGCCCGACGAATTCCGGGCATTTTTCGCCTATCACGATGCCTTGATGGAAAAGGACAGCGGCTTGACCAAGGCCGAACGGGAAATGATCGTGGTAGCGACCTCGAACGCCAATCAATGTCAGTATTGCGTAGTCGCCCACGGCGCGATCTTGCGGATTCGCGCCAAGGATCACCGGATTGCCGACCAGGTTGCCGTCAACTACCGCAAGGCCGATTTGACCCCGCGTCAAAAAGCCATGCTGGATTTTGCGCTGAAAGTCGCCAGTGAAGCCCACGTTATTGCCGATGCCGACTTTGCTGCTCTGCGTGATCACGGCTTTACTGACGAGGATATCTGGGACATCGGAGCTGTTGCTGCGTTTTTCGCCCTGTCCAACCGGATGGCCAATCTGATCAGCCTGCGCCCGAACGATGAGTTTTATCAGCTCGGGCGGACGCTCAAGCAGTAAGCCGTTGAATCCTCACAACGCATGACGGGCGTGATACCGCTCCAGAAAGCGCCCGAAGCGCCCGATAGCATCGATCAGATCATCTTCGTGGGGCAGAAACACAATCCGCAGGTGATCGGGATGCGGCCAGTTGAAACCACTGCCCTGCACCAGCAGCACTTTCTCCTCCAGCAGCAAATCCAGAACAAACTGCTGGTCATCAGCGATCGGGTAGCGACGCAGATCGAGCCGGGGAAAAAGATACAGCGCAGCCTGGGGTTTGACGCAACTGACGCCGGGTAACGCGGTGAGCAACTCGAACGCCACATCGCGCTGTTTGCCCAACCGGCCGGTGGGCAGCACCAGATCGTCGATGCTCTGGTAGCCGCCCAAAGCGGTCTGGATCGCGTACTGAGCCGGAACATTGGCGCATAACCGCATCGAGGAAAGAATGTTCAGGCCCTCGATATAGTCCTGGGCATGGCTCTGCTCGCCGGATACGATCATCCAGCCCGCCCGGTAGCCGCAGGCCCGGTAGTTTTTCGACAGGCCGTTGAACGTCAGACACAACACGTCTTCGGTCAACGCGGCAATTGAAGTATGCCGGTTCCCGTCGTAAAGCACTTTGTCGTAGATCTCGTCAGCGTAAATAATGAGTTGATGCTGACGGGCGATTTCGACCAGCTCCCGTAGCAGCTCCACCGGATACAACGCGCCGGTCGGGTTATTGGGATTGATGATCACCAGCGCCCGGGTGTTAGGCGTGATCTTGCCGCGCAGGTCGTCCACATCCGGCAGCCAGCCGGCTTGTTCGTCGCAGAGATAATGGCGCGGTATCCCGCCGGACAGGCTGACTGCCGCTGTCCACAAGGGATAGTCGGGGGCCGGAATCAACACTTCGTCGCCATTGTTCAACAGGGCTTGCAGCGCCATCACAATCAATTCGGATACGCCATTGCCGATGTAAATATCCTCAACGTGGATGCCGCGAATCTGCTTCTGCTGGGTGTAATGCATCACCGCCTTGCGCGCCGCGAACAGCCCTTTGGAATCACAGTAGCCGGAGGCGTCCGGCAGGTTGCGGATCACGTCTTGCACCAGCTCGTCCGGGGCGAGGAAACCGAAGGGGGCCGGGTTGCCGAGATTGAGCTTGGTGATACGCTGTCCTTCGTCTTCCATCTGTTTGGCGCGCGCCAGTACCGGGCCGCGAATGTCATAACAGACGTTGGCCAGCTTGGCGGATTTCAAAACGGGTTGCATCGGGGGGTCCTTTTGAATGGCGGGAATCGGACCGGAATTGTACCTAAAAAAACCGGTATTGGGTTTTGCGCCGCGCTGGTCCGTCGTCGCGGTGTCCGATGCTATTTCACCAGCCCGGCGTTTCCAATAGCATCGATCTTCAACAGGGTACGAGTTTATTTGACATACTATAAAATACGTTTATTTGTGTTTCATTATTATACTATCTGATAAACAACGGTAAACAACGCCACCATGAAACCACTTCTGATTCATCTTAATCCGCTGACCCAGCGCCGATTAATGCAATTCCGCGCCAACCAACGCGGCTATTGGTCGCTGTGGCTATTCCTGCTGCTATTCGGACTGAGCCTGGGCGCCGAATTCATCGCCAATGATCGGCCTCTGCTGATTCATTACCGCGACTCATTTTATTACCCGGTCTTCAAGGATTATGCGGAAACCGACTTCGACGGCGTCTTTCCCAGCGAAGCCAATTACCGCGATCCCTATCTAGCGCAACTGATTCACGAACACGGCTGGATGCTATGGCCGCCGATCCGCTTTCGCTATGACACGGTTAATTATCAATTGCCGGTTCCCGCGCCGGCCCCGCCTTCCGCCGACAACTGGCTAGGTACCGATGACCAGGGCCGCGATGTCATGGCCCGCCTGATTTATGGTTTGCGGATTTCGGTGTTGTTCGGCCTGCTGCTAACCCTGACTTCTTCGATTGTCGGGGTAGCGGCAGGGGCGGTGCAGGGCTATTTCGGCGGGCGGCTGGACTTAATCTTTCAGCGCTTTCTGGAAATCTGGGGCGGGCTGCCGCAACTGTTCATTCTGATCATCGTCTCCAGCGTAGTCGCGCCAGGATTCTGGACTTTATTGCTGATCCTGATGCTGTTTGGCTGGACTTCACTGGTGGGCGTAGTACGGGCCGAATTTCTCCGCGCCCGCAACTTTGATTACGTCCGCGCTGCCCGCGCCCTGGGCTTGTCCGATGGCCGGATCATCTTCAAGCATGTCCTGCCGAATGCGATGGTGGCAACCCTGACCTTCATGCCGTTTATTCTGTCCGGTTCTATTGTGGCGCTGACTGCGCTGGATTTTCTCGGTTTGGGCCTGCCGCCGGGTTCCGCTTCCCTGGGCGATCTGCTGCGCCAAGGCAAGGATAACCTGCAAGCGCCGTGGCTGGGCGTCTCCGGCTTCATGCTGACGGCGCTGATGCTGAGCTTGCTGGTATTTGTGGGCGAGGCCGTGCGCGATGCGTTCGATCCGCGCAAAAATACGGTTTAACCCGACCGAGTTGAACCACCTTGGCAACAAGTCAGGATGCCCATTCCGCCCAATCTTGCGGCGTATTAAGGTTGCGGAACAAGGCCGGCCCGTCGGCGAACTTCACCCGCGCCGGCTGAAACCGTTGCAACCAGCGTCCGACCCCGCGCTGATCGGTCGCCAGCCATTCCGTCAGATCGTCCCGCAAGGTAATCGGCAATAGCGCAAATACCGGCTGCCAACTCTCCTCGTGAACCGCCACGCTGATCAATGCGCCCTCGCGGGTCAGCACTGCTGCCATCCGCGCTGCATAATCGGGCGGCAACCACGGTGAATCACACGGCGCAGTCAGTAGATAAGGCGTCTTTGCCGCCGACAATGCCGCCAATATCCCGGCCAACGGTCCCCGGAACCGGGGCTCCGAACCGTCACTGATCACCCGACAGCCGAAGGTCCGGTAAATCGCCAGATTGCGATTGGCGCTGATCAGCAGTTCCGCTACCTGCGGTTGCAACCGGCGAATGCTGTGCGCGATCAACGGCTCACCGGCCAGCGGCAAGAGTCCTTTATCTTGTCCGCCCATTCGTTCCGCCCGTCCCCCGGCTAGAATGACGCCGGTGATGGCGCTTGGGCAGTCGATCATGTTGGTCACCCTATATTTTTCGATCAGGTCATCAATTCGGTCATGGTGCGGTCAGCAGCTATTGAAAATAATCTAGTGATTTAACGTGTTTCATCGCATCATATTCACGGTGCAACCTTGTGTAAGGGTTGGCAACTGCTGAAAAACGGGTTGATTTTGGTCATCATTTATTCTACCATCTCCGCCGTTCTTAGGAACCTACCGTTGCATAAACCATAGCGTTTTATTTTATGGCTGACCTCCTGCTTCAACGAGGCCGGTTTCACCAGGGTTGTTAAATCCTAGCCAGTGCCTTCCTCTCCACAGGCGTTACTTCCCGCCCAACTGGCGGTTTACCGGGATGGCTATGACGTTTCAGAAAAAACAAGTTTCGGTCCTGACCATGAGTACGATGGCCTTCGCGGTGAATTTTGCCGTGTGGGTCATGTTTTCAGTCATCGGTATCAAAATCAAAGCAGAACTGAATCTTAATGAAACCGAATTTGGCCTGCTGGTGGCAACGCCGATTTTGACTGGATCGCTGGTGCGGCTACCGCTGGGCATTCTGACTGACCGCTACGGCGGACGAATCGTGTTTTTCCTGCAAATGCTGCTGGTGGCAATCCCCACCTGGCTGCTGTCCTATGCCACCGAATACTGGCATTACCTGACCTTGGGCTTGTTCATTGGGCTGGCCGGCGGTTCGTTTGCGGTCGGCATTGCCTATACCTCGGCGTGGTTCAGCAAGGAACGGCAAGGCACCGCGATGGGCATTTTCGGCGCAGGCAACGCGGGTTCCTCGCTGACCAAGTTCATCGCCCCGCTGATTATTGGTGCGTTTGGCGCGTGGCAGATGGTGCCAAAGATTTATGCCGTGGCACTGGTGGTGATGGCGGTGCTGTTCTGGTTCTTCACCTATCCCGACCCGCTGCATGAGAAAGGCATGGCGGCGAACCGGCCCCAGCCTACCCTCGGTCAGCAGCTTATGCCCCTGCTCGACGCCCGGGTCTGGCGCTTCGGTCTGGCTTATGCCTTCGTGTTCGGCGGGTTTGTGGCGCTGGCGCTGTGGTTGCCCAAATACTATGTCGGCGAATACGGTCTGCCACTGGCGACCGCTGCCTTTCTGACCATCTTCTTCGATCTCCCCTCTGGGGCAATCCGTGCGCTTGGCGGCTGGGCCTCGGACAAATGGGGCGGCAATACCGTAACCTGGTGGGTACTGTGGGTCAGTTTGGTGGGCCTGTTCCTGCTCAGTTATCCACCGACCACCTTGGTCATTCACGGCATCAAGGGCGATATTGCGGTCAATCTCGGCCTCGGCATCGTGCTGTTTACCATTCTGGTCTTCGTGATCGGACTGGCGCAGGGCTTTGGTAAGGCTAGTGTTTATCGCAGTCTGGCCGATCACTTTCCGGGGCAAATGGGCGTGGTGGGCGGCATCGTCGGCTTGATCGGTGGACTGGGCGGCTTCGTGTTGCCGATCATGTTCGGGGTCGTGGCTGATGCCGTCGGGGTTCGCAGCAGTTGTTTCATGCTGATGTTCCTGCTGGTGGTGGTCACTATGATCTGGACTTGGGTGGCCGAAAATAACGAGCGCGAAGCCATTCTCGACAAACACGCCGCGGCCCGCGCCGAACTGGAACAGGCGGAACTGATCGAGCATCTCCGCCCGCGCCGGCATTTACTGATCGACTGGCGACCCGACGATCAAGGCTTCTGGGAGCAGACCGGTCGCGCCATTGCCAACCGCAACTTGTGGCTGTCGATGCCCGCCCTGCTGCTGGCCTTCGCGGTGTGGGTGGTGTGGAGCGTGATCGTAGTCAAGTTGCCGCTGGTCGGTTTCAAGTTCACCCCGAACCAGTTGTTCTGGCTGGCGGCGCTGCCCGGCTTGTCGGGGGCGCTGTTTCGAGTGCTGTATTCTTTTGTGGTGCCGATCTTTGGCGGGCGCAACTGGACGGTATTTAGCACCGCGCTGTTGTTACTGCCGACGCTATGGATCGGTGTTGCAGTGCAAGACATCAACACCAACTATCCGGTATTTGTCGTCATTGCCCTGTTATGCGGACTCGGCGCGGGCAACTTCTCCTCCAGCATGGCTAATATCAGCTTCTTCTACCCGCAACGGCTACAAGGCACCGCGCTGGGGCTGAACGCCGGGGTCGGCAATTTGGGCGTCGGACTCGCGCAATTGATCACGCCGATTGCGGTTTATGGCGGAGCGTTGCTGATTCTCGGCGGCCAAGCGCAAACCCTGAATGATGGTTCTGACACCCGTATCTGGCTACAAAACGCCGGGTTTATCTGGGTACCCTTCATAGTCACCGCTGCCGTCGCCGCCTGGTTCGGCATGGATAATATCGCCACGGTAAAAGCCGGATTCGCCGATCAAACTGCGATCTTCAGGCACAAGCATCAATGGCTGATGAGCTGGCTGTATACCGGCACTTTCGGCTCGTTCATTGGTTTGGCAGCCAGTTTCCCGATGCTGGTTAATACTGAATTTCCGACAGTGGACGCCTTTAAATTCGCCTTTATTGGCCCGTTACTGGCGGCGCTGGTGCGACCCATTGGCGGTTGGCTGGCTGATCGGAATGGCGGGGCGAGAATTACCTTTTGGAGCTTTGCGGTTATGGCCGCAGCGCCATTAGCAGCGATCCCGTTTTTGCCAATGCCAGGAGTGGCCGACAGCGGCAGCGTCGTCGGCTTCGTGCTGATGTTTTTGATCCTGTTTTTAGCGGCGGGCCTCGGCAACGGCTCCACCTTTCGCATGATTCCGACTATTTTCCGTAGCCTGCGTGAACAGCAAGCGGCGGGTCAGGGCGAAGCCGCCTTGGTGCAGGCCCGGCGCGACGGTGTGACCGAAGCAGCGGCAACGCTCGGTTTCAGTTCAGCGGTAGCCGCATTTGGCGGGTTCTTCATTCCGATTGCTTACGGCGCATCTTTTGACTTGAGCGGCGGCCCGCAAGGCGCGTTGATCTTCTTCAGCCTGTTCTACCTGAGTTGCCTGTTTATTACTTGGCAGTGGTATGCCCGCAAAGCGGCGGCAGTACCTTGCTGAGTCGAGGTTAAAGGTTAAAGAAATCTAGCCGTTAACTTTTCCATCTTTTTTCGTGTCTTCCGTGTTATTTCGTGGCCCATGTTTCCGTTTTGATTTAACTGGAGCGTCTCTATATGACTGAACACAATCCCCGAACTTGGCTAAAATCCTGGACTCCGGAAGACCCGGACTTCTGGGAGAAAACCGGCAAATCCATTGCATGGCGCACCTTGACCATTACTACCCTCAATCTAACGATGGCCTTCATCGTCTGGTTTATGGTGTCGGCGCTGGTGGTGCGGTTGCCCAATGTTGGTTTCAAGCTATCGGCCAACGAATTGTTCTGGCTGATCGCCATGCCGGGCTTCGCCGCTGGCATTCTGCGTACTCTCCATACCTTTTTAACTCCGATCTATGGCACCCGCCATGTCGTGACTTTTTCTACCCTGTCGCTATTGATTCCAGCGCTCGGTTGGTTCTATGCGGTGCAAGACCCGACCACGCCGTATTGGGTGTTATTAACCCTGTCGTTTCTGGCTGGACTGGGCGGCGGCAACTTCTCCTCATTCATGCCTTCGACCAGCCTGTTTTTCCCGAAACGCTTGCAAGGCACCGCGCTGGCCATTCAAGCCGGCATTGGTAATTTTGGGGTCAGCGTGGTGCAGTTCATCACGCCGTGGATTATCGGCTTTGCCTTGTTTGGGACGCTGGCCGGCGATCCGCTGACGTTTACCAAGGGTGATGTAAGTAAGCCGATGTGGCTGCAAAATGCCGCACTGGTTTATGTGCCGTTCATTGTGGTATTTGCAATTGCCGGCTGGATTTGGCTCAAGTCGGTTCCGGTGCGAGCTAATATCACTGAGCAGCTCGATATTTTCAGCAACAAGCACACCTGGATGATGACCAGTCTGTACATCATGACCTTCGGTTCATTTTCCGGTTTCGCCGCCACTTTTCCACTACTGATTAAACAACTGTACGGAGTTTTGCCGGGTGGCCCGGATCCGCTGGCTTGGGCATTCTACGGCCCACTGATTGGTTCCGCTGCCCGCGTTATCGGCGGCCCGATTGCCGACAAGGTGGGCGGCGCTATTGTGACGCAGATCTCCGGGGTTGGTCTGCTGGTTTGTCTGATCGGCGTCAGTTTTTACACCACGCCAACCTCGATGGAGCAGTTCCCGATGTTTGTCGGGTTAATGCTCGGCGTGTTCTTTTTTACTGGAGTGGGCAATGCCAGCACGTTCAAACAAATGCCGATGATTTTCCCGCCGCGTCAGGCTGGGGGCGTGATTGGTTTTACTGGCGCAATGGCTGCGTTTGGGCCATTTATCTGGGGATCGCTGATTGGCGCGTCATTTGCGGTCACTGGATCGGTCAACGCCTTCCTGTATGCGCTGGCAGTCTTCTATGTGATCAATGTTGGAATTAACTGGTGGTTCTACGCCCGTAATGGGGCGGAAGCGCCGTGCTGAAAATAAGGTTAAAGGCTAAAGGTTAAAGGGAATTAGCATCTTTCCTTTTTCTTTTGGCCGCCGCTTAAGACGAGGTCAATTATCATGAGTCATTTTCTCGACCGGCTGAATTTTTTTAAGAAAGTCACGGATACCTTCTCCGGCGATCACGGCATTGTCACCAATGAAGATCGCGGTTGGGAGGATGCTTATCGCGCCCGCTGGCAACATGACAAGATTGTGCGCTCGACCCACGGGGTGAATTGCACCGGTTCCTGTAGCTGGAAAATTTATGTCAAGAATGGGTTGGTGACTTGGGAAACCCAGCAGACCGATTATCCCCGCACCCGCGACGATTTGCCGAATCATGAGCCGCGTGGTTGTCAGCGCGGGGCATCCTATAGCTGGTATCTGTACAGTGCCAACCGGGTAAAATACCCGATGATTCGCGGCAAGCTGTTAAAACTGTGGCGCGATGCACTCTCTGTCAAAAAAGACCCGGTCGATGCCTGGGCATCCATTGTCGAAGACCCGGCTAAATCCGCTGAATACAAGACTCAGCGCGGGTTGGGCGGGTTTGTCCGCGCCACTTGGGAAGAAATGAATCCACTGATTGCGGCAGCCAATGTTTATACCGCCAAACAATACGGCCCGGATCGGATTTACGGCTTTTCGCCAATCCCGGCGATGTCGATGGTTTCTTATGCTGCCGGCTCCCGGTATCTATCCTTGATTGGCGGTGCTTGCGGCAGTTTCTATGACTGGTATTGCGACTTACCGCCCGCCAGTCCGATGATTTGGGGCGAACAAACCGACGTACCGGAATCCGCTGACTGGTACAACTCCACATTTTTAATGATGTGGGGTTCTAATGTGCCGCAAACCCGTACTCCTGACGCGCATTTTATGACCGAGGTGCGCTACAAGGGAACCAAGACGGTTGTGGTGTGCCCGGATTATTCCGAAGCCTCGAAATTTGCCGACATCTGGCTGCATCCCAAACAAGGCACTGACGCCGCCGTGGCGATGGCCATGGGGCACGTCATCCTGCGCGAATTCCATCTCGACGGTACGTCGGACTATTTCAACAAATATGTGCGCGAAACCACCGATTTCCCCTATTTGGTGATGCTCGACTCTCGTGAGGACGGCAGCTACGTCAATAGCCGATTCCTGCGCGCCTCCGACCTGAGCGACAGCGCCGGTCAGGCCAATAATCCCGAGTGGAAGACCTTGGCCTTCGATGAGAACAGCGGCCAGTTGATCGTGCCCAACGGTTCCATCGGCTTCCGCTGGGGCGAAAAGGACGGTATGGTCGGCAAGTGGAATCTGGAAGCCAGAGAATCGCTGAGCGGCGCTGAAACCCAGTTGCGGTTGTCGGTGAACGAAATCAGGGATGAGGTCGTTCCGGTCGCCTTCCCCTATTTCGGTTCGACCAAGCACCCGCACTTTGCTTGCACCAGCCACGACGAAATCCAGGTACGCAACGTGCCCGCCAGGAAGGTCAAGCTGGCCAATGGTTCCGAGGCACTGGTCGCTACGGTCTATGATCTGACTCTGGCCCAGTACGGTCTGGATCGGGGCTTAGGTGGCGGCAATGTCGCTAAAACCTATGACGACGACGTGCCTTACACCCCGGCTTGGCAGGAAAAAATTACCGGCGTGCCCCGTGCCCAGATCATCACCGTCGCCCGCCAGTTTGCCGAGAACGCCGACAAGACCCACGGCAAGTCGATGATCATCATCGGCGCGGCGATGAATCACTGGTATCACATGGATATGAATTACCGGGGCGTCATTAACCTGCTGATGATGTGCGGCTGCGTCGGCCAGAGTGGCGGCGGTTGGGCGCATTACGTCGGTCAGGAAAAACTGCGGCCCCAAACCGGCTGGACTGCGCTGGCCTTTGCGCTGGATTGGCACCGTCCGCCCCGGCACATGAATTCCACCTCATTTTTCTACATTCACAGCAGTCAGTGGCGGCATGAAAAACTGGCGATGACCGAGATTCTCTCGCCGCTGGTCAATCCCGATGACTGGAAAGGCACGCAGATCGATTACAACGTGCGTGCCGCCCGAATGGGCTGGTTGCCGACTGCGCCGCATTTCGACGCCAATCCGCTCAAGCTGGTGAAGGATGCCGAAGCGGCTGGTCAAGCCCCAGCCGCGTATCTGGCCGAGAGCCTCAAGACCGGCAAGGTCAACTTCGCGTTTGAAGACCCGGACAATCCGGTCAATTTTCCGCGCAATATGTTCGTGTGGCGCTCGAATCTGCTCGGTTCTTCCGGCAAGGGCCATGAGTACTTTCTTAAATACCTGCTCGGCACTACGCACGGCGTGCAAGGCAAGGATTTAGGCGAGGAAGGCGGCGAGAAGCCGTTGGAAGTGAAGTGGCGTGACGCAGCGCATGGCAAGCTGGATTTACTGGTGACCCTGGACTTCCGCATGTCCACCACCTGTATGTATTCCGACATCGTGTTGCCGACCGCGACCTGGTACGAGAAGAACGACCTCAACACCAGCGATATGCACCCCTTTATTCACCCGTTGAGCGCGGCGGTGGACCCGGCCTGGGAAGCACGGACCGATTGGGACATTTTCAAGGGCCTCGCCAAGACCTTCTCGGAAGTGTGTGTCGGTCATCTCGGCGTGGAGAAGGATCTCATCGCCCTGCCCACCCATCACGACACGCCGACTGAACTGGCGATGCCGGACGTGCGTGACTGGAAGAGGGGCGAATGCGATCTGATTCCCGGAAAGACTGCGCCGAGCCTGATTGTGGTGGAGCGGGATTATCCGAACACCTACAAGAAATTCACCTCGATCGGTCCGCTGCTGGACAAACTCGGCAATGGCGGCAAGGGCATCAATTGGAATACCGAACACGAGGTCGAGGCACTGGCAACGCTGAATTACACGGTGCAGGAGGAAGGCGTTTCCAAGGGCCGGCCTTGCATCAATAGCGACATCGACGCCGCTGAGATGATCATGATGCTGGCTCCGGAGACTAACGGTCATGTCGCGGTGAAAGCTTGGGCGGCGCTGGGCAAAATTACCGGTCGCGACCATACCCATCTGGCCTTGCCCAAGGAACACGAGAAGATCCGCTTCCGCGACATCCAGGCTCAGCCGCGCAAGATCATCTCCTCGCCGACCTGGTCCGGGCTGGAGGATGAGAAGGTTTCGTACAATGCCGGCTACACCAACGTCCATGAATTAATCCCGTGGCGTACCGTGACTGGCCGCCAGCAGTTCTATCAGGATCATCGGTGGATGCTGGGATTCGGTGAGGCGATGTGTGCTTACCGGCCACCGGTGGACATGAAAACTGTCGAGCCGATTATTGGCAAGCGCCCGAATGGGAATAAGGAAATCGTGCTGAACTTTATTACCCCGCATCAGAAATGGGGGATTCACAGCACTTATACTGACAACCTGATCATGCTTACGCTGTCGCGGGGCGGCCCGATTATCTGGATTTCCGAAGTGGACGCCAGAAAAGCCGGGATTGTCGATAATGACTGGATCGAGGCTTATAACATCAATGGCGCGATTGCGGCGCGGGCGGTGGTCAGTCAGCGGGTTCCCGAAGGCATGTCCATGATGTACCACGCCCAAGAGAAGATTGTGAATACGCCCGGTTCCGAAATTACCGGCACTCGCGGTGGCATTCACAACTCGGTGACTCGCACAGTGCTGAAACCGACCCACATGATCGGTAGTTACGCCCAACAGAGCTACGGCTTTAATTATTACGGCACCGTTGGTTCGAACCGCGATGAATTTATCATCGTCCGCAAGATGGTCAAGATTGACTGGCTGGACGGCGAAGTTCCGGCTGAAACCACTACCGCAGAGGCGCATTGATATGAAAGTACGCGCACAAATCGCCATGGTTCTAAACCTGGATAAGTGCATTGGTTGCCACACCTGTTCAGTGACCTGCAAGAATGTCTGGACCAGCCGTGACGGCATGGAATACGCCTGGTTTAATAATGTCGAAACTAAACCCGGCATTGGCTATCCCAAGAACTGGGAGAATCAAAAGCAGTGGAATGGCGGCTGGAAACGGGGCAAGGATGGCAAAATTGAGCCGAAACAGGGCGGCAAGCTGAGGCTTTTATCCAACATCTTTGCCAATCCTGATTTACCGGCGATTGATGATTATTACGAGCCGTGGGATTACGATTACGCCCATTTGCAGAATGCGCCGGAGTCGAAAGCAATGCCAGTGGCCCGGCCCCGTTCCGCGATTAGCGGCGAACGGATGGAGAAGATTCATTGGGGGCCAAACTGGGAAGAAATCCTCGGTACTGAATTCGCCAAGCGGTCCAAAGACTACAACTTTGAGAACGTGCAGAAGGAGATTTACGGCGAATTTGAACATACCTTCATGATGTATTTGCCGCGCTTGTGCGAGCATTGCCTGAATCCGGCCTGTGTCGCGTCTTGTCCTAGTGGGGCGATTTACAAGCGCGAGGAAGACGGCATTGTTCTCATCGATCAGGACAAATGCCGGGGCTGGCGGATGTGTGTGTCGGGTTGCCCGTACAAGAAGATTTACTTCAACTGGAACACCGGCAAGTCGGAAAAGTGTATTTTCTGCTATCCGCGTATTGAGGCCGGTCAACCAACCGTATGTTCGGAAACTTGTGTAGGCCGCATTCGCTACCTCGGCGTCTTGCTGTATGACGCCGATAAAATTGAGCAAGCCGCCAGTGTGGTGGATGAAAAGAGCTTGTATCAGGCGCAACTGGATATGTTCCTTGATCCATTCAGCCCAATGGTGCAAGCCGAAGCCCGCAAAGCCGGCATTCCCGAGGCGTGGCTGAAAGCGGCCCAGGACTCGCCGGTTTACAAAATGGCGATTGACTGGAAGATCGCCTTCCCCTTGCATCCTGAATATCGCACCTTGCCGATGGTCTGGTATGTGCCAGCGCTGTCGCCGATTCAGGCCCGCGCTGAATCAGGTCAAATCGGTATGAACGGGATTATTCCCGATGTCGGTTCGTTGCGGATTCCGCTCCAATATCTCGCCAATTTACTGACTGCCGGTGATGAGAAACCGGTGAAGCTGGCGCTGGAACGAATGCTGGCGATGCGAGCGTATATGCGGGCCAAGACGGTGGATGGCGAAATCCGTGATGACGTATTGAAAGCAGTTAATCTGCGGATTGATCAGGTCGAAGCGATGTATCGTTATCTGGCGATTGCCAATTACGAAGATCGGTTTGTCATCCCGAGCAGTCACCGTGAATACGCCTCAGCAACTTACGACGCTTTCGGGGAACGTGGTGGTTGTGGATTCAGTTTCGGCAATAATTGTTCGCCGGGAACTGAGAAGACCAATCTGTTTGGCGGAAAAAAAATCAATATCCGCCGGGCTGCGCCAATTCGGGCAGATCGGGAAAAAGACTAAAGGTTAAAGGATAAGATGTAACCTTGCTTTTTAGGAGCTGTGCAATGAAAACCCTGAAGGTCTTGTCGGCGCTGCTGTGTTATCCGCAACCGGAAATGCAGGCAGCGCTGGCTGAAATGGCGGTGGTGCTGAAACAGGAAAACCGGTTGCCAGAATCAGAATGCCGGGCATTACAGGCGTTAATGAATCAGATGCTTAGCACTGATTTAATGGCCTTGCAGGAAAGCTATATCGGGTTGTTTGATCGGGGCCGGGCCTTGTCGCTGCATCTGTTTGAACACATTCACGGCCAATCGCGGGATCGCGGGCAGGCGATGGTTGATCTTCTGGAAACGTATCGCCGGCATGGCCTTGAACTCAGCGCCCGCGAGTTGCCTGATTACATCCCGCTATTTTTGGAGTATCTGGCGCAACAACCGGCAAACGAGGCATTGAGTCTATTAGCGGATGCCATGCCGGTCATGGCGTTGATCGGCGCTCGTCTGGCGGAACGCCGCAGCGATTACCATGTGGTATTTGATGCGCTGGCCGCCCTGGTGGGTGAACCCGCCAGCATCGCCGAAATTCGCCGCCAGGCCGCGACTGAGGGACCCGATCAAACCGTGGTGAATATGGATCAGATTTGGGAAGAAGAAGCCGTGACATTTTTGGCGAATCAGCGGGGTTGCGGTATTAACCATCCAATGCCGGACACAGCACAACCCGTGCAATGGATTCCGTCACCCGGTTCGATGCTAGAGTCGGCCCGTTCCCAAGCAAACCTATGAGGCTAATAACATGAATTATCTGGATGCTCTGTTGTTTGGCGTTTATCCGTATCTGGCCGGGACGGTGTTCCTGGTCGGCAGTCTGATTCGCTTTGATCGCGACCAATTCACTTGGAAAGCCCATTCCAGTCAGATGCTGAGTAACAAGAATATGTGGCTGGCCAGTAATTTATTCCATGTCGGCATCATTCTGCTGTTCTTCGGCCATTTTTTCGGCATGTTGACCCCGCCAGAGATTCTGCACGCCTTGGGCGTCTCCGCGGGTGCCAAGCAAGTGCTGGCGGTCGTTGCCGGCAGTATCTTTGGCCTGATGTGTTTCACCGGATTGACTATGCTGGTCAAACGGCGGCTGACCGATCCACGCATCCGGGCGACCAGCAGTAAAATGGATATTTTTATCCTGTTGCTGTTGTACACCCAGTTAATCCTCGGCCTGCTGACGGTGCCGGTATCACTGACGCACCTGGATGGCCACAACATGCTGTTGCTGATGCAGTGGGCGCGGAATGTGGTGACCTTCGATCCGATGGAGGCGGTCGCAGCGATTGGCCCGCTCGGCTTCCTGTTCAAACTGCATATCACCCTCGGTTTGACTGTCTTTTTAGTATTCCCGTTTAGTCGTCTGGTGCATATCTGGAGTGCCCCAGTCACTTATCCGGCCCGGCCTTATCAAGTGGTGCGGCAACGCTGATCCAATATGAACCCTTCATCCGCTGCTCTCGTGGATCGCTTCGGTCGTCAGGTCAACTATGTCCGGTTTTCGGTCACCGACCGTTGCGATTTTCGTTGCATTTATTGCATGAGCAAGCGAATGAGTTTTCTGCCCCGCGCCCGTCTCCTGACTCTGGAAGAGCTGGCGACACTGGGGCGGGCGTTCGTAGAACTCGGCGTTCGTAAAATCCGCCTCACCGGCGGAGAACCCTTGGTGCGGCAAAATCTTCTATGGCTATGTCGGGAGCTGGGGCGACTGCGGGAAGATGGGCTGGCGGAACTGGTCATTACCACCAACGGTTCGCAACTGGAACGACTGGCCGGTGATCTCCATGCTGCCGGCGTAGCGCGAATCAACATCAGCCTGGATAGCCTGCAACCGGATCGCTTCCGTGCGCTCACTCGTATCGGCGAACTGGAGCCGGTGTTACGCGGCATTCGGGCCGCTCGATCCGCCGGTTTTCAGCGCATCAAGCTGAACGCGGTGATTCTCAAGGGCCGCAATCATGATGAAGTGGTTGATCTGGCTCGGTTCGCCATTGCAAACGGGCTGGATATTAGCTACATCGAGGCTATGCCACTCGGCATGATCAACGATCACGACCGCGCCGAGGCGTATTACTCCGGCGATGCGATTCGCGCCGACCTGACGAGGGTCTTCACCCTGATGCCCAGCACCGAAACCACCGGCGGCCCGTCCCGCTATTACCGCATTCCGGGAACTGGCAGCCGCATCGGTTTTATTTCACCACACAGCCATAACTTCTGCGACGACTGCAACCGGGTGCGGGTGTCCGCCGAGGGCCGGTTATTGCTCTGTCTGGGGCAGGAGCATTCGGTGGATTTGCGCCGGGTGTTGCGCGCTCATCCCGGCGATCGCGACCGCCTGCAACAGGCGATGATCGCGGCGCTGAACCTCAAACCACATGGCCACGAGTTTCAAATGAGTGGGCAACCGGTCATCCTGCGCCACATGAGCCATACCGGCGGTTGAAGCCGTCGTTGGTGCCACTGACCGGACCGATATTCCTGGGCCGCTTTATGGTGTTATTCATCGATTCGTGATCCCAAGTGGCAACCTGATCCGCAGCCGAACGCCTGCGCTGCTTTCCCCCAGTTCAATGCTGCCGCCATGAGCGATCACCAGGGATTTCACCACCGCCAAACCCAGGCCCGTCCCGCCCTGCTGGCGAGCAGTGGTGAAAAACGGCTCGAACACCCGCGCCGTATTAGCCGCTGAAATGCCCGGACCGTTGTCACTGATCTCAATCAGTACGGCAGGATCGGGCGCAAGGCCGATCACCGCCACCCTGACCACATCGCCGCCGTGTTGCCGGGCGTTATCCAGCACATTGCTCAAAATCGATTCCAGCACGTCCTCGGTCATCGCCACGGTAACTGACGGCAACGGTTCAATCACCATCACCTGGAACCCGGCATCCGCGTAACGGGCGGCCAAGTGACGAACCATCACAGCAACCTCGGCCCGGTCAGTGGCTGAAGCCTGCATCACATCGGCGCGGGCCAGTTCCAGCACGCGCCGCACCAGCCGTTCCAGCCGGGCGGCATCCTGATCCAGATTCCCTAAAAACCGATCACGTTCGGCGGCGGTCATCGTGGCGAGATGATCGCGCAGCAATTCCACCGCACCCCGGATCGCCGCCAGCGGGGTTTTGAACTCGTGGGAAACCTGGGCAGCGAAGCTGCGGATATAGTCGGTGCGCTGTTCCAGATACCGGGCCATCGTGGTCACGGCCTGCGACAAATCGGCCATTTCCTGCGTGACCGGATAGGCTAGCGGCGCGACTACGCCCTTTTCCCCGGCGGTCGCACGCTGCGCCTGTCGCACCAGCGCCTGCAGTGGCCGCACCACGGTCAGGGAGGTGAACACTGACATCAGCGCCACGGTACCCAGCAGCAACATCGCCGCCAACAGCAGGTGATAGCGTTTGCCATGAAGCACTTGCGAGAGCGAAATCGGGGTGCGCCACAGCAGGACCGCCGCGACGATCCGCTGATCCTGGAGAATCGGCGCGGCGACGAACACCCGCAGTGGCGTACCGCGACTGATCGAGTCAATCGCCGGCGGCAGCGCGTCAGAAATACGCTGGCGCAACGAACTCACCGGCTCGCCGGTCAAGGCCCGCCGTACTTCGTCGAACGCAGTCAGGGAACGACCCAGGCTAGGGCCGGTGGTGGCCACCACCGTGCCCTGCGCGTCAGCCACGGCAATCCCCGCCAGGGTCATGACTTGTGCATCCTGTAACAGCGCTTGCAGTTCCTGACCGACCGCCTGGGCGTAAGAATCAACCGGGGTAGGTGGTTCTGTCGTCTCTGGCGGCGGCGGGGACACCGGCTCCTCAGCCAGATCCAGTCGCGCCGGGCGGGGCCGCCAGCGGGGTTCGCGGTCATACAGTTCCCGCCAAGGCGCGGCCAGCGGGACGCCATAGCCTGGATTGGCTACGAGGTGCGGGGCCCGCCGGGTCAGAGCAGCGCGGTAACTGGCGGCAACGAATGCCGCCTGGGCTATCAGTTCCGACTCGGTCTGGCGCACCAGCGCGCTGTCGTACAGCCGCAACGCCTCCAGTCCCAGCAGCGGCAGCCACAGCACCGTCAAATTCACCGCCAGCAGCAGATAGCGCAGTTTGAGGCGGGGCCGGGGCGATGCCATTCAACAAATCCCCAACCGGTAGCCGATGCCATGCAGCGTTTCAATGGGATCCGCGCCCATCGCTTTAAACTTGGCGCGCACCCGGCGGACATGACTGTCGATGGTGCGGTCGCTGACTACCCGGTAGTCCTGATAGCTGCCATCCATCAATTGATCGCGGTTGAACACCTTGCCCGGATGACCGAGCAGAGTCCGCAGAATGCCGAACTCGGTGAGGGTCAGCACCACCTCCTGGTCCTGCCAAAACGCGGTGTAGCGATCCAGATCCAGCCGCAACCGCCCGTGTTCCATCCGGTGTTCGCCCGCAGCGACCCCGTCCGGCGCTTCGCCCTTGCCGCGCCGCAGAATGGCCCGCACTCGCGCGGTCAGTTCGCGGGGGCTGAACGGCTTGGTCACATAGTCGTCGCCGCCCAACTCCAGCCCGAGAATGCGATCCACTTCATCGTCACGCGAGGACAGAAACACGATGGGAACCGCGCTGGTTCGGCGCAACGCCTTGCACACCTCGGTCCCATCCAGCTCGGGCATGACGATGTCCAGCACCACCAGATCCGGGTTGGCCTCCTGGAACCGGGTCAGCGCTTGTGCCCCGTTCTCAGCCTCCAGCGTGGCGAAGCCGGCCTTTTGCAAAGCAAAACTGATCACTTCGCGGATGTGAGGATCGTCATCAACGACCAGAATAGTAGGCATGGCAGGATCGGGCTGGTTATGGCGACAGGCCTTGGAACAGCACCAGTTCGTGTGCGCCGGCGGCCTCGGTGTGGCCGCGGGTCTGGTCGTTGATCGTGCGCCGCCGGGTGGGGGAAGCGGGGCTTTGTCCAAGCGGATGATGTGGGTGATGTTCATAAATGCGCCTTGGGGATAAGCTGGAATCGGCTCTGAATATTACTCCCGGTGAGGAGTATTCATTTAATATCCCGGTATCGACAACCGTAAATACTCAAGGCAATTTCCTCGACCGGCACAACGCCGAGGTAATCGCCCTGTTTTTGGGGAATCATTAAGTCTGTTTGTTACTCGACACCCAGATCGCGCTCTGTGCCTTGATCGGTTCCACCCGTCCTTGGGGGGCTTGGCGCAACGACTGATTGAAAACCTGACGAACGGGATTTATGCTAGCGCCGCCTCGGTTTGGGAGGTTGCCATCAAATACGCGCTGAAGCGAGGCGACATGCCGATCTGGGTACGCGCGGCCAAGTTATACGGTTTCCCCGATAGATTTTATCTTTTTCAGATCAAAAACCACCCCGTTCGTCATACCCGCGAAAGCGGGTATCCAGATTTTTCAGCGGCTGACTGGATTCCCGCATTCGCGGGAATGACGGAACCCGGGAGAGCTAAATGCGAAAACCTACTGGAAATTGGTATTATTTGCCCAGGCCGGCTACCGGGAACTGCTGGTGACCTAGCGGTACACGGCGATGGTCAATAGCCTGCCGTCGATTCACAACGATTCATCCGATCGCATCATGATCGTGCAGTCGCTGGTAAAACCGATGAAGCGCTTTCTCGTGATGCCACCTTGGCGATCTATGGAGTCGGGGTGACGCCTGTTTGATTTGCGCTGATGGCGTTTCACTTTAGTCTTTCTACCGTTCTCTCTGCCTTGGAATCCCACCTAAATGTCTCAACTGACGCTTTACTTCCAGAAACCCGCCGACTGGGCGGATACCGTCCATATTCATTATTGGAATGCCCAGCCGGGTGGCCGCGCTTCAGCCTGGCCTGGCGTCGCAATGATCATGGAAGACGAGGGCTGGTTCGTTTACTGCTTTAATGGCATCAGCGCGGTCGATCTTCTGTTCAACGATAACCAGGGTTGCCAAACCAGCGATTTACGGCGGGACCGGGATGGGTTCTATCGGGACGGTCAATGGTATGACCAACGCCTGGACGCTTCGGCAGCCATTGTTGCCCCGCGCTCCCCGCGCCCCGTGTCCCTCACGCCATCAGGCAAGGATTTCCGCGAGGAGACTATTTATTTCCTGCTAACCGCCCGCTTTTACGAGGGCGATCCGTCAATCAGCTTTTTTTGCCGCGACCGGATCAAGTTCAACCGCCAGACCGGCCAGCCGGAAGACCCGCATTGGCGCGGGGATTTCAAGGGTCTGATTCAGCGTCTGGACTACATCCGCGATCTCGGTTTTACCGCGATCTGGATCACGCCGCCGGTCGAGAATCGCAGTGGCCTGGATTACCATGGTTATCACGCTTACGACTGGACCCGGATTGATCCCCGCCTGGAATCGCCGGATGCGACCTATCAGAATTTGATCGACGAGGCGCATCAACGTGGCCTCAAGATTATTCAGGATGTGGTGGTTAATCATTCCTGCCAATACGGGATTCGCGGCAAGGTGCATATTGACCATCTGCCGATTAAATACTACGTCCCGCAAGGTTCCGAATCGGGCCGGGTGAATCACGGTCCCTATCAAGGCAATCTCGGCAATTACGCCTGGTTGAACCGCGATGACATTGATAATCCGGTCGCGCCGGACTGGTATCAGGAGCGGCATAACACCGATCCAAATGGCAAAGTTTCACTGGTTGATCCGAAAACCGGCGAGACCATTCCCCAGCCTGGCTATAATCCGGGCCGTTTCTTCGGCATTGACGCCCAGACGCTCGATCCTGACTGGTATATGCAGCACGGCTTTATCTGCGGCGGCGACTGGGAAAGCGCGGCAGTACAGTTGAAGCATATCGCCGGCGACTGCATCAATCTTGCCACCGACCGCCAGAACGTCAAGGATTATCTGATCGGCTCGATTAACCACTATCTCGACATGGGCGTCGATGCGCTGCGGCTTGATACCGTTAAACACGTTCCCCGCGATAACCTGCTGGAGTATGTCAACGCCTGGAAAACGCATAAACCCGGCCTGTTCGTCTTCGGCGAGAATCTGGTCAAGGGCTATGGCTGGGGCGATATGGGCGGCGGCGATAATGGCCCATCTTTTATCCGTCCGTGGTGGTATACGCGACTTGGCCACGATCCCCGCGATCCCAATTCCGGCGGCGATTCCGGTTTCCCGCAACTCGATTTTGGCTTGTTCTCCACCTTCCGCGATAATCTTAGCCGGGGCAGTTATGATGGAGTTGGGCGCGTGTTGGAAATGGACTGGATTTATGGCAACGCCACGGAATTAGTGACCTTCCTGCAAAATCACGATGTTGGCCCGGACAACGATTTTCGCTTCCGCTTCAAGGGTGAGCAGTGGATGGCGGCGGCGGCTTATAACCTGTTGTGGACGGTGCGTGGTATTCCCTGCCTGTATTACGGTGAGGAAATCGAATTCATGAAAGGCGCGCCGCAGGATGTGATCGGCAACGACGACACCCTGGATCAAACCGGTCGCGCCTATTTCGGCGATCATTTGACCGACGAGCGGATGGCCCAGACCCAAAGCCATCCGCTCTATCAGCACCTCAAACGGCTCAATCAGATTCGGCGCGTCATTCCCGCCCTGCAAAAAGCGCCCATGAGTCAAATCAACGAATGGGGCAACGGGTTGAGCTTTGTCCGTCACCATGAGGACAGCGGCAGTTATGCAGTGGTCGGACTGGCGATAGGCGGCAATCAGCACATCAGCGTCGGCGGAGTCTGGAACGGGGTTTACCGCGATGTAGTAAGCGGCCGCGAGGTTCAGGTCGGCAATGGCAATTTGTCCTTCCATGTTCAGGGCAACTCTGCCGGTATCTACGTTCTCGACGGCCCAGGTAAAATCGGCGAAGACGGAGTTTATCTGCGCTAACCCGCTAATTCACTGAGGAGATTAAGGAGAAAATCGATGTCATTGATCACCACCGAGCTGGCCAAGGCGCTAAGTACCGTGCAGCGGCCGGGCGATTTTTACGCTTCCGGTATAACCGAACTATCCGCGCCCCGCCTGACAGTTGATGGAGTCGGCCCGATTGCCCTGCCGGTGCTGCCGGTGCAGGTGCAGCAACTGATCGCGGTTGCGGAACAGGCTCCTTACGGACGCGGCGCGGAAACCCTGGTCGATACGCAAGTGCGCCGTACCTGGCAGATCGAAGAAGCCCGGGTTCACCTGGAAGGCGTGGGCTGGACCCAGACCCTGACCAACATCGTTACCTGGTCCGCCGCCAGTCTGGGGGTGACCGGGCGGGTTGCGGCCGAACTTTACAAGCTGTTGATTTACGACGAGGGCAGCTTTTTTGTCAGCCACCGTGACACTGAGAAAGCGCCAGGCATGTTTGCCACCCTGGTCATCGTGTTGCCCTCAATCTACGAGGGCGGCGAACTGATCGTGTGCCACCTGGACCGGGAGGAGCGGCTTGAGTTGCGTTGCGAGGAACCGTCGGAAGTCGCCTTCGCAGCGTTCTACGCCGACTGCATGCACGAAGTACTGCCGATTACCTCCGGGTGCCGGCTGACGCTGATTTACAACCTGCTGCGGCGCGGCAACGACCCGGTGCCGCAACCGCCCAACTACGCGAATGAGCAGGCTCAGGCTGCCGCGCTGTTGCGCCAGTGGGCGGCGGAGTTGGCGCAGCCAGACAGCGACGCGCCCGTCAAACTGCTGTACTGCCTGGAACACGTTTACACCGAAGCGGAACTGGATTTCGACGCCCTGAAAGGAGCGGATACCGCAACGGTGGCCGTACTGGTCGATGCGGCAAAACAGGCCGATTGCGATGTGTATCTGGCGCGGGTGTCGATTTCGGAAAGCGGTAGCGCGGAATACAACGGTGATTATTACCGGTCGCGTCGCCGGCGCTGGCGGGATGACGATCATCACCACGACAATAACGATCAATTTGAGGTGGGCGAGATTTTTGATCACGAAACCACGATCTCCCAATGGCGAGGCGTTAATGGTAAACGGCCTACATGGGGGGATTTTCCGTTTGATGAGCAGGAACTCTGCCCGCCTAATGCTTTTGATGGCCTGGAACCGGATGAACTGCATTTTCAGGAAGCGACCGGTAATGAAGGCGCATCCTTTGATCGCACCTATCGCCGGGCGGCGCTGGTGCTGTGGCCGCGTCGACAGTGGCTGGCGGTGCTGAATCAGCCTGGGCTGTCCGCTACTTTGCCTTATCTGGAAGAACTGACCGAGGGCTGGATCGCGAGTGGCAAAAATCCGACATCGTCGCTGTGGTGCGAGGCGCATGAACTGGCTGGTCACATGTTGCAGACCTGGCCGCTGCAAGACCGCGGCACTTGGCAGGATGGGTCCGACAGCGCTGCCACGAGGATGCTGAACGCTTTGACCTGGCTGAACGATCCGGAGCGCATAGTGGCTGTTCTGAGCGATATTTCCGCGGCGGGTGATTATGGCAAGAGCGACAACCCGGCTTTGATGCAGGCTGCCGGCTTGTTGCCTCCGGTCCAAGTGGCCGAACTAATCGAACGCATCATGATCCGGAACGGGGCGAAAGCCCTTGCTGCCTGCGGCGATCTGCTGATGCGCTGCGCCATCGAAGCGCGGGATGCCCGGCGCACTGTCGATTTGATTCCCGCCGCTATTGCGCTGATCCAGGCGATGCCCGGTGATCCAGCGCGGGAGCCGCCACTTGAGCAGCAGCGCAGGCGATCCCGGTCGGAGGTAACGCCGGGTTTCGTGGTTGATGTGCTAACCGCGCTGAGTCTCCTGGATCCGGCGCGGGCCGACCGGGCGGTGGAGTATTTGCTGGCTTGGCCGAAAACCTATGGGCTGGACGAGGTGATCGTACCCGCCGCCTTGACTTTGACCGACCGGGCGGCGGTGCGGGACGGGACGGCGGTGCAACGATTGCGCGGTGCGGCGCTGGCACATCTGAATACCCGGATCGCCGAACCGCTGGAGCCGCCTCGCGATTGGAAGCGAGCCAGCGCGATCACTTGCCCGTGCGTCCATTGCACTGAACTCAGCGGCTTTCTGGCCGATCCTGCCTGCAAAAGCTGGACTCTTAAAGCTGCCCAAGCCGAGCGTAGTCATGTGGAGGAATCGATTCGGAGCAATGGTTGCGATGTCGATTGTGTGACCGAGCAGCGCGGGCGTCCCTATGGTCTGGTTTGCACCAAGAATCGGGCGAGTTACGAAAAGCGGGCGCAACAGCGCAAGAAAGACCTCAAGGAGCAGGCGCGGCTGGCGGCGGGGTAAGCGGGACGGTCGCGGTTCGGGACGGCAACACGAAAACGATCCGCGCCCGCGCTAAACTACCCCGTCCTGCTCTATGAGACTGTCGAAAACTTCGCCATTGATTTTGAAGGAAAATTTAATATGGAACCGGCTCTACTATGATGCAGATCAAGGATTTAATTTTTAGACCGTCTCTTGCACTGGCTTTGGTCAGCGTTCACGCAACTCCCGCCGCAGCACTTTGCCCGCTGCGGAAATGGGCAGCGCTGGCAGAAACTCGACCTGACAGGGAATTTTGTAACGGGCCAGGCAGTCGCTGAGATGCGCCAGCAGTTCCTCGGCGCTGGCGGTTTCGTCTGGCTTGAGCGCTACGAATGCCTTGCCAACCTCGCCCCATTTTGGGTCCGGGATGCCGACCACCGCGCACTGAAACACCGCTGGATGGCGGTATAGCGCCGCTTCGATTTCCGCCGGATAGACATTCTCGCCGCCGGAAATGAACAGGTCTTTCAGCCGGTCGACGATGGTGAAATACCAGTCTTCGTCGTAACGAGCCAGATCGCCTGTGTGAAACCAGCCGTCGGCATCGATGACCTCCGCCCAGGCGGCGGCGCTGTTGAAATAGCCGGAGGCGATGCTGGGTCCTTTTAGCACCAGTTCGCCAACCTGATTCGGTCCCAGCGGCTGGTTATTGGCATCGACGATCCGGGCGTCGACATAGAAATTGGGCCGGCCAATGCTGCCGGCCTTGCGGATCGCGTCTTCGGGTGCCAGCGCGAACAGCCCTGGCCCGAATTCGGTCATGCCGAAGCCCTGCTTGAACCGGACACCTTTTTCGCGGGTGTATTGCTCAATCAGGGGAACGGGCAAGGGTGCGCCGCCGCTGGTGCAGAATCGCAACGAACTCAAATTCGCCTCGGCCCAGGCCGGGGTCTGAGTCAGCATCTGATACATCGCCGGCACCGCGGCAAAGATCGTTGCCCGTTCCCGTTCGATCAGCCGCAACACCCGCTCCGGATCAAAGCGTTTCATCAATACCGTGGTCCCGCCGACAACGATCTGCGGCAGGGTGTAGACAAACAGCCCGCCAATGTGAAACATCGGGAATACGTTCAAATACACGTCGCCGTGCCCCAGGTCATGAATCAGCGTGTTGAGGCTGTTCCAGGCGATCTGGCGGTGGCTGATGCGCGCTCCCTTGGGCAGGCCGGTTGTGCCGCCGGTGAAGACGATCGCCGCGATGTCTTCTTCCCCCAGCGTTTCGCAGTGGCAAGGAGTGACGGGCGAACCCGCCAGCAGCGCGTTGAACTCCAGACTGCCGGGAACCCCGGTTCCGTCCAGGTGAATCCAGCAACGCACCGGAGTCTCCGCCTGCGCCAGTTGCGCAACGCGGTCACGGAACGAATCGTCGTAAATCAGCACCGTCGGGGTCACGTCGGCCAGAATGTGTTGCAATTCGCGCCAGTGCAGTCGCCAGTTGAGCGCAGTATGAATCGCGCCCAACTTGCCACAGGCGAACAGCAGGTCGAGATGCTCCACGCCGTCCAGGGCCAGCATCGCCACCCGGTCGCCCTTGCCGATGCCGGCGGCGGACAGCGCGTTAGCCAGTCGGTTGGCGCGTTCGTTCATCCGGGCATAAGTCAATCGCAGTTCCGGGGCCTTGCCGGCGTCCACGATCGCCAGCGCCTCCGGACTGTAGATTGCCCGCCGGCCAAGATAATCACCGATATACATGCGTTACCCCTTAATCCATTGTGAAACGTCAGGCCGCCAGGTTGTTCGCGGCGAACTCCCGGTTGATCAGTCCGTCCAGCACCGCGGCGACATCATCGGGCCGCCGGTTCTGATAATCCGGATGGTAGGCGTGTTCCCACACGTCAATGGTCAACAGCGGCGGCGCACACCAAGCGGGGACTGCCCGGGTCACCGAAAGCCAGCGCAGTGGAGCCGGCCAGCAGTGCAGTCGGAAAACGGCGGTGATTGGGAAGAGGGGCAAACTGCGGGTCGGGCATGGGTCGGAATCCTTTAAGTTGGGCATAACCGTTCAGGCCTGTCCCCCATTTCCGTGGTTTGCGGAACCGTCAGTAGCCGATGGTTCCCCGATGCGGATGGAGGCGAGGCACACGGGGGAGCGCTGACCGTTGAATGGGCCGGTCGGAAAGATCGTCTGCCATCCTGGACTAAACGGCGAATCAGAGTGTAGCTGACCACACTGACAACTGACGGTCTGATCGGCTGGGTAAATGGATCTGACGGTTTTCGTGATTCAGGCTCGTGCATCGAGCAGGCTGCCGATCATTTGGCCGTCAGCCCGGATCACTTTGGCGTTTGCATTGAACATAGTCAGCGCCTGACGCTGATCGATCAAGGCCTTGGTAATGTCGCCGGTCGGCGTGATCAGCTGGGAACCCCCATTTTGCTGATTGGACGCTGGTCCAGCCATCGGATCGGCCGACGCGGTCACGGACTGGTTGGCGATAACTCCGGCGCTGCGACTCATCAGATCCATGGCCGATCCGATGCCTGTTGTGGCAGAGGACATGGCGCTAATGTTCATTTTTACCTCCCGATAATTTAATCTTGGCCGCGAAGGGTTCCCCTGATTTTACGCCGCCTTGATCAGCCTTAGTAGCGGTTTGGCCGTCGTCATTCAAAAACAAATTCACAATAAAGAGACAATCAGAGGAAGACTCACACAGAAAATCCAACCATTCTCACGCTGATTCAATCAGTGGTGAGTCGCCAGCGGTTAGTGGCAAAATAGCCGCCCTAGCTCATATGGATGCTTACCCATGAATATCCTCCTCACCGGCGGTACCGGTTATATCGGCAGTCATACAGCAGTGGCGCTGGCTCAGGCCGGGCATCAGATTGTCCTGCTGGATAATTATTCCAATAGCCGACCCGGCGCAGGTGATCGGCTGGCGAAGATTCTGGGCCAGTCCGTGCCGCAGGTGGAATGCGACGTACGCAATACCACCCGGCTGACGCAAACCCTGCGCCAGCACGCCATTGAAGCGGTAATCCACTTCGCAGGTCTCAAAGCAGTCGGCGCGTCAATGGCCCGGTCCCTCGACTACTATGCCAACAACGTGCAGGGCGCGATCAGCCTGTTGCAAGCAATGCAGGCGTCCGGCGTGAAAACCCTGGTATTCAGTTCCAGCGCCACGGTTTATGGCGATCCGCAGTACCTGCCCATTGACGAACAACACCCGCGGTCTGCAACTAATCCCTATGGCCGGACCAAGTTGCAGATCGAGGACTTGCTGAGCGATGTTGCCCACGCTGACAAGACTTGGCACATTTCCTGCTTGCGATATTTCAATCCGGTCGGCGCGCATGAATCGGGTTTAATTGGCGAAGCGCCCCAGGGTATTCCTGATAATCTGATGCCATTCATTGCCCAAGTGGCCAGTGGCGAACGGCCGCAACTTAATATTTTTGGCAATGACTACCCGACGCCTGATGGCACTGGCGTACGCGATTATATACATGTGATGGATTTAGCCGCTGGTCATGGGGCAGCGCTGACGGCGCTAAACGCTGGGACTTGGGAGCCGAATTCGTCAGGTACTACCATCCACACGGCCTGGTTACAAAAATTAACATTCTGTTAATCTTCGGGTTACAAACTTTTGCATTAATTCTCTATCGGAGCAGCGGGATTTTCTAAATCCGTTTGCTGGTCGGGTGGCTTTTTGTTCGATGTACCCGCGTGGATTGGAGGCTTGATAAGCATTCAATGGGGTCGTACCATGAGAGCGACGTCAGTGGGTAACTCACATAGCTTTCGTAATGGTGATCCACGCATCGTTCATGCTTGTTTCAGTTTTATCTATATTAAAATAACAAGTTATCGCTGAGTCATGCCAAGGAGGGCTGGGGTGTGTCCGGTTCTGCATTAAAACCGCTATATTTCAAAATTTCACAATCTATATGGGGGATATATAGATGCCTGATTTAAGCAGAAGATCATTACTGAGTGTCCTCAAGCTCCTTGATTTTCTTGCAGCGGCGCTCTGTTTGCTGCTCGCAGCGACCGTCACCGCCCACGCCATCCCGAGTCTATCCTTCGAAGAGTTCCTCTCGATGCGCGTGAAGGTGTCGAACTTCCTGATGATCGGGGTATTCATGGTCGCTTGGCACGGAATACTCGCCGAATCCGGGATCTATCAATCGACATGGTTTTCGTCTCCTCAGAACGGGGCGATTGAAATTCTGAAGGCGACCTCTTTCGGAACAGGGCTACTGCTGATCCTGTCGTTCATCGTACCGATCCGGATGATCAATCTCCTGTTCCTGATCGTTTACTGGTTGTCCGTTTCCACCTGCATGTTTCTGGTACGCCTGATTTTGAGATCAATTCTGTACAGGGTGTGGCTGACGGGAAAAAACCTGCGCGATGTTGTTATTGTCGGCACCAATGAACGGGCACTGCAACTGATCAAGAGGATCGAAGCCATGCCGGAACTGGGGTGTCGGATCAAGGGCTTTATCGATGAGCCTTCGGTACAAGGTATCAGCAATTTAGGAAAAAGCGGGTATCCGTTATTGACTAACTTTAGCAATTTTCGGTCTTTCCTCAATCAAAATCCTGTGGACGAAATTATCATCTGCCTCCCCATGAAATCACGCTACGAGGAGGCTGAGCGTATTATCACGCTCTGCGAGAAAGAAGGGGTAGTCGTTCGTCTGCTGTCTGACCTTTTCAGTGTTAATCCCGGACGGACGCGGGTGAACTCCCTAGAGGGTCTCGATACAATCACGATCACGTCGGTCACCTTGGAGAACGGACCCATCATTGCCAAGCGGCTTTTCGACCTCGTAGGTTCAGGTCTCCTCCTAGTGTTTCTTTCCCCGGTTCTGCTGGCAACGGCACTACTGATCAAGGCGACATCGCCGGGTTCAGTCTTCTTTGTGCAGAAACGCCTTGGCTTGAATAAGCGGCTCTTTCGGATATACAAGTTCAGGACCATGGCGCAAGGGGCGGACCAGATGCAAAAAGAATTTGAGTCCCTCAATGAGGTCAACGGCCCGGCCTTCAAGATCAGGAACGATCCGAGAATCACCCCGGTCGGTAAGTTTCTCCGCAAGACCAGCATCGACGAGTTGCCGCAACTTTTCAATGTGCTGAAGGGGGATATGAGCCTGGTGGGACCGCGGCCTTTGCCGGTGAGAGACTATGAAAACTTTCGGGAGGATTGGCACCGCCGCCGCTTCAGCGTGAAACCTGGCATCACCTGTCTCTGGCAAGTCGGTGGCCGAAGCGATCTTGACTTCAATCAATGGATGGAACTCGATATGCTTTACATTGATAGTTGGTCGCTTTGGCTGGATGTGAAGATACTCCTGCAAACGATCCCTGCCGTTCTTCAAGGCAGGGGGGCGGCTTAGGTTTTTTGCTTTAAACGGCTAGGATTCATTGAGTGTAACGTCATGAACACTTCCTGTCATGGGGGAAGATTATTGCTGCCAGGGTTGTGGCCGCGGGGGGCCATCATGTTGATGCTTGGTCTACTCTCGTTCGGGCAGGGCTGCTCTCCGGTTGTAGTCAGCCCTGCCCCCCTGCCGGTCAGCCAAAAATCTCCATCGGAATACCGCATCCAGCCTGGCGACCAGATGGACGTCAAGCTTTTTTATAACCCCGAACTGAACGAATCGGTGACTGTCAGGCCCGATGGCCGCGTGTCGTTGCCGCTCGCCCATGAAATACCGGCGGCGGGACTCACCCCCGCCGAGCTGGTCCAAGTGCTAAAACAGAGTTATACCCACGAACTAAATCGGCCGGTGATCACTGTTCTCATGCGCAGCTTTGCAGGACAACAAATCTTCGTAGACGGTGAAGTGAACAAGCCCGCCCTCGTGCCGCTTTCGGCTACCATGACCGTCCTTCAGTCGATAGCCGTGGCTGGAGGACTCAAGGATAGTGCACGATCCAGTGAAATCGTCATCATTCGCCGAGGGCCGGAAGGCAAGCCTCAGGTCTTCGCCGTGGATCTTACCCGCATCCTTGACGGAACCGACCCCGGCCAAAACGTGGCCCTCATGCCTTTCGACGTCGTCTATGTACCGAAGAGTGCAATCACCAATGTTAACCTGTGGATCGACCAGTACCTGCGGAAGAACGTGCCAGTGAGCTTCGGCCTGAGCTACCAGATTAACCCGACGACGACGCCATGACCGTCCCATCCACTAACATGAAGCAAGAAGTCCCCGGCGGTGGCCTGCGGGACCTTTTCTATGTCCTTTTTAAACACCAGGCCAAGATCCTGGTCATTTTCTTCGGGACGATCGCGACGGTCGCGGTCGGTTCCTTTCTCATCGCCCCAGTCTACGAGGCAACGGCCAGCCTCTTGGTCAAGATCGGCCGGGAGTACATCACCAAATCGGAGGTCGGGGAGGCTCGAAATCTCATGATGGTCAATCAGGAAGACATCATCAATTCCGAGATCGCGATCCTCAACAATCGGGATTTGATCGAGAAAGTGATCACCACTATGGGGGTCGGCACGATCTATCCGCAGCTCGCGAGCGACCCTCCGGCCAGGATGACACCCCTTGAAGCCGCCGCGATCCAATTTTCCAAGGATCTGACGGTAGATGGGGTCAAGAAGTCCAGCGTGATCAGCGTCTCGTTCCAGCACCGCAACCCTGTGGTCGCGACGAAGGCGCTCGCGCTCCTGATCGACCTCTTCAAGGAAAAGCATCTCGAGGTCTTCTCCAACCCCCAGTCCTCGTTTCTGGAGAAGCAACTGGCCAATTACCAGCAACGTCTCAAGGAGTCCGAGAATGCCCTTGAGGCCTTCAAGCAACAGAATCAGGTCTATGCCGTCGAGGAGCAGCGCAGCCTGCTGTTGCGGCAGCAGGTTGAACTCGACACGGGGCTGCAAGCTACGCATAACCGCGTTGAGGAACTCCAGAAAAAGGTTGCCTCCTATCGGGAGCAGTTGCGCGGCATGGCTCAGAACAAGGCCCGGTACACCCAAACCGCCCGGGATGCGATCGTGGTCAATGCCCAGAACCATCTGCTGAGTCTGCAACTCAAGGAGCAGGAACTCCTGGCCAAGGACTATCGTGAGGACAGCCGCTTTGTCGACAACGTGCGCAAGGAAATCCTGCTCGTCAAGGCTTTTCTCAGAGCCCAGGAGGAAGACATCAGTCGTAAGGTGCAGACTGGCAACCCGGTCTATCAGGAGATAGAGAAGGAACTGTTCAAAGCCGAGGCTGAATTGGCCTCTCAGCGGGCCGGGGCGGTAACGCTCGCCCAGCAGTTTGCTCAGCTCAACCGTAAAATCCAGGCTGTCGACCAAAAACAGAACGAACTCCGCAATCTCCAGCGTGAGCTTTCGACCCACGAGAAGAACTACCAGACCTATGCGGAGAAACTGGAGGAAGCACGCATCTCGGACGATCTGAACCATCAGAAGATTGCAAACATCAGCGTCATCCAAGCGCCAGCAACCACGCAGAAACCAGTGAAACCGAAAAAACTGCTCATTCTGATCCTGGCTATCCTCTTGGGTGCAGTGTCCGGGCTGGGGTATGCCTTTTTGGTCGAGTTTACTTCCCAGAGTTTTTCCACCCCTGAACAGGTGGAGCGGCGGCTTGGGCTGCCGGTGCTAGCCTCAATCGCACTGAAGCGCTGAGGGCACTATGTATCTCGACTTCTTCCAGCTCCAGAGATCGCCCTTTCATGTGACGCCCGACCCCGCGTTTCTCTACGCTTCCCCGGGCCACCGGGAAGCGCTCTCGGCCCTTATTTATGGGGTCATGCTCAGAAAGGGGTTCATCGCCCTCACCGGCGAGGTCGGGATGGGCAAGACGACGATCCTGCGGACCTTTCTGGAGCGGATCGAGCCGGAGCAAACGCAGGTTATCTACTTGCTGGACGCTAACATCTCTTTCGATGCCCTGCTCCAGACCATGCTCCTGGAGTTCGGTGCTGTTCTCGATGCAGAGTACGCCTTCATGCGGGTAAACCAGCTCCATCTGATCCTCATCGACCAGTTCCGGCAGGGTCGGAACGTGGTGCTGATCGTCGACGAGGCCCAGAACATGCCCATCGAGACCCTGGAGGGGTTGCGCGTCCTGTCGAACCTCGAGACGGCCACCGACAAGTTGCTGCAGATTATTTTCTGTGGCCAGCCCGAATTCGACGACAAGCTCGATCGGTCCGAACTGCGGCAACTGAAACAGCGGATCGCGGTGCGCGCCACGGTCATGCCGCTCACCGAAGCGGAGGGGATCCGGTACATTCAGCACCGTCTGGCCTTGGCGGGGGCCATTGATCGGGTGATATTCACCCAAGGTGCAATCAAGACGATCCTAAAAGAGGCGCGGGGCATCCCACGTCGGATCAATATCCTTTGTGACAATGCGCTGGTTACTGCTTTTGGCTATCAGCAGCGGCGCGTCAAAGCAAGCGTGGTGCGAGAGGTCATTGCTGACCGCAAGGTACAGACTCGCCCGCGGGTCAGACGGTGGCGATGGCCCGCCGTTGGGGTAGCTGCGACCGTCGTGACTGCGGGAGTGTTTCTGAGCGGGGCCAGCGACTTCGGCTTCCTGTCGGAGGTGCAACGCAGTCCAGTAGAAGCGCTGAGGCCATTACTCCAGTGGCCACCGCCTACCGCGGATAGCACAGCGGCACCGACTCAGACTATGTTGCCGCTGGTGCCCAGCACACCCACCGGTGGCGCGGTGGGGCAGACCGCTGCTGTCGAGCCTGTTGCGGTAAAAGCGGGCGAACCGGAGCCGGTGTCGCGGGTCGTGAAGCCGGGGGATCGGCTCATCGACCTGGTGGAAACGGTCTACGGTGGACGGGACGAACGCTTGGTACAGTGGGTGCAGCGCCACAACCCGCAGATCAAGAACAGTCATCGCATCCACGTCGGCGACCGCCTCGTTTTCCCACCCGCTGACCGCTAGGAATTACAGCGATGATAGAGACAATACAGAACTGCCGTTGTGTGCGCTTTACCGAAGTGTCAGAGGGTACCGCATGAGCAAACTGTACGAGGCACTGCAACAAGCGAAGGGGGATCGACCGGTGTCGCAGCCGCCGATATTCGTTGACCCCGCACCCGCCGGAGTTGCGGTCGGTCTCGATATCGATATCGAGATGCTCGGCCTTTACCGGTCCCTGGATAACGTCTTCCCGGGTCTCCATCAGAAGGTGATCCTGTTCCTCGGCGCGAAAGGGGGCGAGGGCGCCTCCACCGTGGTGAGCAACTTGGCGCGGGTCGCGGCCGAACGTCTCAACCGCAAGGTGGCGGTCCTCGACGCCGATACCTTGCATCCCGCCCAGCATCGGTTGTTCGGCGTCAGTCCGACAGTGGGGTGGGACGACGTGCTAAGGGGGGCTGGGCCGGCTGAGAAGGCGTTTTGCCCGACGAACAGTGATCGGCTCTGGCTCGTTCCCGTCTCCTCAGCCAGGGCCGGAACCGTCCAGGTCATTGACGCGCCGGGCATGGAGGGCCTTTTTGGGGCGCTCCGGGAGCGCTTTGATCTCATTCTCATCGATGGTGCCCCGGCCACGGTGTTCCCCGACAGCATCACCCTCAGCCGCAAGGCCGACGGTGTGGTACTCGTCATCGAGGCCGAATCCACCCGCTGTCCCGTGGCCAATACCATACATCAGCAGATCACCAATGCAGGAGGCCGGGTGATCGGTGTCGTGTTCAACAAGCGGCGATACTACGTTCCGGAGTTCGTTTATCAAAGACTGTAAGCTGCTATAGGTCTCCTTTACAGGTTGTGGATTAATTTTTTTCGCAACTGCATTCACTAAAAATAAATAACTTAATCGTTTTCAAAATGTTATTTATTTTCTGTGATTTTTCTAAATACAGAGACGAAACAAGCTTTCCACAACTCAGATCGGACTCCTATAGATTGATCTCTCTGGTTAGATCGATGTGGCGGGGATCATTTTGTTTAGCCTTCTATTCTTCTTGTTATTGTTGGTCTAGAGCCAGCGGGTGGTTCCCATTTGATCAGATTAATTTTGAGGTACTGTCAATGAAAAAGTTGAAATTCTATACAACCCACATCAACCATGACTCTCTCAAACACATCGCCTTGGTGCCGATGATTCATCCTTTCTTTAGGACGGAAGTACCTAGTGTGGATAGGGGTAGCTTATATTCTTTGATATTCGACAGCTATTGGCAATCTGCCCACTCATATTTTGAACTCACTTCTTTGGAAGAATGTGATATTGTGGTTTTGCCCTATGATTGGCGTAGAGTTAGGGGCAACGACTGGTTGCCGAACAGGACATTTTCAAGAGAGTATCCAATAGCCCGGGAAATCAAAGATCTGAGTCTTCAAATCTATAAAGCAGCCAAGGCAAAAAATAAGCCGGTTGTTGTCTTTTTTCAGGGAGATCGTTCTCATGAAAAAATACCCTTAAAGCAGGCAACCGTCTTCCGAGAAGGCTTATATCAATCCCGCCGTACACTGTCAGACTTTGTCCTGCCTGCCTTTTCAGAAGACCTGATCAAAATTTACTGTCAGGGCAACATTGTCGTACGTTCTAAGCAGCTCAAGCCTACTGTTGGTTTTTGCGGGTTAGCAGGAGATTGGAAATGGAGCGATCTGGTAAGGCTGGGCCTCTACCAAACGCTCATGTTAGCCACTCAGGGAAGACCTGATGTCCCACCGAGGCGGGGTGAAAACCTGCGCACCCAGGCGTTGGGCATTCTCGCCAAACATCCGGCCATTGAAACGAACTTTATTCTCAGAAAAAAGAATGTTTTTTTTGGCTGTCCCAATGACGAGATCAGGCAAGAATATCGTCAGCAGTTTATCTCCAACATGGTTGGAAGCGACTATATTTTTTGCTGCCGCGGCTCTGGAAATTATTCCTTTAGGCTTTACGAAACTTTATGCATGGGAAGAATCCCTGTTTTCATCAATACAGATTCGAGTTTCCCCTACGATCGTTTGATAGACTGGCGAAACCGTTTTATCTGGGTAGAGGAATCGGAGATTGAGTCACTGCCCGAAAAAATACTGGAATTTCATAATTCAATTTCACCGCAGGATTTTATCGATTTGCAGCACCAGTGCCGCCGCCTCTGGCTTGAGTGGCTGTCTCCTGAGGCGTTCTTCTCAAAGTTTGATCGGCACTTCAACCCCGCCTAGTTGCAGGAGCAAATTTTTGCTTTTAGGAATAAAGTCAGGGTTTGAGCTGGAGTTGATGTATGGCAATTGCCACAAGGCTTTGTGTAGCTATATACCTGCCAGTCCTCCGTGAAGCGGTTCCTTCGTCACCGCACCCTATGCTTTAGGCAATTTTTAGGTGTTGGCCGAGATGACGATCATGATCCAACCCACCATTCTAGGCGACAAGTTGTGCGTCAAAAAATTCAACAGTTCAGCCAGCGTCCCTTCGTCCGTAACGTCGCAGCGGTTGCCGGCGGCACGGCCGCGTCGCAGGCTATTTCAATGGCCTTCTCCCCGCTTATCACCCGCCTCTACGGCCCCGAAGCCTACGGCATCCAAGGTGTGTTCATGTCCATCGCCGGCATTATCGGAACGATTGCCGCCATGACTTACCCGATCGCCATCGTTCTACCCAAAAGCGATACGGATGCGTTGGGCTTGGCCCGCCTGTCGATCTACATCGGCATCGTGACCTCTCTGCTGGTAACGCTGGCTCTGTTCCTGTTCGGCCAGGAAATACTTTCCCTTCTGAACGCCCAAGAGATTTCGGCCTTCATGTACCTGATTCCGGTCTCGATGCTGATTGCGGTGGCGGGTGGGGTCGTGAACCAATGGTTGATACGCAAGAAAGCCTTTATATTAACGGCTAAAGTTGCTGTCTGGCAAACGCTGCTGATGAGTACGGTCAAGGCTGGCTTGGGGTTTGTATACCCTACGGCGGCTGTATTGGTTGTCACTAATATCAGCAGTGATTTGCTGAGTACGGTATTGATGCTGCTGGGCTTGCGCAGAGGGCGCGTAAGACATATAATTGAGCAGGCTGAAACAAAAGATTCGGAGTCAGGCTTGGGTGAGTGGGAACTTGCAAAACGGCATCGAGACTTCCCTTTGCTACGTGCGCCGCAGGTGCTCTTAAATGCAGCGTCACAGAGCCTGCCGATACTGCTTCTCGCCAACTATTTTGGAGTTACCGCGGCTGGTTTCTACTCCATTGCGACTGTGGTACTCGGTGTGCCGGCCGGATTGATCGGTAATTCTGTCAAGCAGGTTTTTTATCCGCGTTTCAACGAAGCTGTACACAATCGAGAAAATTTATCAGCGCTCATGCTTAAAACGATAATCAGCATGGGTATGATAGGACTACTGCCTTTTTCAGTCGTGATGGTCTTTGGTCCATCCTTGTTCGATGTAGTGTTTGGTGCGGCATGGCGTACTGCTGGCGAGTATGGTCGATGGCTTGCGATATGGTTTTTTTTCGAATTAATCAACCGACCTGTTGTAAGCGCAATACCCGTTATCCGCCTGCAAGGGGTTTTCCTGATCTACGAAATTTTGAGTGTGCTTCTAAGAGTTGCTGCGTTGTATATCGGTTTTGTCGTCCTGCAAAGCGATGTAGGCGCTGTGGCGGTCTTCAGCGTCGCAGGTGTAGCCTTAAGTATATCACTTAATTTATATGTGATCTGGTCTTGTCGAACGGCTGATATCCGGTGTTGGAAAAGTGAATACCGATGAGTGACTTCATTTTCTCCGCGCAAAAATAGGGATACCGAGCAACCTACCCGACACGTCAGTCAAATCTACCACAAAGACCCGCCAGAAGTTTCGTCGTGAGTGGGGATCGCTCGTTGTCAGCAAAAATTATGTTTTTTTGGCTTTGGCAAAGCAAATGCTGAGGGCATATGGCTAAGAATAGGTTGGTGAGTACGCTGATAAGCGTGAAACGCCGATTATCGATTGGCTATCATGCGAGAAGGCTGATCGGTGGACTCCAAGATCTTGTCTATGATTGGCGGTGCGACGGTTGGACAGGGGGTATTATTGAATCCGCTTACCAGGAGCGCGGTGCGAGAAGAACAGAGTCCATTCGCTATGACGTTCTGAAGCGGCTTTTTCAGCAGGTACCTATCTCGCCGAAAGATATCCTTGTCGATGTTGGCTGCGGCAAAGGACGTGTTATCGGTTGGTGGCTTGCCAATGATTGCTCGAATCATATCATTGGGATTGAACTCGACTCCCGCATTGCTTCAAAAACTGCCATGCGATTCGCTGGCGTGCAGAACGTCGAAATCATAGTTGGAAATGTGATCGAGAACTTCCCGGCAGAGGGCACACTTTTTTGGCTGTACAACCCGTTTAATGAACGGGTCATGGCGGCTTTCGCTGATAAGCTTAAACAAGTTTGCCGGGATGAAGTCCGCCTCATCTATGCGCAAGCTAAGCACATTAGCGTTTTCCGCGACGACCCATCTTTCATCTGCGAGCAGCTCAGCCCCGGTTGGGCGGCCACTGGGCTAGCCTATCTCATCCGATGGGAATCGCGGTCTTCCGCAGTCCCTGTCAGGTAAAGTCAAGGGAGCCATGTATTTATAGCATGGGCCGAAATTTCGGATCTCTTAATCCTGAATTGGGAGGCGATTGCAAACTGCGTTTACTTGTTGGTCGTAACGCAGTTCGCCGAAGGGTGATAGAGCCCAATTTTTAGCTCAGATCGATAGCAAAGAGTGTCTGTGACTGTTCAGGTAGGCAGATTCAGAAAAACCTAGGAAAAGAAGGTAGAGACAATGGCACAGGCTTTCTCCCCAGAATACAAGATTTTGACTGATTTTCAATCGGTTATAGCTTTGCAGGATGAGTGGGAGGATTTGTGCCGGCGCTCGACCAGACACTATCTGGCCCAATCTTTTACTTGGTTCCGGGCAAGCTGGGAAACGACCGCGGCCCCGCGCGGTGACAGACTCTACTGCTTGGTCATCCGCGTAGCAGGCAAGATACGTCTGATCTGGCCGTTTGTCATCTTTCGGGCCGGCGGAGTGAAGGTGGCTCGCCCCTTACCGCAGGCCACCGAATATTGCACGGTTCTGGTCGAGGATGGCCCCGATGCCGAACGCTACGTCGCGGCGGCGTGGAAGATGGTGCGGAAAACCTGCGGATGCGATGTGATCAGCCTGCGTAATGTCAGGGATGAAACCGCACTGTACCGAGTGGTCACTAATGAATGGGGACTGAAGGCTGTGAGAGCAGACGTTGCGCCCTGGTTATGCTGGGATGGGATCGCCAATCCGAGCGCTTATCTGAAAAAACGACAACAACCGTACAAACGCAGGCGCTTGTCCAAGCAAGGCGTCGTCAAATTCGAGATACTGACGGATGCTGTCGCCTGCGAGGCGGCTATCGACTGGATACTCCAGCATAAACGACGCTGGTTTGACAAACACAACATCAAAAATGACTGGATGCGGTCGCGAGAATGCCGGGATTTTTTTCATCAGCTCGTTGCGGCCGAAGGGTCACACTGCGGATTACATGTCTTCGTGCTGACGCTAGACAGCAAGATCATCGCCGGTGAACTTAGCGCCATCGATCAGCATCGTGTTGAATCTTTTACTGGTACCTACGATAATGATTTTTTTAAATATTCCCCGGGGGCTCTGCTGACAGAAAATTGTATCCAATGGGGGTTGGATGAGCATCGGCATCTGCACTATGACATGCGTGTCGGAGGGGAAGACTATAAGTATATATGGGCAAATCGCATCGCCACTACCTTCTATTTCGACTACGCCAACACGATCCGTGGATTTTGTTACATTCTTCTGATGAAGCTTCCGCCGTTCTATCTTCTTACGGCCAGAAGCAAAATCGGCCAGATGCTGTCGCCGCGCTGGCGTTTGCGCATCAAGGCAATCGAAGCAACTTTGATGGAGAGCATGCGGAGCCTTGGGCGGGGGACTGACTCAGACCGCAGAGGCTGAGGCCGGCAGGTAATGCAGCCATAAAGCCCGACTTTGCCTCAACGAATCAAGAGTTTGCGTGGTGTGTAGCCGCCACGCAAACTCGGTTGACGGGTGGATTCGACCAGCCTTCAGGTCAGCATCGAGCGTTGTAGCAAGAACACGCTTTTCCGGGTCCGGGTGTTTGGTGGTGTCATATTCAATGCGGGCAGCCCAATAGGAGGCAGTGCCTCTTCCTTTTCCGGGTCGACTTGTTTGGTTTTTGTGTGCTGATTGATACCTTGGGGGTTATGTGTCCCACCGTGATTTGAAACGCCCGGTGGAATCGGCTATGACGACGAATCAACCGCTGCGTGATTCAGACAGCCACTACATTGACACGCACCGGACTGAAGAACAGTTGAATACTGCCAGGACTGAGCATAGATGGGCGCGCAAACTGAAGGCTCTGTGGTAATTCTCGGTATCCAGATCGCTAATTTGTCTTCTCAGGAAGCAATTACGGATATTGAAAAGATCATTCGTGAATGGGATGGGCGCGCGCATGGCATTTTCATCGTCAATGCACATACACTAAATTTAGCTCATGAATACCCAGCATACCGGGATGTGATCAACTCGGCCCATGTGGTGCTGGCTGATGGAACCGGAGCGCGCTGGGCGGCACGGATGCAAGGCGTCCGGCTGAAAGACAACTTGGTAGGGACGGACCTCACCCCAAAGCTTTTCAATGTCACGGCGGGCCGCGGCTACCGATACTTCCTGCTGGGTGCTGATCCGGAGATAATAGGGCGAGCGGCAAAATATTCTGCCGATGCTTATCCTGGCTGGGATCTTGCGGGCTTTCATCATGGGTACTTTGGGCAGGATGAGACCGCGCAGATCATCGAAGCGATCAATGTATCCAGACCTCATCTGCTACTGGTAGGGATGGGCAACCCAAAACAGGAGAACTGGATCAATGCTCACCTGCGTGAATTACAGGTTCCAGTATGCATCGGGGTGGGCGGTTTGTTTGATCACTGGGGAGGGAACCTAAAGCGAGCACCGCTCTGGGTACGTCGGCAAGGGTTTGAGTGGTTGCAACTTTTACTGCAGCAACCACACAAATGGCGGCGATATATCTTAGGCAATCCAAAGTTCGTGATGCGGATCGTGCGGGAGTTGCTATGGGATCGTTTGCAGCGGCGAAAAGACTGAAGAGAACCGTGGTGGCTACTGGATCGGTACGGGGAAGAAGGCGCATAAATTGGGTGCAGTTGCGCGTGTGCGATTCATGATCTCTATTGCTCGCTGGGCAATTAAGAAAACGGCGCGTGCCAGCGTGGCTCTCGGCTCTTGGGCTACCTGGCGGCTGGTTGGGCCGGGCGGGGCCTCGGGACGCCCCGAGATCCGTGTACTGACTTACCACCGCTTTGGGACTGTGGCCCGGGACCCATTCTGTATTTCGCCTACTGATTTCAAGGGGCAGATCGCTTACTTGGCAGAGAGCGGGATCGCCATCTCTCTCAACGAATTCGAGGAATCGGTCTTCGGTGGTAGGCCGCCGCGCCGGGGTGCGGTTCTTGTCACCATTGATGACGGGTTCCACAGCACATACAGTAGCGCGCTCCCTATTCTGCGGGACTACGCGGTGCCCGCCGTCGCTTTTGTGACGCCGAGTCTTATCGGCCGGTCCGGCGCAGTGCCGGTGACGGCTTGTTCCGACTGCGCACCCGAAGACTACATGGACTGGAGAGAGTTGGAACAGATCACCGGAGCCAACATAGCTATAGGCTCCCATTCCTGGACACACCGCTCCCTGGGGCGCATGTCCCCCGCGCAGGCGGAAGACGAGGTGGTGCGCTCGCGGGAGATGATCGAGCAACGTCTCGGTGAGCGGGTGACTGCGTTTGCGTATCCCTTCGGCACCCGCGCCGACTTTAACGCACGCACGGCCAGCATCCTCAAAGGGGCCGGCTATTGCTGTGCGTTTACCTCGCAACATGGAGCTGTTCGCCCGGGATTAGATCCATTTTCGCTGCCGCGAGTCAAAGTTGAAGGCGGTGAAGGGCTGTGGTTGTTCAAACTGCTGCTGCGCGGAGGATTAGACGCTTGGTCCTGGGTCGATCGCACCTTGTGGCACATACAGGCCAGCGGCCATGACTGAGAAAGTTATCGCGGCAGACGGCGAGTCCCGGACGGGAATGACTATGCGTGAGGCGGATGTTTTGATTGCCCGGCCAGGGGCCTCGGCTGGGTCCGTAAAGGTTCTTATAGTGGTCGGAGGCTTCCCCAACGGAGGAGGGGGCCGCATAGCCAAGTTGGTGAAATTTCTTCCCGACTTCGGCGTCGAACCAATCGTTCTTTCAGCCAAAGAAAGCTCCTTTCCAAAGGCCGAGGAATTGGCCGAGGTATTTCAACGGCGTTCTTATCCTGCTCAGCTCAAGGCCTATCGCGCCGCTTCTATCGGTTGGTCGTACTTTACTGAGCGATTTCTGGATCGTGGCCCCGACGCGAAGCATTATCGGCTGCTTGCCCTTCTATCATTTCCCGAGCGTTTCGTCCTTGTGCCTGACTACATGGTGAGATGGATCCCACACGGGATCAGGCTCGCCAAGGAAATCGTGCGTCGGGAAAACATTCAAGTAGTGCTGACTACGTCACCGCCGGAGAGCAACCACCTGATCGGCATGAACCTCAAACGATCGCTCGGCATCCGCTGGGTCGCAGATTTCCAAGATCTTTGGACTGAGAAAAAGTTACTTTACCGACCGGCCACGCCCTTGCATGACTGGTGGATCAAGCGGCTCGAGTGCAACGTATTCAGAACGGCGAATTACGTAATCGCGAATACGCCCGGGAACGCCGAACGTCATATTCAGCGATTCGGTCTTTCGAGAAGCCGAATTGACGTGATTCCGAACGGTTTCGACCGAGACGATTTGATACAGCACGAGGCAAAACCTTCGCTAAAAGTCTTCCGGATTGGCTACGCAGGGGCCTTTGACAAGCATGATTTTCCTTGGCGGATCGCAATGGAGGCGTTGAGCAAGCTGGCCGAAGAGGTCGGACGAGACAAGGTCAAACTGGTACATTGTGGTCATCTTTCAAAACAATTTTGGGCCTATCTGCATGAGCGGCAGATGACCGACCTCGTTGATGCACATGGAATGCTGCCTCATAGCGATGCGATGTGTTTAACCGCCAATACCGACATAAGGCTGTTGCTGCTTTACGAAAATGATTACAGCATGTCCATCGTGCCCATGAAGCTCTACCATTACCTCATCATGAAAGGGCCGATACTTGCTATTGCCCCGGAAGAAGGGGTGACTGCATCGATCATCGCCGAAACTCGTATGGGTGCAGTCATATCGCCGCAGCGAGGCGTGGACCCCATCTATGAACAGATGAAGCGCTACTATCTTGCATGGCAGAGAAGTGATTTGATGGTTGATCCGGATGAAGCTCAAATCGCCCATTATGACTATCGTGCCCTGACGCAGCGATTGGCAGAAATTCTGCGGAGAGTCGCCGGACAAAACGATGACGGGAACATCCGGGAGCGTGCTGAATGACTATTCAGGGCATCAAAGGAAAGGATCAGGTAGGTGCGGCACAGCCGACTCTGCGTTATCCGCGCTGTCGCGTTGCCCATTTGCATTCGACGCTGGGCGTTTATGGGGCCGAGCGCTGGACACTTGCACTGGTAAAATACCTTGACCGGCGGGAATTCGAGCCAATCGTCATTTCCATAGGCACCAAGCCGGGCGCCGACGCTTTTTTCCGTCTGCTAATGTCTGAAGATATGCATGCGGAACACATCGCCGTTCCTGGCAGGTTGAATCCCAGAGCCGTCCTGCAACTGCGTCGTCTGCTACTCCGACATAACATCGATATTCTGCACACGCACGGTTTCAAGGCAGATGTGCTCGGTTACCTCGCAACTCGGAAGCTGTCCGTGCGTCTGGTGTCGAGCATTCACGGTTGGAGCGCCAGTGAGGGCTTACTAATTCGAGTGTATGAGGCGATCAGCCGGGCGTTTCTCAAGCGCTTTGATCGTGTCTATCCGCTTAGCCCCGCACTGCTTGAGGATTTGCAAGCACGCAAGTTTTGCCCGACACGGCTGCGTCTGATCCTGAATGGCGTTGATTTATCTGGCTTTGATTACCGGTTTAATAAGCGCCGCCCGGGTGACGCGCTGTCGGTGCTGTTTGTCGGTCGGGTTTGTCAGCCGAAGGGCATCTATGATCTTATCAGAGGCTTTGCGGAAACAAGGTGTAGTGCGCCGATTCGCCTAACGGTCGCCGGTGATGGCCCGGATAGACGAGAGGCCGAAGATCTGGCACGCACAATCGGTGTGGCGGACCGGGTGACGTTTATTGGCGCAGTGCCGTCCATTGCGCCATACCTGCTCGAAAGCCATGTCATGGTGTTGCCATCCTACTCTGAGGGAATACCGCGTGTGGTGATGGAAGCCTTCGCGGCCGGGGTGCCGGTCATTGGCACTGCGATCCCGGGGATTAGACAGCTTGTTGAGCATGAGATAACGGGCTTGCTCGTTCCCGTGGGCGAACCGGCTTCGCTGGCGAGCGCCTTAGAGCGGATAGGTAAGGATCCCGAGCTTGCGCAGCGCATGGCGTCAATGGCCAGGCAGGTCGTTAGCGAGAAGTTTTCCGCCCGGCGGATGGCGGACGACTTTCAAGAGGAGTATCGGCGGCTGTGCTACATGGCGTGAAGATATTTTTCCTATCCCCCTGAAATATGGTTCATGGCTTGTCACTCCGTTCAGTGCGCTCCCAAGCGGCCCCCGCCCTAGTTGATTCGAAGATGTGCCGCCCGATGGTGAGTTTCCAAAGGATGTAAACCGGCGCGTACAGCAACACCAAGGCGTCGCGCCAGCCAGCCAGCCCCACATACAAGGCAGCACACACATGCAAGCACACCCCGCCTAGCCCCACAAGTGCTAGAATCCGGCCCAGTGGGAAAGGCACAGCCAGTAGGCACAGCAACAGGAACACATGGAAGGCCAAGGGCAGCAACAGCAATTCCAACAGCGGTTCCAACAGCCTCAAGCGTCCCTGCAAAACCTCCAAGGCCAGTCCAAGGGTCTGTTCCCGGATCATGCGAAATCTACCACCTTCCCAGCGGGCGCGTTGACCAGCAGCAGCGCGGCCTTGGTTGGGTACCGCTGACCATACCGTGGTATCTTCGCAATACTGTACTCGTAGCCCGGCCCGCACCAAGCGTAGATGGTATTCCAGGTCTTCGGCGATGGAGCTGGCGTCAAAAGGAACTTTTTCAAGGGTCGCACGCGCCAAGCCGAAGCCATTCCCCAAGATCCCCACGGACAGCCCCCAGCATTCCCGCCCCCGCAGCCTGAGAATGTTGAAAGCCAGCCAGGCCACATGCATCAAGCGGGCGCGGATGGACTCTTCCGGATTGCCCGCCAGATAACGGCATTGCAAAGCTTCGGCCCCTTGAGCGAACTGCTTGGCCGTGGCTTGGATGAAATTGGCCTCTACCGCCGTGTCCGCATCGACAATCAAAAAGGCATCGTGGTTTTCCGGTAGCAAGATGGAAAAGGCGTAATCCAAAGCATAACCCTTACCCCTGCGCTGTAGGGCTTGCCGTTCCAACACCCGCGCCCCGGCTGCCCTTGCCTGTTCGGCAGTGGAGTCGGTGCAATTGTCGGCGACGACGACGACAGTAACTTCATGTCTTCCTGGTTCGCAGGCAAGGAGTGAGGCCACGCAACCGCCAATGCCATTTTCTTCGTTGTGGGCCGGCACCACAGCGCATAAACGCAAGGACTGTGCTTCTGTGGTTCTGTGGCTAGGATGACGATGGCGGGGCACGATGCCGCTGAGAGTGAGGAACAGCAATTCCAGCGTGCCAGGCAGAGTAGCTAAGATGAGCAAGGTTCCCAGCATAGACCAAAGAGTTTGCATTGGCTAATCCAAGGGTTTGGGGGCAGGGCAAACGCATCAAAACTTTTCGCTCATATCGGTAAATCGGTGGAATGGTGAGCCACGTTGAAAAATTTCTCCGCTAGTCATCGAGTTGCCAACATGAGCCAAGTTTTTTTCAATAAAGCCTTTAATAATCCAAAAAACCTGCGGCTCAAGAAAATCGTGCGAACGGCAGGCCATGGGTCGTCTATTGCCAGGATGCCTCTGCTTGTGGCGGAGTGAAAGACCCGTATCCAATCATAAAACGAAGGGTTGGCAAGAAGGTCCGTAATTGGGTCTATCCAGTGTACGCCGGCCTGGTATTGCGTGACAGGTGAAAACTGCTGTTTGGTCAAGTCGAGGTACTGAGTCAGCAGAAGATCCAGACCACAATCCGTGGCAAGTCCTACCTGCTGCCAAACGCGAGGATTCACCTCAATGAACTTGAACGTCGAGTCGCACGCATCAAGTTTGAATTCCATGTTGGCAAAACCGCGAATGCCCATTTTTAGGGCTAGACTCTGGGCGATGGTCGAAAGTGTGGGATCGATCAACGATGTCCCGTAGGTACCGGTGCCTAGTTCTCGCGGAAAGCTACGCCATTTGCGCATGACAAACGGGCCAGAAATATCTCCCTTCGTGTCGACATAGAGCGAAATCTCAAATTGTTCGGATGCGGGACCAACCACGATCTCCTGAAGAATCGCTTTTAGATCGAATTTGCGGATATTCTGCAAAGCTATGCGCAATTCCCCTGGTGAGCGTACCAGCATCCCCTTGTTCTTGATGTGGCGCTGCCATTGATAGCCATGCACGGGCTTAAAAAATGCCGGAAAATGGAACTTATTGATTTCAGTGCTATTTTTACATGAGGAAAGCAAGCTATCGACAGTTTCGGGTGTGAAGAGCAACATTTTTGGAACCATTGCGCCTGCTTTTTGCGCGAGTTCTGCTTGAGTATGCTTGGCAAGAATTTTTTCAGCTACGGAAGGTTCGGGAATATTGAACAGAAAGGACTTCGCCAGTTCCTGTGTGTTTCGTGCGATGAAACCAACGAAGGCGTCTGACGTGGGATAAAGTACGGGGGGCTTCGTAAATGCTTTGGCTTGACTCTTTAGGAGTGCCAGCAGCGCCGGATCGTCGCCACCATGAGGAGATGGGCAAAGCACGGGTGAAAAGAGCTTCGAAAAAAAACCGGGACTTCGTTTATCGCAGTCGAACCCCACGACAGAAATTCCATGTCGGGCAAGTCCTTGAGCGGTTACGAGGCCAGTGTCGAAGAGGCCTAAAACGAATACCGGGTGCTGGGTTTCGAATGATGGGGGCATGATTTATGAAGCGGACTATGTTTTAGACAACCTGAGATGAAACTCACCTACCACCGGCTAAAGCCGGTGGGTTGGCTGGCGAGGGACAACGAGCTGAGAGAACTCGGTGATGATCGTGACCGGTGCGCAGAGTGCAAATGTGCATCGGATTTTTGGATGGGTCGGGGATAGGCCAGCCACCCTTGGGTAGCATCACCGATTCAGGCACGACAGCACCACCTCGACTTAAAGACCGGCCATCCACAACCTGAACTGTAGTCCCAGTATATCAGCCCCGACGTTGACCCGCCGCAGGGTGTATAGGTCCGCGTAGGGTCTGTTTAATCCCGGGATCGTGGTCAACCCACAACGATAGCCCAATTCGCGGAGCAGACGCTGAGTGTCGGCGGTGAAATCGGCGGGTCTGCCGTTTGGGTAGGCGAACAGCGAGGCGGACAGCCCACGCTCCTGGAGTACGTTGCGGGACGTTTCCAACTCTTCCCGTTGCACTTCCACCGGACAGCGGGAGAGGATAGGGTGGGTGTGGGTGTGCGAGCCGAATCGAACCAAGCCTGTGCGCGCCAGCGCGTCTACCTCGCTCCAGTCTAAGGTCGCCACCACCGCCTCGGAGGGGACGCGAAAATTGCCTAACGCCTCGGTGAGCCTAGCCAACCGGTCCTCGCGCTCGGCCAAATCCATGTTCTTTAGCTGTTCGGCCAGTCTCCTGTAAACTGTAGCTCGATCATCATTGCTGCCGAGGTGGTATTCCACGCCGTTGAACCTTACCGAGCCTTGCGTCGAGCAAGCTACGTTCCAGTACAGCCGGTCCGGCCAAGCTGGCTGCCGGGTCCCCACCTGGCTTGTTACCAGGAATACCGTACTCGGTATCTGACGCCGCAGGAGGATCGGAAAAGCCGTCGTTGCAACACTACGGAAGCCATCGTCAAAGGTCACGCAAGCCGTCCTCGGTGGCAGGCTCTGTCCCCTGTGTAGCCGTTCGATAACCTCTTCAAGATGCAGGATGGTGTAATGCTCGACCAGGAAGTCGATCTGTCGGGCGAATTCATCGACCTTGAGATGGCACCAATTGAAGACCGCGGGGGGACAGTCTGTCACCCCATGATACATCACGATTGCTATCTTTTGCGCCTGTAACCGGCGGATGAGTTCTAGGTAACCAGGCACCCTAGCGGGTAAGGCCAGCAACCGTCTCTTATTTTTGGGCATGGTCCCCATTTTCCCCAAGGCATCGAGAAATATGGTGACCAAATATTGAGAAATCTTCATCCTTCTTTGTTTTCTTGATCGTTACTCTGGAAGCTATTTCGTACTGTGCGTACCGAGCATATTTTAAGGGTTTAAGGTCTATTTCGAGATAATGACTAAAGTTTGTGCAAAGATTGGAGAATTCTTTGGAATCCGCCCCACGCCCTACCAGCAATTCCTGGAGAAGAAATAGTATTTAAAAAACCTCCAAGGTAATCGCATCAATTCTTACTAATCGGTCATTGTACTCGCCGGCTAAGCAGGGGATCGCAAAGGCTCACCAGCGGGCGTTGCATTATCAGTTGTCCCCTGCTTGGCGGATCATCTTTCGCTCCGCGTTACTAGCCGCTGGGCACCATCCATCAGCCCAAGCATGATCCACAGCATCGCATTATAAGTCCAGCCAGACCAGGGGACCCAGTTCATCTGCCAGACCAGGGCAATCAGGGCGGCCAGCCAGCCCAAGGCGCTTACACTGATGAGGGACGATTCTGAGCGAGCGAGTCGCCCTGCGACTCGGAAGCCGGTTACAAGCAATGCCACGAACGCCAGAGCCCCAGGAATGCCGGTCTCGGCAGCACGGAGTAGGAACTCGTTGTGGACTGTGAAGAGCCACTGGTCCATTCCTGCAGGAACAAAGTCTTTATAGGCGTGGGAGTATGCTCCAGGACCGATGCCGGTGACAGGATGCGCGGTGATAATGTTCAATGCGATCTGAATCAATCCCAGCCGCTCGTCCACCGTGGTCGTGCCGGTGACGTCGCCCCCGTACCCGCTCTGGATCCGGGCAAGCATACTCGGTAGGAGAAGCACCATCATTACGGTAGCGGCCGCAATAATCCACACAATCATGCCAACCTTAATGAACTGTCGTCGGTAACCATAGATGACAACGAACGCCAAGGCCATGGAAAAGCCTATCCATGGAGCCCGCGTAAAGGTGAGTCCGATGGCGGTCGTGCCGAGTGCGAGCGCGACAAAAAGATATCGTTTGGGCATGAAGTGCTCCCGAGCGGCGAAGTTTGCGATTGCCATCAACAGCGCGGGCATGATGAAGCTCGCAAATCCTGCCGGATTGCTGCTTACCGTGCCACCGGGTCGCGGTACCTCTTGCAGTTCCCAAGTGCTTCCTACAAGGTCAAAGTTCAGCCCCAATGCGCTCTCGATGAAAAGGACAATCGCCTGGACGCCCAAGGTAAAGAAAAGGAGCTTGATGACCTGCCTGAAGTCATCTTCAGTCTGAACGGTGTTGAACGTCAGCCAATATAGGAAATACAGCTCCAAGCCCTCCCACAGCGCAGTGACGCCGACGAATCGTTCGGACGTGGTTGCCAGAGAGAGCATGGTGGTCGCGAAAAGGGCGGCGATCGGCATCCGCATGCTTCCCGCCCACTTAAATCCCTTTAGATTTCCGGAACCGGCATACCAGATTAACAAGGCTACGCCGGCAACGACCACCAAGGGGATAGCCAACCCCGCGCTTTGTGCGTGACCGTACAGAAAGCGTAGGTGAACGTCGACTTGCAGGCTCAGTATGAAAATCATCATCAACAATGATCGCTTGGCCGGCATCGCCAGGATGAACACAATGCCCGCCAGCCCAGCGACGGCGTAGATGGTCCAGCGCACCTCACAATCGGCCAGAAACAAGGTGAAAAAACCCGCGGCAGCGCCAAGGCCAAGCGCGGCAAGGTGTCCAGCATTCGACGTGGGTTTAGCGACGGAGCCTCGGTGGAACGCATTCATTCGAATCATCCAGATACAGATGGTGGCTAAGTCTGTATCCTAGTAGGCTCGGCATACTTACGCAAGGTGGCGCGAAGGAAGAGCCAGCACCGGTGTCTCGCCGGCTCAGATTTCTAAGGCAGAAACCGAAGATTTGTCGGCGACGACAAGCCAGAAGACGGCCCAGCGTACTGGTAGGCGCCGATATCCGGCGGCGAGCTTCTTGTCTTCCCATCTCTGTCTTTTGCAATAATATTTAACAAAGTTGGATCTGATGTTATCGAAGACAGAATTGCGCCTGAACTAATCGCAAGGCTGGTATTAGAAGAAAGATGATAATCGTTTGCCAAGAAGTTGGTGGTGCTACCTGCTGAAACGAACCCCGGATCCTTGGCGGTACCCAGCTTGTCGTTGGCCCCAATGAATGCTGGAGGGTTGGTATAACTAATATCTGTTCCGTATGGAAACTCGAAACCAAATTCGTTATCAAAAGATCGTGGGACATAAATATTATTATCACTGCTAACCACCGGATCGCCACCGGGAGAATCATATTCGTAGATCTGCACAAAAGTTTTTGGCTTATAAAAGATATTATTCCTTAGTGTGATGTGTGGTGGAGGAAAGCCAGCGTCTGTAAACATCGCAATGTTTCCGCCGAAGGAAGACCGAACACCATTGCTGTGAGCAACTGAGTGGTAGATCCCAACAATGGGGCCATCATAGACACTAAACCCGCTCGAAGCGTTGTTGAACGAGATAACGTTTATGTAATTAAAGACTTGCGTTCCCATTGTTCCGCCATTAGCCGCAAAGCCGTCTTCGCCATTAGTATACGCAGAGCTATTGATAACCGTCGCGCTCGCGTTATTGGTATTGGACACTGTGCCAAAATCAAAACCGCGCCGATTGTTATTGTAGGATGTACACCGAAGATAAGTAATGTTCGTGGAAGCATAAAGGCCAAAGCCATGTGCAATCCCACCAGTCGAGTTCCCTCCATTATTGTACGATTCATCATCCGAATAGAAACCATTATTGGCATTCATATCATTGATACCGCCGGTATCAAATCCGATCGAGCCATTATTATGAGCAATTGAATTTGAGATCGTCCAGTTGTCGGAACTGGAGATACTTGAACCACCGTAACTATTGTTCGCTAGTTCAAGATAGTCCAAAACAACACCAACTTGCCTCGTGCCGGATAAACCACTGGCAATGATTCCCCAACCGCCGCCTGAGGCATTCACGACTGAAAATCGTTTGGCAGCATCAGCTCCGCGAATCTGGACATAATCAATCCTATCAATAACGACTGCGGAGGAATAAGCCGGGATCGTCATCCCACTTGCATTGTACATGAAGTTCCCTGTGCCCCAGCTAGAACTCACGCGAATCACGATCGGATTTGTAGATGTGCCATTCTTAAAAAAATTTCCATCAACTAGCAGCCGACCACCTTCTGCTGATGTTATGGATGTGCCGGCTTTAAGCTCAATGATGTCCCCAGGCTGAATATACATATTCCACTTAACAATGTTTCCCCAAGAGTTGTGTAGGAAATCAGAATTATTGGTAGTGCGCGTTCCAGGAATGGTTTTCCACGGCGTGGCCTGGGAGGTGCCGGCGTTGAAGTCATTTCCAGCAGTTGGATCGACGTAATAGGTCGTTGCTCGCGCTTCCAGAGCACTGCTGGATAATCCAATAGCAAGGCAGATCGCGGCGAAGTTCAAAAAATGGGTTGTTGACATGTTCACTTTACACCTCCGGTCAGTTGCTGTACACACTTACGTTATCAAACTTCGCAATATTCAGAGTGCCGTTATCATGGCTCGTCACTGCTAAGCCGATGTACACACTGGTTGCCATATTAATCGTGACCGATTTACTGATAGCGATCCACTTAATGCCATCGGCTGATTGGTAGGCGTTAAAGAGATTACGGGTGCGCACTAATTTAACCCAATAAGGAGCTTTCGCAGAAGCACCAGCAGTAAGGGAGGAGTTCGCGTTTGTCGTAAGTCGGCGTTGGAAAGAGACGCCATTCTGCGAAGTCACCACTACCATTGCATGGCGCGCGTTAGCATCCAGGTTTTCACGAATCATCACTCCGGCCTTAGCCCAGGAGTTCGTGTTAGTAATACTGACCACGCGCGCGATAATCGTTCCGTTTCCATTCAAAGGCTGATACACAAAGTGAAAGGCGTCTGTGATACCCCAGATATCGGCTCCAGACCCTGATAACGTATAGGTTTTATCCGTAAAACTGGCTTTCCCGGTTAGCCCTACATTACCGATGTCCATATCCAGCCATGGACTCGGCAAAGGGGGGTTGGTGGCAGTAAAATTTTTGCTGACCTCATTGGAAAATCTGCTTTCAATCTTATCGACATCGTAACTCGTAGCGGCAAAGTAATAAGTGCCATCCTGAAGGTTGGATATCGTATGTGTGGTCTGTAAGCCCACATCGATACTTGAGCTGTAATTGCCACTGGCCTGTCCGTAGTGGACACGATAGCCGACAGGGGTAGATTCTGCACTTGCATCCCAGCTCAGGGTGGCTTGATAGGCTTGAACTGTTGCCGTACAAAGAAAAAATAGAATGCCCAATTTTACTAGACACTCAAAATTTTTTATTAAATTGAGTAACCCTTTACTAGTCATCATCGCTGCGATCCCCTAATGAGTTTGATGTCGTATGGAGCACACACACACCACCGAATCAAAACACAGGGACAGCAACGACGCTAACTTAAAGTCATACGCGAAGAGGCTGATCTGGCGACCCTGCCGTCATAGGGCCGAAGCCCCTTAGACCGGTGATTTTGCGTCGCTGCCTTTCGACAGCTTTGCCCTTTTCAGATAGCAAAAGCATATACACTAACCGGGCCAATCTGACCCTAAATAGCTAATAACAGCGTTTAAGTGCCGTTTTAGGGCTATATATAAGGAACAATCCGGCCGCTTTGATTCTAAAACCCAACCGCAACCCCTAAATACTGACAAATTAGGTCAGTTCTAGTCGCTAAAAGTAGTTAAATGACTTTATTGTGCATTAATATGGCGTTTATAATACATTTTTGCTACCCGGACTTTCGTCAGATCCCTGGTCTATCATGCCCTGCCTCGCAAACTTCGTTTGCCGCACTATTCATCCTCCACCCTAAAGAGCCTGCCCTCGCGAATGCGGGGGCGAGGCTTTTCTTGATACAGAAAGTGCCGCCTTACCTTTTTTACCCCTCAATCTTCCCGCTTAACAGCGCATCGAAGTAAGCGATAGTACGCCGCAGACCTTCCTCCAAATGCACTTTCGGCTCCCAGCCCAGCGCATTCCGGGCCAAGGTGATATCTGGCCGGCGTTGCGTCGGGTCATCACTTGGCAGGGGGTGGTAGCTCAGTACCGAGCGCGAACCCGTTAGCTCGATCACTTTTTCCGCCAGTTCCTTGATGGTGAACTCGCCCGGATTGCCCAGGTTTACCGGCCCGGTGAAGTCGTCCGGCGTAGCCATCAGCCGTAACAGACCTTCGATCAGGTCGTCCACATAGCAAAACGCCCGGGTCTGGCTGCCATCACCGTAGAGGGTGATCGGCTCGTCATGCAGCGCTTGGACAATAAAGTTGGAGACTACCCGGCCATCGTTAGGGTGCATGCGCGGTCCGTAGGTGTTGAAGATGCGTGCGACCTTAATATTCAGCCCGTGCTGACGACGGTAATCAAAAAAGAGCGTCTCGGCGCAGCGCTTCCCTTCGTCATAGCAGGCTCGAATTCCATTGGGATTGACGCGCCCCCAGTAGTCTTCGCGTTGCGGGTGGACTTCCGGATCGCCGTACACCTCGCTGGTTGAGGCTTGCAGGATATTGGCTTTCACTCGTTTGGCCAAGCCCAGCATATTGATCGCCCCATGCACACTGGTCTTGGTAGTCTGCACCGGATCGAACTGGTAGTGGATCGGCGAGGCTGGACAAGCCAGGTTGAAGATCTCGTCTACTTCCACATACAGCGGAAAGGTGACGTCATGCCGCATCAGCTCGAGATGCGGGTTAGCCAGCACATGGAGCAGGTTGTCTTTGGTGCCGGTGTAAAAATTATCGACACACAACAAGTCGTGCCCGGCATCGAGCAGTCGCTCGCACAGATGCGAACCGAGAAATCCGGCACCGCCAGTAACTAACACACGTTTGCGAATGGACGGCTTCATGGGGGTGAAAGGTGCATTCATTTTTCTGGAATTATCCATTTGATTTTTACCATTTTTTCTGCTACAGAATAGCAGCAGGGTTCTGAAAACCAGAGCAATAACATTGCCGTGGATCTCCACATACGTCTTTAGTACCGGGCGTATTTTCTTCATTTGATATTGAAAATTATGAAAATTATCAGGCTGTCATTCCGTGATCGGCAAATCATTTGAGAGACTGTCTAAAAACTAAGATATTGAATTTCAATAGCTTTTCTGTAAAATAAAGGGGTAAAAGCGGGTTGTAATAAAAAATTATTTTAAGCGCAAAAATTCTATTCGAGGTGATGTATGCCATGGCCAAAAGAAGT
>CAIRMO010000076.1 GCA_903879705.1 uncultured Candidatus Competibacteraceae bacterium | reverse complement strand
GATTAATGTTGCGGAGAATTTTTAAAGAACGCGCTAAAAAACTAGCCGAAAGTGCTAAGAAGTTAGCTGAAAGCATAGCATTATTACCAGCAACTGCTTCTGTAGAAGCTTAGGAGAAAAGAGTTTTTCGACAGTCTCTTAGGATGCCTATATCCCGGTCGCCAAGGCGGGAACGCGGGACTAACCGATCACGCGGGAGTTAGCGGACTGTCTGGAATCGGTGCGGGTTATGGCGCCGGGCGCGGTTTGGGCCTTTCCTGCCGAAGACAGTACCAGCGGGCATCGGGTCGCCATTGAGAAACCGTTTCGGCGGATGGCCGAGGCGGCGGGGTTGAATCCACAGGCGGTAACGCCCCACACGTTGCGCCATACGGCGATCACGCATCTGGTTCAGACGGGCGTGGATTTGCCGACCGTGCAGCGCATCAGCGGACATAGAACCTTGGCGATGGTGGCGAGGTACATCCATCAGTCCGGGGAACATATCGCCAGCGCGATGTACCGGCTCTCAGAGCGGGTTACGCAGGGCATAAAAAACCTTACCGGAAATTGCGGTAAGGTGTTGATTTTTTGGCTCCCCAGCGCGGACTCGAACCACGGACAAGGTGATTAACAGTCGTTAAACTAACGATATCCGGTTGTTTTCGTTGCATACTGATTTTTCTCTTTTACCAGCATAATCAATCATCAATCTGTTACCAAACCGTCCGCTGATTCCCGTCAATCCCCGATTTTTTCATGCACGGTTACGCAGGAATTACGCAGGAATTTAATCGTAACGTGGCCTGCTATTGAGCGCATATCCCGCGAATTGTTGAAGCAGACAGCGGCAACCAGTCGATTCCGCTGATCTGCCGTTCCACATACAAACGCTTGCCGATGGCGGCGAAACTTCCACCCGCTGATCGCCATTGCCTAACCAATTCTCTGATCGGTTTCCGATCCTTGTCGGGCAAGTACGCATAAATCACTAGCGGCTTTCTTCTAGTGACTAGGCTAGTGAACTGACTAGCGGGCGGGCTGTTTTCCATAGCGGTTAGCGCAATACTGATTACAACCGCATAAGGTGCTTTGGATTCAGCGGACAGGCGCTTGAGGGTGTCGTATGCGGGCTGATCCAGTTGGAAAGCAACTTGATGGGTCCTGTTCATGTGATCCTCAAGTTCTGCAACGCTTGAACATACGGGATGCCCTTGCTTTGGGCGTGGGCGGCAATGCGGTAATGCTGACTCAGCCGGGTTGTATCGAGGCTAAATCCTTTCGGAGCTTTGTAGATCGCGCTGGGCGCGGCGGAGGCGGGAACACAAGCCTCTTCAGTCAGCGCATCGGCGAGGCGAACACTGATCGCGGCGGGGCCGTCAAACCACGTTTCGGCTTCCATCCAAGCGGTAACGGTGATCTCGCTCGCGCCGGTCTTGGCACCATAAATTTGTGCCATTTGCTGCCGCATTGTGTCCAGTAAGTCGGCGCGGCTTCGCAGTTCCTTGGCATCACCGGCAATGCCGATTTTTGGATTATGCAGCATCATCATTGAGCCTTTGCCCATAAGGACGGGCGCACCCGCCATTGCAATCAGGCTGGCGGCGCTCAAGGCCCAGCCGTCAATAATGATGCTCACCGGGAGCTGCTGACGCTTCACTGCGTTGTAAATGGCGATGCCGTCAAAAAGGGAGCCGCCTTGGGAATTGATGTAGATCGTGATTTGTCTTCCTTGTAGCCCGTCCAGTTGACTGATCAGATCGCGGGTGGTTTGCGATACGGTTAACGGATCATCGCCGATGGCGTCGTAAATCCGAAGGGTTGCGGTGTTGCCACGCGCTTCGATGTTGTAATAGGGGGACATGGTTTTGCTCTCAGGGTTGGGGGAGTTGGCGCTTAAAGGAATGAAAACCGCTTTTTTAGTTTCTTCAATTCCTGTAGTTCATTAGGATCGCCGCCACGATCTACAAAATCCTCTGCTTCTAAATTGACAACCAAATATCCATCGCCTAACGGTTTAACCAAACCGTTTTCTTTTGCTACTTTGTCCAGCTCGGCCAGTTGTGAATCTAGGGTCGCGATCTGTTTATCCAGCTCGGCCAGCTTTTTTATACGGTCTGCCGTGGCGATGGCTCCCACAGGTTCAGGTAGTTTCCTGATTTCGTCCGCCAAAACTTCTTTAATTTTTGGCGCAAAGAAAAAAAACATGGCATCTGGATTTACTTCCGGGGCAAATTGTCCAGTCCAGTGGCCTTTGAACCATTCGTTGATCGCGGCGCTACCCTCCATCGCCGATCCAGGGTGGCAGCGCGTAACTAGGGTTTTTTCCGCGAACTGTCGTCGCCAACCTACAATTTGCTTGTCGATATAGTTACTCGCCTCTTCGATAACTGACTCCAGGCTTTTAGGTAGATTTGCAATGATATCGCGTTCTTGCGCCAGCTTTTCGCGCTGCTTTTCTAGGGTTTTGTAGTCCTTAAAATAGTTAGACAACAAATCTTTGATTTTGGAAATATCTTGAAACAAGTTCATCGGTCATATCCTCGGTAGGTTTAACAGTTCATCGTTATTATCAATCGCAAGGTTGGCAATGAAAACGGGTAGTTCATTGCCTGAATTTCGGCAAATGGTTTGAATTTGCCGGAGGCTTTCTGGTAACTCGCCATAATCAGCCGCTCGGCATAAGTTCAAATTAACGGCGCTGACCGGTGGGTGCCCTTCGCGGTAATTCCGCAATGCGGGCGGTAGGCGTTGGATATGCTCCAACAACTTTTGAGTGCGGGCGGCGGTTGATTTTAGTTCGGGGATGCAGCGGTACGCCTGACGTAAGTAGGAATCACGGGTGATCATTTTTAGGCGAGTCCGTCCGCTGCGGATTCCAGGGCCTGCGCCGTCGCAAAAGAGCGCCTCCAGATTGTCCCCTTCTAAATAGCGCCTGACGGCTTCTTGGATATTGATCGCCAGTTGTGGAGGGAGGGCGCTGACGTGTTCCAGTAAATCGGCGATCAACATGGGGTCGCCTGGCTATCGAGCGCGGCCATTAAATTCGTGTAGAGCAGTTCGCGGGCGGAATCGATGGTGTATTGAATGGCGCTGACCGTTAGCGGGCTTAATCCACAGTCGCGCTCCAGGGCGTCGGGGAGTGAGTCGAGGGTTTGCGCCAAGATTTTAAACGCGATGCCGATCGTTTGTTCCACAGCGTCGGCAGACAGCAACGATCCAGCCGCCTTCTCGTACTTAATCCGCTCATTCATCGCGACGTACTTTTCCCGCATCGCCCGCGCCTGCTGGTAATTGCTTGGTGCAGCGCCGGGATCGGCGGTGGGCGTTTCGGGCGGGATCGGGATGTCGTTGTCGGGTTCGCTGCTGGCATTGATCGCGCTGTCGCGAATCTCGCTCATCAATGGGGTGTCGGTTTCGCTTTGCTGACGGTATTGATTGCCGGGGCTGACGCTCTCTTTGATGGCGGCGGTGGCCGTGTCCATGTCTATTTCCCCATTGATGTCTAGGGCAAGAGTGCCCCTGGCTACCAGCTTGTGAATGTAGGGCTTGGAGACGCCCAACAGGCGGGCTAATTCAGTCTGGTTGACGTTAGGCATAGGGGTTCTTCGTGACGCTGTGGATGCCGTTAAAGAAGTCCTGGTAGAACTCGAACAGGTCGCGGTCGCGGGTTAAGCAGGTCTGCTCGATCCGGGGATTGGTGTTCACGTTGGCGCTGGATTCGATCACGCAATAAACCGCTTCGTCGGGGTTGCTGGCCAGCATGACCTTGGCGTGGTTCCGGGCAATGCGGAGTTTCACCGGTTCGCCGGCGGCCTCGAGGCGATGCAGCTTGTCGGTTTCGTCGGGGTACTGGGTCGGGAAGATTTCGCCCAAAACAAAATCGAGTTCGCCGATCCGTCCGGTGTTCAACCAGGTGATCAGGCAATCCACATCAGCCATTGCCATACACCAGGTGCTAATCAGCACGTAGTCCAGCGGCCAGGCTTTCACCAGGTGATTCAGGTAGGACAGGCTATCAACGTCGCCGTGTGAAATGACGTGGTAGCTGTAACCGGCTTCCGGGACGGTGGGTAAGGCATCGGCCAGGACCGCTTCGGATTTGGCGCGGCGCTTTTGGTGGCGATGGCGGGTCTTGATGGCGCGAGCGCGAAGAGCCTCGAGGCGGTCGGTGGTCGGCGGCTGAAATAGGGCGGGTTGGATCATCTGCGTAGGGTCCGGTTTAGGTAGTGGATAGGACTATCTATCTGATAACTATTAGGTTAACTCAGTTGAAAAGCCTGAAAAGAGCGTGAATCCGGGACTCCAATTACCCACGGTTTCGGGATCGGTTAGAGGTAGCTTGAGGCTATTCGGGGGCGGCGGGCGGTCAATGCTCCGAGGCGGTCGGCGGTTTTCGCAGAGAGATCATTTTGATCCCTTTGCTCTATCGGCGAAAGCTCCCAACAATCCAAAAAAAAAATCAGCAGATTTTTTATATCAGCAACTCCGGGGGGGGGTTATGCCACGGTTTATGGGAACTATGGGAACTGTGGGAACCGTCAAAAAACTTTCTTTTTATACAATTAGTTATAACTGTTTCTGGTTCCCACTCGGTTTTTGCGAGTGGGAACCGAGCAACGGCGAGTGGGAACCGAGCGGCGCTGGTGCTTGTTGGGGCGGTTCCCATAGTTCCCACTCATTTATATAAATTTTCGTGAGTGGGAACCGGTTTTTCATTTTGAAAATCATTAGGTTGATTGCCTTGGTTCCCATAGTTCCCATAGTTCCCATTATTTTTATCTGATACGCGCAAGTGGAGGAATCGTTTTGATCCTCCATCTGGTAGCTTCATCTTCAGCGTGAAGTGCGGATCGTTGCGGGATAGCAGATAGCCCTTAGCCAGCAATGCCTTGTACAGGCTACGTTGCTGCAACGGGATGGCGTGGCCTTGCTCCTCGGCGATGCGTTGCGCCAGTGCGTAACTGGTTTCGGGGTCAAGGTAGACGCCTCCCATATCGCCGCGCCTGAATCGGCCAATTGCCTGGCCGCATTCATGCCAGTCCGTCCGCTCGTTTCCGCCCAGTCCCATCGTTTTCAGTTGCCAGCCGTAGCCCGTGAAGTCGGCGTCAATCGGCAACGGCTTACCGTCGAGGGGCTTGAGGTGGCAACGCCCAGCCGCGAGCGCCGCGATAATCAGCCGGACAAAGCGGGCGGCGGGTTCGTCGGCGGCGATGGCCTGGTGCTGATCCTTACCGGCTTGCATCAAGGCGGCGGTGCTTTGGACCAGCCACTCGGCGGGCAAGATCACACCCTGGGCGGCGGCGAACTCGGCGAACAATTCAGCCGCGATCATCAGGCCCGCCAAGGTGTCCGGGTGGCGGCTGTGGGCGGTGGCGTGGATCTCGGTGCGTAACTGGTTGCGGCGTTGCGGCAGTTGCTTTTTAAGGGCGGTCATCTGCGGCGCGAGCCATTGGCAAAAACAGCCAGCCGCTTCAGCCAGTCGACCAGATGCGGCGTGTTCCTGCATCGTGGTCAGGGCGGGGAGGTTCACGGTTTCGGCGGTAAATTCCAGAATCAGCAGCCGACCGCGTAATGACTGACCGCGCGGGGTATCTTCCCCGGTGGCGATAATGAGGCCCCGTGGGAAGTAGACCGGGCGCAAGCTCCCGTCCGGGTTCATGCGTTGCCGGCCTGCCAAGTTGCCTTGCGCCCGTAATACCCGGTCGGCGTCTTTATGGAATCGGGCAATATCGGTGGTGGTGCCGTTCGGGCAAAAGTCATCAATGACCATGACGGCATCTTTGGCCTGAAAAGCAGATCGCTCCAGGCTGTTGGCCGTCGAAGTCCACGAGGCGGGTAAGTGCTTGCCGTGCCAGCGGCTGCCGTAATGCGCTTGCACCAGGGCGGCTATTTCAGTCTTCCGGCTGCCAGTGACTCCCGACAGGAACGGTGAAAAATCTACCGGCAGGGCCTCACAAAACAGAGCGCGATAGACGGAGAGAAATAGCGGGAAAGCTATCTCGGGAGGGGCGCATTCCAGGAACTGCAATGAGGCTTTGATGGCCACAACAGGACATACAGGCAAGGTCAGGGCATAGTCGTTCAAGGTGCCTTCCAGGGCTACGTCAATCCCGCTGTGAACGCCGTTAGCCGCAATGACTGCGCCTTGCGTCAGGTAGACCCACTGTCCTTCAAACTCGCGCCAGCCAGTGTGTTTGTAGATTGTTTGGTAGTGAATCGCTGGCGATAGAACTTGAATCGCATAGCGCAGTTGATCCTTGATGTTAAAACCCGGCGCGATTTGGGCGATGCTGCCCCATTCACTACCTACCCAGTTCATACTGGAAAACTGCCCACAAGGGATTTTTGCTACCGGCAGGAATCCGCTTTCCAGTTCGCCGGTGATCTCCATCATCCGCTTGCGCTCGGCTCCATCATCGATCACAACTTCTGCAACAATCCGGGCCGTGAAGTTCGCCAGAAATACCCACTCGTTGCTTTTGTTCCAAAAGGTGCCTTTCGGCGTGTTGCTATAGGCGGACTGCTGCGGTGGGTGCGTCTCAGCTTCCTGATCGTCGCCAGCGGGGGAAGGGTGGGGTTTTGATGGCTTATTCGATATTCCATATCCCGCTTTGGCCAGCGCCTTAATCGCTGCTTTGAAGTCGCCGCCGTGCATGGTGCGGGCATGAAAACCCATCTTGTCTATCGGCTTTTCGGGTTCAAGATCGGTGCTGGTTGAGAAGCAATAGAAGTAGTCCTTTCCTTCCCAGTTGGTGCAGGCGGAAATACCCCGATCCTTGCCGGGGCGACGCCAGTAAGTGCGCTCCCCTTGCGTGTTAACAAAAGTCCAGCCTTGCGCCTCCAGCAGTTCTCGCCAGTCGGCTTTGGCATTGAAATCGTCGCCTGGTCGAATTTGCCAGTTACTGCCGGCAGTCGATCCATGCTTGCGGGCGTTTTCCTTTTTGGCCTGGTCAGCAGCGGCGGCGGGTGCAACGTGGAACGTCCGGGCCAGGGTGAATAGATCGCGGCGTTCGTCTGGGGTGATCGTCGCTATCGAAGAGAAGCTACCGGACCGCAATTGATAGGGTTTGCCACTGGGGTGCGTCTTGCCATGGCTGGGCGCGACGACGGCAAAGCCACCTTCGCCGCGTGTTTCAATGAGAACTTGCGTCCAATCCTTGGGGTGCTTCATTTCCTCCGGGGTCTTGTGGCGCGATGCCAGCTTTGTGTTACCTGCTATTTTCTGGCAGCGATACAGCCAATGAATGCCGGGTTTTGGCGTTTCCTCTGAATAACCGGCTTCAATCCGATCAACCAGATCGCCCAGACCGGTAGCAATAGCCATTTGTCTGAATGCGGCATAGGTCGGCAGATCGTCAAAATCCACAAGCTCGAGATAGCCGCTGACCTTGCCGGTAACCAGTCCATAACCGGTTAGGTCGCTCGCTGAATACCACTTGCGGATTTGCGTTTCATCGGGCGGGAAGTGCTGAAAACCTTTCCAAGTGCCTATCGGGAATTTCGATCCGTCCATCCGTGGGGGGACTGGGCAAAGGCCAGCGGCTAGTGCTTCAAGGGCGGGATGAAAATCAGACGTGGAACTGCTATTCTGGCTAGCAGAATTCATGGCTCAATACCTCGGTAGCTGGGGTTTTGGGTTTCGCAACCGGGGCGTTTTTGGGCGCCTCGGCTGCACGAACAGCATAGCCCTTGTCTTCGGACAGGGGTTTTTTATTGCCCAAAAATTCTTGTAGCGGCTTCCTGTTCATCAGGCCACCGCCTTGATCTGCTTAACCCGAGCCTGTGCGGTGCTGGTGACGCGGCGGGATGCGATCCAAGAATCTAGATCATCGCGACGATAGAAAACCGCTTTGCCCAATTTGATGAATGGCGGGCCGTTGCCGTGGCAGCGCTTCATAGCCAGGGTTTTCGGCGTCAACCCCAGATAGGCGCTGGCGTTGGTGACGTCCATCCGCCCGTCATGGAACATCTGGACAGCGGGGGACGCGGGGAGGAGGGGGTTGGTCATGGGTGATCGCCTCGGTTGATTTCGACTCGATAAGAGTTCAAATAGACGCTAACAGTGCCTTGTGATACTGTCAAGCATGATTTAGCAAAAAAAAGGATTAGCCAGATGAAAACGGGGCGAGGTGGGAAACTCAACAAAAGTGAGGCGGTACAAGTTCGCTTCGATCCAATCCTCAAGATGGCAGCAGAACTGGCGGCTGGGAAAGAACGGCGGACACTGAGTAGCTTCGTGGAATGGGCAGTAGAGCAAGCAGTAAAGCGAACCTTAGTAGCGAGGGATGAAGCAGGGAATCCGATTAGCGCTTTCCAGGTGGCTAATGAATGCTGGCATCATGAAGACAGCCGGCGGCTCTATGTGCTGGCAAAGTGCTATAGCGATCTGTTGACCATTCGAGAACGAAAAATCAGTGAAGCCATAAACTGGACTGATCAGTTTGTTAAGGGGCTTGGCGATGACGCCGATTTTGTAAAATTTATTTTGATCTCAAGAGCGTGGGATGATTTTTGCCGTTATGCCGACGATCATCTTTCGCTTGAGGATGTGATCATCGGTTTACGCAACGCCAGGGCGCTCATGGACAAGGATGGAACTCTTACCGATGCTGATCCGGTTATTGATCTCGATCTGTCGAAAAAGGAATCCCCATGAAACTGACCCGGCTTGATCTTCGCGCCCTTCGTCCAGGTCAGCATGTAACCACAGGCGGGATTCGCTTTGACCGGTTGGCCGATGGTGACGGGCGCTATACCGTGGAGATCATGGTTGACCGGGTACGGATTCATCGGGTCGTTGGTCTGGAATCGGCGGGGGTGACGCTGACTCAGGCGCAAGTCTTCATTGAGCAGCTGCGGGCCGATGCGCGGCGGGATCGTTTGAGTTTGCCCACGGGGCGCAAGGTGGCACTCGGCTTTTCAGCGGCGGCGGTTCAATACCTGGAGCGGTTGCAGGCCAGCGGCGGGCGGAACCTGACGAAAAAACGCCAGCAGTTGACGCAACACCTTCAACCGTTCTTTGCGGATAAACCGCTATCCAAGCTGTCGGCTTTCGATTTGCAACGCTATATCAAGGCGCGGCGTGAAACGGGCGCGGTGCATTCGACCATTAACCGGGAACTGGCGACCATCTCTCACTTGCTGCATCGCGCTATTGACTGGGGTTGGCTGGATCGGGCCGTCAAGACCCCCAGATTGCGGGAAGACAATCGGCGGCTGGTTTATCTGACCGCGGATCAGGTTGACCGGCTATTGACAGCGGCGCGGGCGGATCGCTGTTGGGAGATTTACCTGTTCATCCTGACCGGCCTGCATACGGCGATGCGGCGGATGGAGATTCTGTCAATTCGTTGGGAGCATCTTGATCTGGCGCGGCGGATCATCCATATCCCCGAAGCCAAAGCCGGGGCGCGGGATCAGCCGATCACGCGGGAGTTAGCGGACTATCTGGCATCGGTGCGGGTTATGGCGCCGGGCGCGGTTTGGGTCTTTCCTGCCGAAGACAGCAGCAGCGGGCATCGGGTCGCCATTGAAAAGCCGTTCCACCGGGTCGTTGCAGCAGCGGGCCTGAATCCACAGGAGGTAACGCCGCACACGTTGCGCCATACGGCGATCACGCATCTGGTTCAGGCGGGCGTGGATCTGCCCACCGTGCAGCGCATCAGCGGACATCGAACCTTGGCGATGGTGGCGCGGTATAGCCACCAGTCGGGGGAGCATATCGCCAGCGCAATGGACCGGCTCTCAGCACGGGTTACGCAGGAATTACGCAGGGCATAAAAAAACCTTACCGAAAATTGCGGTAAGGCGTTGATTTTTTGGCTCCCCAGCGCGGACTCGAACCACGGACAAGGTGATTAACAGTCACCTGCTCTACCAACTGAGCTACTGGGGAATAAATTGGTTTGAGCTGCGGATTATAGGTAATCCAATTTTCCGATGTCAAGTATCTCCCTGGGTATGACTTACCACCTATCAGTTCCTTGCAACCATGCAGACGCAATAGAATGGAGGTAAGGGCTGTTGCATTTGAAGCCGCCGCAGGAGTACCCGCAAGCCGCGCTTGAACCAGGACAAGGCGCTGCGGGCGAGTTTTCTAAGGGTCCAATGGTCTGGATCGTAGAACTTACACATTGGCAACCGCTGTGGAATGTGGGTAATGAAAAATGAACCTCGACCAGGAAGATTTTTACCGATGAGAACAGTCAGCCGTCCACCCACAGCACGTTGCACTTTAGCGATGTATGTCTCTTTTATATTAAGCACACCGGAGGCACCGAGTTGTTGTGGCTTAGGGGAAGTGATGGATATCAGCCATGATAGTGTCAATCGTTTTTACTCCGCGAGGACTATACTCCCTATGATTTATTCAAGGAAATCAGGGCTGATCTGAATTTAAAAGGCGGTACCGTCAGCGTCGATGACACCGTATTAGACAAACCCTCTGTACACGACAAAAAAATAAATATTTGAAATAACTGATATAATGTGCATCCATTCAAAATGGGAAGCCAGTATGCAACCAATTGCCGAACTCACGAACATGCTGAATCTGCAGCAATTCCCGGTCTCTTTATTTAGGCTGGTTTTAAATAGAGCAATTAGTGGTTTTAGTTCTACTTTGTCAGAATATCTGTCACTATTCATTATGTTTTTGTTGACGACAGGCCGAATCGATCGCGGCCTGCCGTTTACGGTGGCGGACTTCCATCTGACGGATGACCTCCTCTACGGTGGTATCCCGCCGAGGT
>CAIRMO010000075.1 GCA_903879705.1 uncultured Candidatus Competibacteraceae bacterium | reverse complement strand
GGCCGTTTCCAGTTGCAGCCCAATTCGTTGCGCGTGTGAATGCGCCGCCAAGCGCACGGTTTGCCGGTCTGCCGCTATCATTCGTTCCGCTTGCATCAAGCGCCGTTCCAACGCTGCTTGAATCTTATTGAAGTCCGTGCGGGTTTGGGCGGCCCGCTGCTGAATCGTGTCGCTGATGAGTTTGATGACTTTGGACGGCGTATCGGCCACTCGGCAAGCCACTTCGTCGAGAATGGTCTGGTCGCGCTGATGGCCGATGCCGGTCATCACCGGCACCGGACTTAAACACACCGCCCGCGCCAGTTCCAATTCATTGAGCCAGTGCAAATCCGCTACCGCGCCACCGCCACGAAGGATGACCAGCGCCTGGATGTCCGGCAACGTCGATGCCGATTCTATGGCCTGCAACAGGCTTGCTTTGACGTTCGGCCCTTGGAATAAGGCCGTGAAGTAATGAAACCGGCAAATGCCGAACCGTTCCAGCGGCGCGGCTCCGGCTTGAAAGTCGCCCAACCCGGCAGCACCCTCCGGGCTGATGACCGCAATGCTGAAAAAGTCCTCCGGCAAGACCCGTTGCTGGTTGCGGTTAATGATGCCTTCCTGTTCGAGGGTCTGGCGGATGATTTTCAACTGCTGCGCCATGACGCCGACCGTGTAAGTCGCGTCGATGGCCTCGATGACCAACCGCAGCCCGAACCGGTCTTGGATTTCGACACGGGCTTGCACCAAAACCTGCATACCCGCCGCTAATTCTTGACCGGTGTGCTGACGAAACCGGGCCAGCAACGGGCCGGGATTCCAGATGGCCGCCTTGACGCTGACAACTTCGCGGGTTTGATCCCGTTCTACCAAGTCCAGAAACGCATAGTTTGGCCTGCTATCGACTTTCGTGAGTTCGGCACGAATCCACAGCGCGTCGGGGAAGCCGTGCTGGACGCAACCACGAATCCGCTGCATCACTTCCCGCAACGACAGCCCTTAAACCGGCGGCGCTAGAGCCTCGTCAAGGCGATAGTCCGCTGAAGATTCCTGAATCGGCAACCAGCGGGCAAAAGGCGTGAGGTCGCAGCCTGCCGGAACATACCACTGAGTACCATTCCAACGGGCACCGAGGCGTTTTACTTCGTCTTTTTCACGGTATTCGACGTGCAGGAAGGTTTCGGACATGGAAAGTTCGGAGGATTTTCGTGGTGGCTATGGCGGCAACTGTGGAAACGTCGCTCAAAAACCTGAATGTTTCGAGTTGCAGCGTTCAAAGTATATCCGACACCGGTGATTGCCGACTGGAAACGGCTGGATTAAGACAGTGCAGCGGTCAATAGCCTTTTTTCTGTTATGATGATAGTTATTCAGCTATCATTCGCGCATGGATATGCCAACCCGAACCATTTCATGGATTAAAGCAGCGCGGAAAGCGTTTGACGAATTTCTGCTGGAAGCACAGGAACGGATCACCGACGCTTTGGTCATCGCCGCACGAGGCGAGAAAGCCGGCATCGCCAAGCCGATGCGAGGCTTCGGTTCTGGCGTGTTCGAGATTGCCCTGCCTTACCAAGGTGAGGCATACCGGACGGTCTACGCGGTGCAGATGGGTGAGGAGGTCTGGGTCATCCATGCCTTTCAGAAAAAATCCACGCAAGGCATCAAAACGCCGCAACGGGAAATTGATGTTATTCGAGAGCGCATCACCCGATTGAAGGAGAGGCTGACATGAGTGAAGAACTAGACCTTATCCGAGGCAGCGGCAACGTCTACCGCGATCTAGGCTGGCCCGATGCCGAAGTCCGCCAAATACGGGCAGAACTGGCGGCAGAGATCATTCGCGAATTGCACGAACGGCGGCTATCGCAACGTAAGGCCGCTGAAATAACCGGATTGGCTCAGCCTGATATTTCCCGGATCAAAAACGCCGACCTCAAGGGCTTCACTCTTGACCGGCTGGTGACGGCGCTGAATCGCCTCAACCGGCAGGTTGAAGTCCGAGTGATTCCTGCTGCACGAACCAATATCCGGCCCACGTTGCCGACGAAACCCGGCACTGCACCGTTCCCGATGGCTTGACCGGCTAAGGGATAGCGGACTTTCGGCAAGGATGGGTGGCAACTGTGGAAACGTCGCTCAAAAACCTGAATGTTTCGAGTTGCAGCGTGTACAGTATAGGACAGCCGCAAAACATCGCGGTCAACTTGCGCCGGAGCAAGGGCGCGTGTTTCAACTTGAAACGTCGTGAAACGTGGCGTGTTTCAAGTTGAAACAGACGGGCCATCTGCCGGCGATGCCTAACGATAATAACCCGTTCATTAGCAATGAATTGTGTACATAGCGCAAGAATGGCCCGGTAAATGCTTGTGTTTGGCATTTTTAACCAATATCAGAAAGAACTCGTTAGACCCCAGGGCCACAGTCGCAACCATCCGATCCAGCAGATGCAAAAAACAACTCTCCAAAACAGACTCACTCCCCAACCCGGCCAGTTAGTCCATGTCCGTCAACGCCGCTATCTCGTCGAGGACGTGACATTGCCCCCCATCGTGGGAGACGCTACTTTGATTGAACTCGCGGGCGTCGATGACGACGCGCAGGGCCAGCCTTTGCAGGTGTTGTGGGAGCATGAACTGGATGCCGAGATACTCAGTGGGGAAGCCTGGACCACGCTCGGACAACGCGGTTTCGATCCCCCCGCCCGGTTTTCCGCCTATCTGCATACCCTGCGCTGGAATTGCCTGACCGCGACCGATCCGAATCGCTTTCAAGCGCCGTTCCGGGCCGGGATTCGCTTGGAGGCGTATCAACTGGAGCCGCTGCGCAAGGCGTTGCTGTTGCCGCGCGTCAATCTGTTCATCGGCGATGATGTGGGCCTCGGTAAGACCATCGAAGCCGGGTTGATTGCCCGCGAGCTGCTGTTGCGGAAAAAAGTCCGGGAGATGGTCGTGTCCTGCCCGCCGTCGATGTTGCTGCAATGGCAGGATGAACTGGAAACCCGCTTCGGGCTGACCTTCCGCATTCTCGACAAGGCGTATTTGACCCAGACCCGCCAGGCGCGGGGGTTCGGGGTGAATCCGTGGACAACGCATAACCGGTTTCTGATTTCGCAACGGTTGTTGATTGACGAAACCTATACCGCGCCGTTGCGCGACTGGTTGGGCGAGTTCCGACCAGGGACGTTGCTGATTCTCGACGAAGCCCATCACGCCGCCCCGGCCAGCGGCGCTCGTTACGCCATCGACTCGAAGATTACCCGCGCTATTCGTGACCTAGCGCCACGCTTTGAACACCGGTTGTTCTTATCCGCGACCCCGCATAACGGCCATTCCAATAGCTTCTCCGCCCTGCTGGAATTGCTCGACCCGCAACGCTTTTGCCGAGGGGTGCCGGTGCGCAAGGGGCAACTGGACGCGGTGATGGTGCGCCGGCTCAAGGAGGATTTACGCGGGGCCGGGGTGGAGGGCTTTAGTCAGCGCAAGGTCGAGCAGGTCGATATTGTCGGTTTGCCGGACGATGCGCCGGAATTGGCGCTGTCACGGCTGTTGAATCAATACCGCGAGTTGCGGGAGCGGCGGTTACAGACTGCCAACCGCCGTCAGCAGGCGGCGTCCGGTTTGTTGCTGGTCGGCTTGCAGCAACGGCTGTTGTCGTCGATTGACGCCTTTGCCCGCACGTTGAAAGTGCATCGCCAGACGGTGCAGAAACAGTGGGACGCGGCGCAGATCGCCCGCGCCCAAACCGAAGCGGAGCGCCTGAATCTGCTGGCGGCATCGGTCGGCAATGACGACGAGGCGGCGACCTTGCCGGAGGACGCACTACGCGACGAAGAAGACGCGCAGACCGCGACCGCCACCATCGCCAGTAGTACTCCTGGTGCGGATCGAGCGGCGTTTGCCGAGGAATTGCGGGTATTGGAGCAGATGGCGGCATTGGCGGACACCGCCCGGCATCAGCCCGACGCCCGGATTAAGACCTTGCTGGCTTGGATACGCCGTCAGATGTGTCCGGGTGGACGCTGGAACACGACGCGGGTGCTGTTGTTCACCGAGTACGAAGACACCTTGCGTTATGTGCGCGATCAGTTGGAAACCGCCCTGGCCGATACCGACCGCGCCGAAGACCGCCTGGCGATTTATCGCGGGTCCACGGCCACCGAGGAACGCGAGGCGATCCAGCGGGCGTTCAACACCGATCCCGGTCGGCATCCAGTGCGGATTCTGCTGGCGACCGACGCCGCCCGCGAAGGGCTAAATTTGCAGGCGCATTGCGCGAATCTGTTTCATCTGGACGTGCCGTGGAATCCGGGGCGGATGGAACAGCGCAATGGCCGAATTGACCGCAAGCTGCAACCGCAGCCGGTGGTCTATTGCCATTATTTCTATTACGCGCAACGCCCAGAAGACCGGATTCTGGTCACACTGATCCGCAAAACCGCCACCATTCAGCGCGAACTAGGTAGCCTGTCGCCGGTGGTCGAGGGGCGGCTAACGGATTTATTGCGCGGCGGCATTCGTCATGCGGACGTGGCGCGGCTGGATCAGGCCCTCAAGGGTTTGGAGTTGGCCACCCCGGATCGGGAGACCGTCGCCGAGGAGCTGGAGGTGGCCCGCGACCGGCAACAAGCGCTGGAAACCCAGATTAACACCCTGCGCACCCGACTGGAACGCTCGCAAAAGCAGATCAATTTCCAGCAGGAACCCTTTCGGGCCGCCCTGTCGGCGGCGTTGCAGATGCAGAACTGGCCCACCCTCGAACCCGACCCGACGACACCGGGGCGATTCACCGTCCCTGCCGAAGCCCTGCGTAAAGACCCCACTTGGGCGGCAACGCTGGACACCTTGCGGGTCCCCCGCAGTCGGGAGCAGAAAGTGTGGCAATGGCGCAAGGAAGCCCCGCTCAGGCCGGTGGTGTTTGACGCGCCGACGACGCTCGATGATTCGGTCGTGCATCTGCATCTGGAGCATCGGGTCGCGCAACGGCTGTTGGGCCGGTTCACCGCGCAAGGCTTCATCCATCACGATTTGTCACGGGCCTGTCTGGCGCAAAGCCGGGATGCCATTCCCCGGGTGATTCTGCTGGGGCGGTTGTGTCTGTACGGCCCGAACGCGGCCCGCTTGCATGAAGAACTGCTGGCGGTGACGGCTCGCTGGTTGGAGCCGAGTCAACGCAAAGGCCCGCTGCTGCCCTACGCCCGCGAGGCGGAGAGTAAAACCATGGACTTGCTGGAAGCGGCGCTCGGTTCTCCCACGGCGGATGGCGTTCACGCCACGGCGCAACAGCGGTTACAGGCGACCTTGCCGCAGGATTTGGCGGATTTATTGCCGCACTTGCAGGCGCGTGGTGACCAGTTGGGGCAGGAAGCGGAGCGGGAGTTGCAGCAGCGCGGCGAAAAGGAAGCGCGGGAAATGCGGGTGATTCTGGAGGAACAGCAGAAACGGCTGGCAGAGACCGCGACCAAGTATCAGGCTGATTCGCAATTGATCTTGGGCTTCAACGAGGACGAACAGCGGCAATTGGAGGCCAACCGGCGGCATTGGGATAAACGGTTGAACGCGCTGGCTGGAGAGTTGGAACGCGAGCCGACGCGGATTCGGGAAGTGTATGCGGTGCGGGCGACCCGGTTGGAACCGGTGGGGTTGGTGTATTTGTGGCCGGTGACGGGCTAATTCAGGTCAATAAACCATGCGCAAACAAACCATTCAATATCATTCGCCGGTGGATGCCTTGGTCGCGCTGACCCGGCGACTCATCCGCTATGAAATTCGTTATGGTCTGGAATCAGAAGCATTCTTTGACCGTTACGGCCATGGACAGATCGCCGATGAGGCTGATTTTGTGGAGTGGGCTAATGATTATCAGCACTACTTGGTGCTGCGCAATGAAATAGACCAATCCTTGCGCCATGCTGCATAAAAGATTGGCTGATTATCTCAGCGCGATTGAGTCCGCCGTCCAACGGCTAACCGATGAGCGCGATATTGAACGGTATGAGGAGGAAGTTCTCACCCCCGATCGGGTCAATTTGCGCTTGCGCCTGCGTTTCGCCAATGGCCGTTTGCTGGAGGTGAGCGAAGCACTGGTGGCAACGGCGGGTGGACTACAAACCTTGGGTTATCGCTATCACTGCCAGGATCGTCAGCAGGCTTTAGTTTTTCGCTACGACGATACCCCGCATTTTCCCGGCCTGGCGACTTTCCCTCATCACAAACATTTGCCGGAGCAGGTCATCACCGCGACCAAACCGGCGCTGATGCTGGTTCTTGAGGAAGCGGCTATGCCTGCCTCATCTTTACCGGATCAACCATGACCGACCCCGATCTTCTCGATCATCGCCGCTGGCTGGGTTACGCCCAGCCGGTCGGTTTAGTCGTCTCGCCGCCGGCGTTGCTGGACGCGCAGGCGTATCTCAATCGCAATATCGGGGCGGAGCATCGGGCGTTTGTGGCCGAAGTGCGGGAAATCCCGTTGCCGGATGGCTTGAGCGCGCCGGTCATCACCGATTGGCCCCGGTTGTTGGTCGAGCAGTTCGGTTGGCAGGCCGAGGATGTGGAATCTTGCCCGCCGCCCCTGTGGTTCGCCTTGCCGGAATACAACGATGTGCTGCGGGCCAGTCATGCGGTGCGAGCATTGAAGCCCGCGCCCGGCGCCAGTGAGTGGTTGGCGTTGATGCAGGTCTGTAAAACCGGGACGGCGCTGGATGAGCCGGTGGCTTCGGCGGGTTGGCCGGCCAGTCCGCAGGCGCGGTTTGAGCGGTTGTTGCGGGAAACGCAGCAGCCTATCGGCCTGTTGAGCAATGGCTTGGAATTGCGTCTGGTTTATGCCCCGCGCGGTGAGAGTTCCGGGACGCTGGCCTTTCCGATTGCGGCAATGCTCGATACCGATGGGCGGATTCTGTTCGCGGCGCTGCATTTGCTGCTATCGGCGGAACGCTGGTTTACGTTGCCGGAGGCGCAACGCTTACCGGCGATTCTGGCCGCGAGCCGTCAATATCAGAACACGGTGTCCACGCAACTGGCGGCGCAAGTCTTGGCGGCGCTGTATGAGTTGCTGCGCGGGTTTCAGGCGGCGGATGCCCAGGTCAATGGGGCGCTGTTGGACGATCTGGCAAAGCGCGACCCCGATCAGGTGTATGGCGGCCTGTTGACGGTGTTGCTGCGGTTGATCTTCATTCTGTACGCCGAGGATCGCGGGCTGATTTCGACCGATCCGGTGTATGTCAATCATTATGCGGTCAGCGGGCTGTTTGTGCGGTTGCGGGCCGATGCCGGGCAGTATCCCGATACGATGGATTCCCGCTATGGGGCGTGGGCGCAACTGTTGACCCTGTTTCGGCTGATTCATGGCGGGGCGCGGCATGGTGATTTACGGCTCACGGCGCGGCGCGGGCGGTTGTTCGATCTGGCGGTCTATCCGTTTCTGGAGGGGGCCGAGACGCCGATCCTGCCCCGCGTCAGCGATGGCGTGGTTTATCGGGTCCTGAACAATTTGTTGATGCTGAATGGCGAGCGGCTGTCGTATCGCAGTCTGACGTGGAGCATATCGGCTCAGTGTATGAGGCGATGATGGGCTTCACGCTGTTGCGGGCGCCGGGGCCGATGATTGCGATTAAACCGGCGAAAGCGCACGGTGGTACTGGTTCAGTCCGATTATTCTCCAACTTGCTGATTTTTAAATCAGACCCCAAAGGCTGGTTGGCTTTGGATTTTCAACTGTTGCTCCCAAGACACCCCTTCTTTAAAAATTCCTAACGCGACCGCAGGCACTTTTTTGG
>CAIRMO010000074.1 GCA_903879705.1 uncultured Candidatus Competibacteraceae bacterium | reverse complement strand
TCATTGTCCGCGCCAAGGCCGTAGTAAAGAACCTTGCTGACTTCATTAACGGCTAATTCGCCATTAACCAGAGCCGTAGGGGCACCGACATCACCGGTCAAGCGGCGTTTGAGCTGGATTACGTTCATCGTCATGGGTAAAGCATCCTCATGGGTTTCAGGTTCAATTACAATTAAATCGCCACCTTCGGTAGCGAGGAAAAAATCATCTTCAGTAGCCAGTAAATTGGGCATTGGTCAAAGCCAGTAAATTGGGCATTGGTCAACGGAGAATCTCGGTGGCTCTACCCGTTGCAATTAATCCAGTGTTTTCCAGCATCCAGACACCCTGTTGCGCCAAGGGTAAATCAAGGTTGATGTCATTAGCGGCGTGGAAGCGTTCAAACCAGGTGGCCATTGCCGGGGAGGTCTTAGCCACTTCAATCAGGCGGATGAGTTCGGCGTCAGTAAATCGGTCGGAAAACTGTTTCTGCGTGAGCAAGCGGTTGGCTGTCACTGGAACATCAACCGTCCAGTTAAACGCATCAATTTCAAAGCGGTCAGTCAACAGGTTCAGGCGTTGTTCTGCGGCATTCGAGCTACGGCGGATCGCCTCTCGTTCAGACAATACGGCTGCCGTTTCGGCCAGAGTACCGAAACCGGCTTTCTCCCGTTCCTGAGCGCGTTGTACTTTCCAGTCCAGTGCAGCAATCCATTGAGTCGCTTCGGCTTTAATCCGGGCAATGGCTCGTGCCTTGGCGTTCGTCAACGCCTGCTCTGGGCTATGGGTTAATTGCCCGTCTTCATAAAACCAGTCGCTTATGTCGTCCATGGTGAAGCCGTCAGGCGCTTCAACAAAAGATTGATCTGCTGATGGAATGAATAACGTATCCGTGGTGCTGGCAATGACTGTACCTAGCTTGTTATCAATGATGAGGGTCATGGCTAAACCTTTTGATGGTAGTTCGTTCGTGTTTGAATACAAAGTGAGTCGTCTTACCACTCGATGATTACCAAGCCACTCCCGCCTTTGCCACCCGTTAAAGTAAGTCCTGTGTTGCCAAGTTGGGTGTTTGAAGCACCCCCGCCGCCGCCGGCGATTGATGATGATCCGCCACTCATTCCACCGGAAACGCCATTATTGGTATTTGCCATCCCTCCTGCGCCGCCGCCGCCATATCCTCCATTGCCGCCGTTCGATCCGGCAGCACCGTTCGCGCTACTTGCGCCGCCGCCGCCATGAAGTCCGCCATTAAACTGTGTACCAGTAGCATTTCCGCTTGCGCCGGCACTGATAAAGCGTTCAGTAGGAAACCGTACTGGATAGCCGAGGAGTGGTAAGGTTGGTGAATAACCATCAGCGGCTGTAGCATTCAACAGCAACGTGAGACTGGGTCCACCTAAATTAGCGGATGACGCGCCAAAACTGCCCCCGCCCCCGGCTCCGCTAGTGCTATTATTACTGCCGACTCCGCCGACTCCACCCCCGCCGCCGCCGCATTGATATGATGTGGTTGCATTTCCACCTTTATAGCCATTGCCCAAGTGAGTCGCTGCTGATCCTCCCCCGCCACCGCCGGGAAAGTTAATTCCCACAGTGCAAGCGCCTCCATTGCCTCCAGTAAAATTCCAATCGCCATTGAGTCCAGTTCCACCGACTCCAGCGACTCCAACAAGTTTTCCACTGGTTCCACCGGTTGCTGAAAATACGCTACCAAAAGAGGATAAACCACCATCGCCGCCACTGACGCCGGTAGCTCCGGCTGTTCCCGCTGCGCCTACTGTGATTATGGTGCTATCGTTTGCATTTAAGGTCAGGGTTTTTATTGAGAATCCGCCACCGCCGCCACCACCACCAGCATATTCAACACTGCCACGTTTCCCACCAGCGCCGCCGCCACCACCACCATAGAGACGAATGCGGTAGGTTCCAGATAATGGCGCGATAAACGTGTCATTGGCTGTATAGACTTTAAAAAAACCATACCCAAAGATATTAAGTCCTCCAAAGCCATCATGTAATGTTTTATAACAAGGGATAGAGAGTGAATTTTTACTTAGTCCCAAAATAGCAGAATATATTGGTGCAATCAGTGAGTTGCTCATAATTAAATCTCCGTTGCGTTCATGGTGGTTATTTTTCCACTGCTATCATAGGAATATGATTCAGTGCGTGTTTTTCCGTTGGTCGGTGATATGACTATTGTTGATATAGCATCGTTTAAATAATTAAATGAACTGGTCTTCTGCCAAGATTCAAATGATTCTATAGACTGAGTTATCATATCGTTATTATAGGTAAAGCTCACGTTGATAGGCTCTTCATGAAGTCCATCAAGTCCATCAATTCCATCAATTCCCTGTAGACCTTGTAGACCCATTGGTCCGATTTCCCCGTTTTGTCCTTGTAATGCACTGATGTCATAGAGGCATACTTTTCCTTCCTGCAATACCACGGCTTTTTCAGTACCTATAGTGGCGTGTGCATTTGGTAGTTCATTCACCTTAGTAGATGAGAAAGGTGGATTGATGATAGTTGACATAGTTAGAAGCTCACTGTGCAGGTAAAGCCCATTTCAGCGGTCGCTAAAGCCTGAGGATTCAGAATTGCGGGTGGTTGCAGGCTCGGCTGACACGGGCTGGCGCAACTTGCGGTTAGGCAAAGCGCCATCAAGGATAGGAATAACGGGAGTCGGCTTGGCTTGAAACTCAATCGGTGGCAATGGCGCATGGCGGCTGGCGTATTCATTGCGGAATAGCTCAATGGCGGATAACGCGGCACCGAGGGCAATGGCGATCTGGTTAGTCAAGTCCGGGCTGAAACTGATACCGCACAATGCGGCAATGCCGGCAGCGCCGCGCCAAGTACTTGGTTGCGTGAAGTCAATACCGAAAAATTTGAATCTCATGGCTGTACCAGCGGGGCATCTTCAATCATCGCCCAGGCTTGGTGGTTGATCCGCAACAGGCGGCGAAACCAGCCTCGGCCAAAGGTGGCTTCGTTCCGATTCAGTTCGTAGCGCAACGCCCGTTCGGCGGCGAACGCATCCATCACGTCCGGCATACTGACTATGGAGTGATTCAAGGTGATCGGGCCGCAGATGCCGTCATCGTGAATCTGCAAGGCGCGTTGCAGAAGCTTGATGGCGGTGGTCGGGCCTTGGTTAATGGCGCAATCGAGCATCAGCAGGTCGAGGCCGTCCGGGAGCTGGTCGCCATGCAGCGGGTTCCAGTAGTCGCGGCGGTAAAGCGCCTGGGCGTCGGCCAGCGTCAGGTTGGCAATGTCGAGGGTCGGATAACTGCGCTGGCTGATGCCGTACTTCGTCAAGCCGCCCGGATCGGCGGAGTGATGAGACAAGCCGCCTTCTTCGGCCAGAATCGGGTCAATGCAGCGGTGAAAGTCGCCCATGAATTCGTCTCCGAAATGATGGACGACAGGATCGACGAGGGCCGGGGGGAAGTCGCGGCGGTTGTGGCGGTTATGGCGGTTGTGACGGTTGGCGTGAAAAAAGCCGGATGGGTGAGGAAGGAGGTGGGTCGATGGGGCGGTGGTCGGGCAATAACTACGCTCGTTCGGCCATAAAGTATTGAGGGTGGATCAATGATTGTTGGTCTGGTAGGCGTGATGGCGGGTGGCGGATGCTTTTTTTGTGATTTTGCCGTGCCAAGTTGCGTTTGTTAGACGTATACTCTGCCGGAGGTGCTGCGTCGCTTGGAACGCGGGACGTTTCGTAACCGGTGGGGTGTTTGCTGGCCGGTTCAGGGGGCGTTTCGGTGGTTCAGGTGATACGGAACCTGTGAGGAGATAGTCGGGTAACCGGCTGTCCTACCTCGATGGCGGTTGATGTAGCGGAGTCCAGTTTGATTTGTTGCATGTTAATCAATGAATTTCCTCGTGTAAATTTTCCTGTGATCGGAACGATGCGGCATCCCGGTGAAGTGTGCGTCGCTTAGCAAGATCAATAAGTTGGATGGGGTTGACGCACTCGCTTCCTGCTACCAACCCTGCCATCACAGGAAAATTTACAGCACCATGAATTTTCTTGGTAAATTTCAATTCTCATTTATAGGAATAAAAGATACCTACCACAAGAAATCTAAAGCTAAGCGTTTTATGCTAGAATTCAACGGAGAAAATATTATTTATTGCGCTTGGTACGCTAAATGAATACTACTGATTATAACGAGAAAAGCTTTAGGTTGAAATATGTTGGTGCGCGATTTGAAGGCACAAGACTTCCTGTCGAAGTTTTATCTGATCTCCCCGCGTTCCGTGATCTTTTAATCGCTTTTGCAAAAGACGGATGGAGGGAGTTAAATTCAAACCGTCAAAGAGTCCCAAAGCATTTCGACAAAAGCCTATCATTTGATTTAGTAGCAATAGAACCAGGATGCGCTATTCCAAAAATAAACTGGAATAGGGGTGTTGCGCAAACCCGTTTACCTGGGTTTGTAGATCAGCTTGAAGAAATTGTTGATGCTTCTTTTGAAAAAATAATTTCTCTTATTGACAATGCGGGGCATGATCGTTTTCCACAATCAATGTCATCTGAGTATATTCGCGCACTAAATAAATTTGGCTCCAGTCTTAGCGCTGATGAGAGAATCGAATTTCAGAATACAAAAGGCGAAGACGGCAATGTTGTTTATTTAGATTGGTTTCGACGGAAAAAGTTAATTACGAAGATACAGGAAACCTATCAAACTAGACTGGAGGGTGTCGGGATTCTTCTTGGTTGTGTGACTGATAACGAAAGTAATTTTGGGTATGTTCTTATCCATACTGAAAAATATGGAGAAATAAAAATAACACTAAACGGCGAGCGAATTGTATCAGAGTTTGATGGAAATATAAACTCTGATGTTCAATTCGACTTGCAAATTGAACTAGATAACAATGATAGGTATATCAATACAATAGATGCATTTGATGTTGTTCTTATTGACGCGCAAATAGAATCAAAATTAATAGCTTGCCAAAAAAGAATTGCTTGTATTGGTAACCTAAAAGATGAGTGGCTTAATGGCGATGGAAAAGAAATATCGCCACAGGTCGTTAGTGCCGCTCAACAATTTTTACTAAAAAGGCCGTCTTTATGCGGATCGTACAAAATATACCCAACAGAATATGGGGATATTTTATTTGAATTTGAGCAGCGTGCTTGGGATTTTTCAATAGAATTCAAAGCCAATGGCTTCGTTGAAATGTATGGGGTCGAGATAAACGGGGATAAAGAAATGCAAGTTATGAGTTTTAACGAATTAAATGAAAGATTTATGAGTGAATTTGACCGTAGAGTGGGGCGCTAATGATTGCAGACAAATTAGCAGATCAGAAAGAAATTCTTTTTAGGCAAATACATCCACACTTTTTTGATAATGGAGAGCCTTCCAGCAATCGCTTTATGCCATCAGAGAAAGACAAAAACAAATTATCAGTTGATAGATCATCACTGACTACAGCAGAACAATCGCATAGCTTATATGTAAGTAGTGGATACCAATCTGTTGCAGTATTTGGTTTAACTGTTGGCGAATTTACTGTTGAGGATATATCATGTTGGTCTGATCCAATTCTGGCTACAGAAATGTCATTAGCAAATCCAGCTCATTCTTTAGCAGATTATTCCTCTCATGTGCCAAATAAGCAAAAACTCATTGCAAAGCGATTAAAGCGTGCTGCAATTACGCGCGGTTGTTTATTTAACTCATAAGGCATATCGTCTTCCCAATAGCGATTCGGACATGGTCGCCGACCACTTTTAGCTTATTTTTTAAAAACAACTGGTTATTGATTGGATGTGTCCAGCTCTGTATTGGGACCATGATAATACCAAGCGTGTTGCGTCGAATATTATTATTGCCTAACAACCGGATAGTAGGAAGCCCAACTCTGCGCTGCACCTGATCCCGCTACGCAGGGCAGTCGAAGTAGGTCGTTAGTGCGTCAAGCGAAGCTTGACGCTTCTTGCCGGGTGAAAGTCCCGGTCGGGTAAGGATTAGCCACCCACCCGTATCGAGTCTTGCGCGGCCGGCGGAGCGCTCAGGGCGGGGTTTAAACCCTGCCCGATGCGTGAACAAGAGTCGTGAAGCGTAGACCGAGTAACCTCTAGGCCAGAGGGAGGTCGCACCCTCCTGAAGCGATTTCAGCCTCGTTAAAACTATCAAAGCCGGCGGCCACGTTGTTAACGTTGCGGAAGCCTATACAGAGGAATCGGTAGCGGAAATGATGATCGAGATCCTGTGGCACTGTCGGGAAACCAGACAGACAACCGAGAACACAAACATCGATCTTAGGTTTTCGCAGGGCGAGATTCCCGAGGGCCGGCCGGGGTCCGAGCGCCTGGCATGGGGGTAGAGAAGCGTCAGGAACTTGAGAGGTCTCATGGGTTCCGGGAAGAGCGACACGGTAAACGGTTATTGAGCCACGACAGGGGAAACCCGGAAACGGAAGTAGGCCGGAACCTAAATCGCGCTTCATGCCGGTAAGGGAAGCCAACGAAAAGAAGGCGAACTGAAAACCGATGGGGAGTCAGACTGACTCATAGTACTCAGCGCGCGGGAAAGCCGCGTACAGGGGGAAGGGGTCAGCAAAATCGCGTAGCCTGCAAAGGAAACACGTACCGGACATGCAGAGCTGGAGCCTACGATGCAAACCTCACTGCGGGGAATAGCGGAAAAAGCGGCACGAGAGAAAGCTCATGCTTTCCAAAACCTGATCGCACTACTGAGCCTGGAATTTCTGCGCTATGGTTGGCGCTTTGTCAATCAACGAGCGGCGGTGGGAGTCGACCGGGAGAGCGCCTATAACTATGGGCAAAACCTGGAAAACAACCTCACCGAACTGGCGGAAAGTGTGAAAGGCGGTTGGTATCGAGCGAAGTTAGTCCTGAGAAAATATATTCCAAAGCTGAATGGAAAATGGCGACCTTTGGGGATTCCGGCGACGGCGGATAAAGTGTTACAAATGGCCGCTGCCAAGATTCTCGAAGCGATTTATGAACAGGACTTTTTAGCCAGCAGCTTTGGGTATCGACCCGGAACCGGG
>CAIRMO010000073.1 GCA_903879705.1 uncultured Candidatus Competibacteraceae bacterium | reverse complement strand
TTCAGTTTCAGGAAATACATTGAGTATGGTTACTGGCACCGTGAAATGGTTTAACGAATCGAAAGGATTCGGTTTCATCACCCCCGATAACGGCGGCGATGATTTGTTTGCGCACTTCTCCGCCATTCAGGCGCGAGGCTTCAAAACGCTCAGAGAGAACCAGAAGGTTTCCTTTGATGTGACGACTGGCCCCAAAGGCAAACAGGCAACTAACATCAAACCGCTCGATCAGGTCTGATTTTCAACGCCTGATTTTGCAAAAGCCCGGCTCTGCCGGGCTTTTTGCATATGGGCCGTCTCTAAATTTCCATCAACGCTACCTGCCGGGAGCCGACGTTTTGAGCGACCGTATCCTCATCGTGGATGACGATCCTGGCCTGCGGGAACTACTGGCCGATTATCTGGGCCGCAACGGCTTTCGGGTCAGCGGAGTCGCTGACGGGCGCGGGCTGTGGGCGGCGCTGGAGCGGGAACCGGTGGAACTGGTCATCCTCGATCTGATGTTGCCCGGCGATGATGGCCTGACTTTGTGCCGCACTCTGCGCGCCCGTTCCGCCATTCCGATCATCATGTTGACCGCACGCGGCGATGATACCGACCGGATCGTCGGTCTGGAGATGGGCGCTGATGATTATCTGCCCAAGCCGTTTAACCCGCGTGAACTGCTAGCCCGCATCAAGAGCATTCTGCGGCGGTCGCGCAGCCTGCCTGCCGAACCGGGCGAGGTGCGTCGGTTCCATTTCGCCGGCTGGACCCTGGAGATCGCCACCCGTCAATTGATTGCCCCGGATGGGGTTTTGATTCCGCTTGGCGCCAGTGACTATCGGTTGCTGCGGGTATTTCTGGAGCATCCGCAACGGGTGCTGGATCGTGACCAGTTGCTCGATCTGACCCAGGGCCGCGAGGCTGCGCCGTTCGACCGCAGTATTGATGTGCAGGTCAGCCGGCTGCGGCGGCGGTTGCGCGATGACCCGCGTGAGGCACTGCTGATCAAGACGATCCGTAATGAAGGCTATCTGCTGGCGGTTCACGTCAATCTGGAATTCTGATGCGTTTGCTGCCCCAATCCCTGTTTGGCCGCCTGCTGCTGTTTTTGACCGGCGGTCTGGTCGCGGCTCAGTTGCTCAGTGCCGCCATCCTGCTGCAAGACCGCGATCAGGCGCTGTATCACGCGGTCGGCGGTCATGTCGCCCAGCGGATCGCCGCTATCGTCAAGTTGCTCGATACTCTCGACGATGCCGAGCGGCGGCGACTGGTCTCCGCGCTGGATTTGCCGCCGACCCGCCTCAGTCTTGATCTGCCGTGGCAAAGCGAAGCCGAACCGGATGACCGTTATCAAACCACCCTGTTTCGCGCCTTGCTGAAACGGCAATTGGGGCCGGATCGACCGTTCCAGGTGGAAATTACCGATGATCTGCCGCCGCCGCCGTTCGCGGACCGCCCGCCCCGGGGCGATTCGGCTCCGCCCATGCCGCCGGGCGGCCACGATCCACGGATGCCCGGTTGGCGTCGCCACGCCATGATGATGGGATTGCGCAATTTCGTGGTGCAGGCCCGTTTGCGGGATGGCGCAGTAGCGACTTTTCAGCAGGTGTTGCCCGAGGAAGTGATCGCGTGGCCGATCCGGCTGTTGTTGATCCTGCTGGTGCTACTGGTATCGGTGGCGGGATTGGCCGCGCTGGCGGTGCGAACCCTGACCCGGCCTTTGGCGGCGCTGGCTGATGCGGCGACTGAGCTGGGCCGAAATATTCGCCGTCCGGCGCTGGCGGAAACCGGGCCACTGGAAGTGCGCCGCGCCGCGCAGGCGTTCAATCTGATGCAGAGCCGGCTGATCCGCTATATCCAGGATCGGGATCGAATTCTGGCCGCGGTATCGCACGATCTGAAGACGCCGATCACCCGGTTGCGGCTGCGCACGGAACTGTTGGAGGAATCGCCGTTGCGGGAAAAATTCCAGGCCGATCTCGACGAGATGCAGCACATGGCGCAAGCCTCGCTGGATTTCCTGCGCGGCGGTGAAACCAGCGAGCCGTTGGCGGCGCTGGATCTCGATGCGCTGCTGGAGTCGCTCCGGGAAGATGCCGCAGACGCCGGTCAGGAACTCCGCATCGCGGGAACCGCTCGCCAGCCGCTGCGCTGCCGCCCGCTGGCGCTGAAACGGTGCCTGACCAACCTGATCGACAATGCGCTGAAATATGGTCAACAGGCGGAGATGACCGTGATCGATGCCCCGGATCGGCTGACGCTCACTCTCCGCGATCAGGGTCCCGGCATTCCCGAAGCCGAGCAAGAACGGGTGTTTGAGCCGTTCTACCGGCTGGAAAGCTCGCGCAGTCGTGACACCGGCGGGGCGGGTTTGGGGTTGGGCATTGCTCGTAACATCGCCCGCGCTCATGGCGGCGAGTTGACCCTGCGCAATCATCCCGGTGGTGGCTTGGAAGCGGTGCTGGAGATTCCGCGATGAGTGGGCATACCCCGCTCCATTCGTCATACCCCGCTCAATTCGTCATACTCGCGAAAGCGGGTATCCAGATTTTTCAGCGGGTTACTGAATTCCCGCATTCGCGGGAATGACGGAAACCGGAAACTCTGAATGCGAAAATCTGCCAAAAATTGGTATAGGAATCCGATTCAAGTTGTGGAATTTATCGTAGCACGGGCATCCTGCCCGTGGGCTAAACACGGGCAGGAT
>CAIRMO010000072.1 GCA_903879705.1 uncultured Candidatus Competibacteraceae bacterium | reverse complement strand
GTTTGCGGTACAGGCCGAAGGGAAAACGGTGGTGGTGGACGTGAAGAACAAGGTCTGGAATACCTTGAAAACGGCAGCCGAGAACTATCCGCAATGGGTAGCGACGATTACCGGCAAAATAGGCGAAGGTGTGGCGGGCGGTTTTCGGCTGGACGGTCCGGCAGTGCAAGTGTTCGAGAAGAAACCGAAGCCGGATGCGGCAGCCACGGTTCCATCAAAAGCGCCGGTGATGGAAACCAAGCCGCCGGTCATCGAAACGAAGCCGCCAGTCGTTATTGTCGTGGACTCGCCGACCGCGACTATTGGGCGAGTGAAACTGACCTTGAAAGGGCGGGCTAATCCATAAAACTGATGCGGTTTTCCATTCAGAAACCAGCAGCGCCTTGAGCAATAGACTGAGCGACTCACCGCTCCGGCTGATCCATAGGCCGGCGGCCATTATCACCACCATAATAACCGTGGTGACCGCCGTGATAACCGCCACCCGAACGCCGATCATCGCCGTGGTTGCCGTAACCACCACGGTTGCCAGAGTAACCTCGACCTTCGTAGCCTCGGTATCCTCGGTCGTAGCCGGAATCTCTGGAGTAGCCGTGATTTCCCTGAGAGTAGCCTTGCCCTCCGTGGCGACCACCCCCAGAGCCGTTATCCCACGCCTGAGCATTTTGCAGCGGGATTAGAATGAGGGTGGCGACAACACCGCTGATTAACCACGTCTTGACTGTCATTGGTTTACTCCTCGACCTGGTGGACAGGTCTTTGGACGACAGATTGTCAGATCGACCCTGACCATTGCGTGAATAGCTCAGTCGGGAGGTCAGCGTGTAGAACGTGCGGCGTGGCCGTTCTGCCTGTTCGGGTTGCTGGCGATGAGCCGGGCCAGAGATGAACACGAGCGGCTCCTGAGTCGTGGCGGATTCAAGCGGAACTCGCCAGGCGTTCGGGCAGCATCGGCGCAGTACCTACGGTCAAGGTAATCGTACCGTCGACATAAGACAGGTCATGCTTGAGAATGAATTCATGTACCTCTGGATAGTCGCGGCGCTTGTGTTCGACCAAGGTATCCACCACGTTCAACACGCTCGCCACGTCTTCTCCGCACCAACCGGCCAACGGTCCGTCCCGCAACAGTCGTTCCAGATGGGCTTGTTCCTTCCCGGTGACCAGCGAAAGATTCCAAGCAGCGATGGTGAGCGTGATGACCCCCTGAACCTGATGTGGTTTTGAATACTTCTTCAGGTACGGCTCCGACAGCGCCAGAATCGCCGCCGAGATCTTGATTTCCTCGTTTGGTTTTACGGATTCAGTCATAACCGTGCCTCCCACGCCAAATACAATTCATTAAAATCGCATTTACGATTTAGGAAACTGCTTCTCCAACAACTCCCTGACTTCATCCGCCATTTTCACCCCTCGAAGCGCGCACTGGCTTTTAATCCGGGCGTGCAGGCTGGCCGGTACGTCGATAGTAAGCCGCTTCATGGCGTCTTGGTCGCGGATATTGACCCATTCATCGACTTTGGCGACTTTGGCAGCGTCTGCTCGTGCTGGCTCCGGCTTAACGCCGAACGTGACCTTCTTGCTCATATAGCAACTCCTGGTCGCGGTTCTTGCCTGACCAATTCCTCAGTGAGAGCCATAATTTCCAGGCTCGCCAGACTGGTGGGATCGGTTTCCAACACCGTACTTCCGTTGGCCGCGCTTTCGGCAAAAGCCACCCGCTGGCAAATATGCGTCTTCAGCACCGGAATGGCATAACCGGCGAGGGCGCCAGCCACATCCCGACCTAACGCTGTATTTACGATTCTACGGTTAATTACAAATGCGCTGGTGAGGTTTTGATGATAGATGACCGCCTCACGGATCAAATCCACAATGTCCTTGGCCGCCCAGACATCGTAAGGCGAGGGCTGAACCGGGATTACCACCTGATCCGCCGCCATAATCGCCGACCGCGCCAATTCGTTCACGCGGGGCGGGCCGTCGATGAGGATGTACTCGTAATTCAGCGCATGGGCCGGAACTTCCTTGTGCAGTTTCGGCTTGGGAAGCCCGATCACCGGAAACAGCGGTGGATCGGTTCGGGACGCCGCCCAGTCGAGAGCGCTGCCTTGCGGATCGGCGTCGATCAACAAAACTCGCGCCCCGCGCTGGGCCAGCGCCGCGGCGATATGCACAGCCAAGGTCGTTTTGCCCACGCCGCCCTTTTGGTTCAGAAACGCCAGGATCATTGCTCTTAATTCCGCTTTTGTAAGAATACGATTAATCGTAAAAGCGGATTTCCTCAAGGTCAAGCATAAAAAAGCCGCCCGGAGGCGGCGGGTGTCGATCAGGGGCGGGGCCAGCGGTTATCAGTCCTCATCATCCGCCGCTCGGTCAGGCACCAGCAGGGTCGGCGCAATTAACATTGCGGCGCTGACCATAAGAATCAACAAAATTTTCATGCAATACGGCTCCAAAATCGACAAGTTATGGAACCAGACCTTATCCGGCTATGCCTGAACTCGAAGTGAAGCAAATTCAAGGCCGGGCTGTTACCGCCTGATCCGCAACCGGAGGCAGGAATCTGGAATGCAGCCCGCATCGCAAGAACCAAAGATGTCCAGGCAGTCCAGCACCTGCCACCACGGCTTTTTACGCTCCTCGTCCTCATCATCCCGTCCAGCAACCAAGGCCCGCGCGGCATCTCGACAAGCGTGTAACCGGCACCAAAGTAGCGGCGCGGTTTGCCAGAAGCCGTAGCCGGTCAAGGTCTGGCGGGCATATTCTGAACAGGACGACCCGCCGTGTTGAACGCGATGCGCGCAACAGAAGCCTTTGCGCGGTGAGATGTGGCGTTGATAGAAGGTAATCGCCGCCAAGGCAAAACGATCCAAAGGATTCATGGCTGAATGATCACTCGTTGCACGATCAGCGGCACAAATTGCTCGTAGACGCCACGCTGGATCGTGCCTAACGTGGCTTCAAGGTTGAAAACGATGGCAGTCGGCGATAACTGCAAGTGTTCACCCACGGTGGTGCGGTCTTCCAGCCACTGCCATAACGCCTCGCGGGCCGATTCTGGAAATACCGCCAATAACTCATCAATCCGTGGGCCGATGAAGTCGAAGGAAATCGCGTAATCCTGACCCGGCTCTTCGATGCTGAGGGTGACACTGACCATGCGTAAGGCCGGGCGGGTGATATGGTCAATCGGCAAGTCGAAAAAGAACAGCCGGGTGCCGGGCTGAACGCCTCGACTGAGCAGAAACAGCCCGTAGTCGGAAAGAAGTTGGGAGGTCATGGAAGATTACGGCGCTATCTGCGGATAAATCCAGCCGGTAATACGTCCTCCTTCCTCATTGCGATGCGTGGTCATCGGCACATCCAGCAACGTGTATCGCCCTCCAACCTCAAATAGCTGAATTTGGCGGGCAAATCCTTGGGGTTGTTGCCATGGCCGGTTATCGTAGTTTTCTTCGGCCAGTGCGACCTGGCCTCTTTCCAAATCGACAGCCACAACCACCGCCACATGACCATGCCGCCATTCCGGATCAGATCGATCCGCCGCATAGATCAGCAAATCGCCGCGCTGCGTGGGCGGCGGGCTGTGCCATTGACTGAGCGCGCCAAGGGGATGGTTTCATGCGTTCGGATGTCGCTACCTTCGGTCAGGTAGAGAATGTTGTAGGCGCTATCCACATCGCCAAAGGTCAGATGATGATTCTTCATCCACCATTTGCGGGCATATTCGACGCATTGATAGGTCACGCCGATGTACTGAAATCGCACGGCGTCCGGCTGTTCCTGATGTACGGCGGCTTCGCCGGTCTGGAGATCGAGAAAAGAGCGTTCGGGACGAATGCAGGTTGAAACACAGTTGGATCTCCCTTCGGCACCATCAGCCACACCGAGAACGGTGCCAAACGGCGTGACGCACGGCCCTTGACAGGCCCGCTGACCCTCAGTGAACAGCCGTAGCTGTTCCACCGGGGTAAACGCGGGTGGCGGCGATAAGAGTTCATCGCCGTCGGTTCGCGGCAACGCAAGTCCGGTCGCTGAAGGCGAGTTCGATACCGACTCCGAAACCCGCCCTGTGGTCGATCCACTACTCAAAGCCAGCCCAATAGCGACGATCACCGCCAGCAGGTGGTGGCTCCTTGCTGAATCATGATCACGCTCACTAAAAATTGGTCGAAACATAAACCTCTCCAGAATAAAGGAATTAGCGACTGACCAGAATCAGCCCCCGCGAGCGATGACTGGTGTCATCAACACTGCGAACAGACTCATACAAGTCCTTCACCGTCACCCACACGGGCGGATACTTGTAGCGAGCAACGTCCATCAACAACACGCTATCCGAGGGAGCATGGTAAGCCGCTACGGGCGACCAGTGGCCGCCGCCCACCTGATAAATGAGCTTGCGGTTGAAATTAGCCAGCGCCAACCTCGCCGGACTGTTGACCCCTCGTTTGAGCAACTCCCGAAAGGATTCCAGACTCAAGTCCTGGCCGAAATGAGGTTCTACGGCGACCGGAAAGGTTTTCAGCACCTCGGCTAGTTGCATCAAGGTCATGCCTTCTTTGGCAACAGTAGCGGGATTAGCCAAGGCCGGGTCAACCTTGGCAAAAAAATCGTCTTGCGTGAAAAAGGTAAAATCGGGCCAGGCGCTGACCACCGGACGCGGGACGCCCAACGCATTGAGGACCATCACCGAACTGGCGACTGAGCAATAGGCTTGGTTTTTCTGGGTCTCGAAAAAGATAGAAAGCGGCCAGTAGGCTTGCTTGAATTCGCTGTCCAGCAATCGAGACTGACCGCCAGGACTGGTCAGCCCGGTCAGTTCTGGTGGTATTGGCAACTCAGCCCAGAGTGGAGTCACCAGCAGCAGACTGGCTAACAGGCTAAAACCCACCAGGCGGCGCAGACCGTGGGGAGATCGCAATGACATGGTCGTTTCCGGGTGAAAGAGTGGTTGACGTTGCTTGAGAAGTCGTTTCAACGTGACAAAGCGCAGGTTACAGGCACTTTTCCAATCCTGCCTGAATAGCATAGCGTAGAGGCTCTTCCTTCCGGCGCTTTGACCACACTGGCAACTGGAGCCGCTGGCCGCAATAGAAGCAGCGCCCGCCTTGCTGAAAAAGGAGGGCGTCAAGGCTCATGCAAGGATTCCTGATTCCGGCAACGGTCGCGCCTGCTTCATCGCCAGTCCCTCCAGATGAATCCGCCGGGCTTCGGCTTTTCGCACCCGTTCTAATGAGCGACAAGCCCGGCAACGCACCGCAATCGTCCACACATCGCCTTGGGCCACTTCATACCGCCACTGCTGTTGCGCCGCCGTCCAGATTTCTTCAACGCCGCAATCCTTGCAACGGAAAGGTCAATCCTGGTAATAACCGCGCTGGACAAAATCCGGAATGCCGTAGCTGGTCGTGGCCCGTAACCGGGCGGGCGTGACTTCAACGGTTCTGATAGAACGATCCACAGGCCGGGCGTTGACGCGGCGGATTTGGATTTGCCGTTCAGCGCGACGGATCCGGTGCGCCTTGATTTCCTGACGGCGTTGCTTGTTGCTTTTCATCGCAGGCCGGTTATGTCGCCTTGGTCAAGGTAACGGCTAATCCACAGCCAGCAAGTTGTGAAAAGGATGATGGTTTTTCCAGCGGTAAGTATGAAAATCCCGTCGATCCGTGGAAACAATGCGCCCATGTCCCAAATGTTCGGCTAGAATAACCAACGAGGCATCTGCCAAGTCCATTGGTAAATCAGCGTATTGTTGCATTAAGCGCCCGATGCGCGGCAGGTGACTGGCATCCAGGGTAAACAATTCAAATCCTTCCGCCTGCACGGTATTAAACCAAGCCAAGGTCATTGACACCCCAATCCGCTGAAAGAGTAGATGGATCGTTTCAACCAGTACCGGGTAGGTTGTGATCAAAGGTTCGGTACAGTGTCGAAGCACGGCCCGGCATTGGCTATGGTTTTGATCGCGCCGATTCGCTAACCCTACCCAAAAACCAGTATCGACAATGATCATCATTTTCCACCACATTTATGTGAAAAATCTATTTCATCCTTATAGCGTACTGACCATTGTTCATCAGTATCCACACAGCCAATAAAACCAATCCGCTCTAGTGCTTGATAAAGCGGTGATAACGCATCGTCCGCGTTTTTCGCTACGGCACTGTCATTTGAGACAGTGCCTCCCATCGTTTGATGTACAATCGGGACTGTGCCGTAGCGTTGCTCCATGAATTGAACAAAATCCAGCACTTCACGCGCGGCTTGTTCTGGTAAAGAGAGACTATGTTGATAAATAGTTTCAGCCAGAGTCATGGTTAATCTCCTGATACAATGAATGAAGCCATCACCTCACGGTGAATAATAGCATTCTTGTCTCTGTCACTGGTGGTTTTAATCGTCATGGTCAGTCTATCCTGGCTACGGCGCAAATGCAGCTTTAGGTGGAGCGTCGATCTCGCCACGCGCTACACGCGGATCGGTAATTTCCAAGCGTTTTGCCTCGACCCAGCCGTCAATGACATCGCCCGCTTGTTGCGAAAAGTAAGTGATAGATGCCCAACCTTCATGCACCGCTTGGCTATAGCCGTAGTCATTCGGAATGATGAAAATCGCCGTTTTGCACTCTGAAAATGGAGCCGAATAGAAATACAACCGGCCTTGACCAACGACCTTGAATTCTATTGGCGTAAATGGCTCACCGAGGTCTTCTTTCGACTGACAACGGACGGGAGAATCACTCGCGCTTTGGGCATTGACCATCGCCGGTAGCGACAAGACAACCAGCAGAGCCGTCCATACCATGATTTGCATCAAGAAAGCGCTCCTGTAGCCGTTTCCATGCCATCTGATGCCTGAAATCAATCAACAACCACCAGCTAAAGCTGGTGGTTTGAATTTCGGCGAACTAAACCGCCGACTGAAAGAGAATACGTCTAAAGCCGGCTGTTTGCACCGCGGGCCGAGGATCCTACGGGCGGGCTAAAGCCGCCTTATGGAAATCAACAACAGCGGTTCATCCCCACGCATGTAGGGAACGGGATTTTGCCAACATTTTCTGGGTCTGCCGGAACGGTTCATCCCCACGCATGTAGGGAACGGCGCCGCGACGGCTTCAGCGGGTCGATATCGCGCGGTTCATCCCCACGCATGTAGGGAACGGACTATCGCTGGAACTCCTGCTCCTGCAAAATTCGGTTCATCCCCACGCATGTAGGGAACGGACACCCGAAAGCGAGTCACACCTAATTACATTCGGTTCATCCCCACGCATGTAGGGAACGGAGTTCCACGATCCAGAAAACGGTCGAGCGAGTCGGTTCATCCCCACGCATGTAGGGAACGGTCCTCTCCGGTCCCGGCTGCACACAGCTATGGCGGTTCATCCCCACGCATGTAGGGAACGGCCTGCTGTTGCAGGAACGAAATCACTATAGCGCGGTTCATCCCCACGCATGTAGGGAACGGCAGGCTCGCATTCAACAGCCGCAGCCTGGGCTCGGTTCATCCCCACGCATGTAGGGAACGGAACTTGGATCTGCAACGGAACAGGGAAACCATCGGTTCATCCCCACGCATGTAGGGAACGGGCCACTCCTGACACGGCATTGAATAACAATACCGGTTCATCCCCACGCATGTAGGGAACGGGCGAAAATAGGGATACCGCAATTAGCTTTTTACGGTTCATCCCCACGCATGTAGGGAACGGTTCACTGGCGATTATTCCAGTGATTGCATTAGCCGGTTCATCCCCACGCGTGTAGGGAACGGGTCTGGCACCAGCATCAAAACGATCAATAGCACGGTTCATCCCCACGCATGTAGGGAACGGGTTATTTTGACCGGGTATCCTACTAGAGCCTGCGGTTCATCCCCACGCATGTAGGGAACGGCCCCCATCAAAATACCCACTGCCATAACCCCACGGTTCATCCCCATACGCGCCAACTTAAGGGTGGCTTAAGGAATAGATCATTGAAAAAAATGTAAAAAAAGGGCAAGCTTCAGGTTGCTTCATCACCCAAACGACCGGAGACCGACCGCCATGAGCATGCCCTTTGAAAACAGGGATAC
>CAIRMO010000071.1 GCA_903879705.1 uncultured Candidatus Competibacteraceae bacterium | reverse complement strand
CAATCTGCCCCGGGAACCGGAAAGTTATAATGCCCTGCTGGATTTGGCCCTGAACGTGCTGGACCCGGTGATCGATTACTTCGGCATGATCCGGCTGAGTTATGGCTTCTGTTCACTGCCGCTGGCCCGGCGGATTCCCGGCCGTATTGACTCCAAGCGCGATCAACACGCGGCGCATGAGGTAAACCGGCAGGGTCGACCGGTTTGCGTGCGGCGGGGTGCGGCGGTCGATTTCATTGTCGAGGATGAGAACATGCTGGAAGTAGCGCAATGGATTGTGGCAAACACGCCATTCGACCGGCTGTATTTCTATGCGGAGGGGTTGCCGGTGCATGTCAGCTTTGGGCCGAATCACGACCCGCAGGTGGTGCGGATGATCACAGCGCCATCGGGACGGTTGGTGCCGCAGGTGATGTCGGGTGAGCGATTTTTAGCCGTCGAACCGTCTCCAGGGTCAGCGCCTGCCGGGCCAATTTCCGGGCCTCCGCCAGGATAACTGAACGGTTTGGCAAGGTCAGGCAGGGCGCTGTGGCGTTGTGGACAAACAGCCAGGCCGGGAAGTGCGGGGGAGATTTGACGGGAGATGCGGCAACTGGATTTTTGCTGTTTGGCGGAGAGGGTGGGATTCGAACCCACGGATCCTTGCGGATCAACGGTTTTCAAGACCGTCGCAATCGACCGCTCTGCCACCTCTCCAAACGGGAACTTGCTACACGCCGGGCCATGTCGCCATTACCATCAAACAGTGCGCACCGTGCGTTGCCGTCCGTTAAAATGTAGCATGTGTGCCCAGTCTCTCCAAGCGTTCAGGATCACCCGAACATGCCTTACCGTGTCACGCTTCTGCCCAGCGGTCATGAATTTCCGGTTGCGGAACATGAATCGGTGCTGGACGCCGCCCTGCGCGAACGGGGCAGCGTCCTGCCCTATGGTTGTCGCAACGGAACCTGCGGTTCCTGCATGGCGACCGTTCAGTCCGGCGAACTGGCCTATCCCGACGGTCGTCCGCCCGGCCTCAGCGAACGCGAGCAGATCGAGGGCAAGGCGCTGTTATGCCAGGCTCAACCGCGTTCCAACCTGCTCATCGAGGTCCGTGAAGTCAAGACCGGCGGCGACCTCATCGTCAAGACCCTGCCGTGCCGGGTTGAACAACGGGAATTATTAGCTCCCGACGTGATGCGGCTGTTCCTCAAGCTGCCCAATACCGAGCGCCTGCAATTTTTGGCCGGGCAATATGTGGACATCCTGCTGGCCGACGGCCGGCGGCGCAGCTTCTCGCTGGCTAATCCGCCCCATGCCGACGCATTATTGGAGCTGCATATTCGCCACGCGCCGGGCGGCTTTTTCACCGATTATGTGTTCAACCGGATGAAGGACAAAGCACTGCTCCGCTTTCAGGGGCCACTGGGAACCTTCTTTCTGCGTGAAGATTCGCCGCGCCCGATCCTGCTGATTGGCGGCGGCTCCGGGTTCGCTCCGCTTAAAGGGATGCTGGAACACGCTTTCCACATCGGGCTGGATCGGCCTTTGCGTCTGTACTGGGGTGCGCGGGCCAAACTGGAGTTATATCTGGATGAATTGCCGCGCCACTGGGTGGAAGAACACGAAAACTTCCGTTACACGCCGGTCTTATCGGAACCATGCCCAGAGGATCACTGGTCGGGCAGGACGGGTTGGGTACATGAAGCGGTCGCCGCCGACTATCCTGATCTGAGCGGCTACGATGTCTATATGAGCGGCCCGCCGCCGATGATCGCTGCCGCCAAACCCGCCTTCGCGGCGCGGAGATTGCCGGCGGCGCAATTGTTCTGCGATCCCTTCGAGTTCGCGCCGCGTTGAATTCGCTAGTTCCAGTGGAGGTATAACTATGGGGATGCATGTTTGTAACGGTGCGGTATTGATGTGCAGCTTCGGCGTCGCGCCGAGTTCGCTGATCGTGTTACCGATCAACATGATGATGACCAGCAATATGCCGGCGGCGAACATCATGGATAACAAGCCCATGGTCAACATCCTGCCCTTTGGGATGTGTATGAGTCCAGCCAATCCGACGGTTGCGGCGGCGACGGCGGCGGCGATGGGGGTGCTGACCCCGATGCCCTGCATCCCGGTCACGCCCGCGCCTTGGGTCCCAGGATCGCCGACCGTCATGCTGAGCAACATGCCGACGCTGAATAACACGTCGAAGTTGATGTGTACCTGGGGCGGGGTGATCTCGGTCACGGTTCCGGGGCAGTTCACCGAGCAAATTCCCTGAGATCGCCTCATCCGAACCACCGCGCCGCTTGGATCCTTTACTATTTTGGCGTCCTGACCTTGGCCGGGCGCGGTGCAATGGGCAAATGGCAACTGACCGTTGCGGTGGCGTACATCGGCTTGGAACGGCTAGTGTGATAAGGGAAACCGGGGAACGAGAAAAAGTGCCAGCGCTGATCGATACAGAAAGGCCGGCTGCGCTCTAAGCCGGACTGAAATACTCCGATTTTTGTTGTTTTATCCAGTCATTCAGTTGTCATTTTAATACTTTGTTGGTATCATTGATACCCTACATTAAGTCACTCGCCAGCATCAGGTCGCTCATCGCCATGTCCAAGCGGATCATTGTTTCCTTAGGGTTTTGTACGCTATTAGGCGCTTGTGCGCTTAACTCTCCACCCGTTGTGGCGCAAGCGGCCAGCGATCCGGTGCCAGCCATTCAAAATACCCCCATCAGTTCGCCGAAATCAGACGCGCTTTCGGCAGTCGCGGCATTGAAACCCGGCCCCGCGCCGCTGGATCAACAAGAAGACGCCGAGCCGGAGCCGAAGGTCGAGGAAGCCGCACCGGTTGAAACCGTCGCCGCCCCACCACCACAGTTGCCGCCTTGTCCAGCGATCGATAACGGGCTGCAAAACCGGATCGCCGATCAAATCTGCCAGCGGATCCGCATTGATCCGTTGCCGACCACGGTCAAAGTCGAGAACCGCGAGCTGCGGGCGCATTACCTGATGCCCTTTTACGCCCAGCGCGACTATCGGGCCGCTTGGCTCAGCGCTGATGGCAAGCCCTTGTCGGCAGCGGCTGATCTCATCAAGGCGCTGGGCGAGGCAGACCGTGAAGGGCTACGGGCTGCTGATTACCACCGTGCTGCCTTGCAAAAGTTGCTCAAGTCACTGGAGCAGGGCGAGGCCGCGCCGACTGCCGGACCACTGGCCGATGCCGATCTGCTGTTCACCGATGCGTATCTGACCTATGCCTCGCACCTGTTGTCGGGCCGGCTGTCGCCGCGCAAGGTCGATCCCGAATGGGCAATCAAGCCCCGGTCCCGCGATCTGGCTGAAACCCTGCGCGAAGCGCTGGCCGGAGACAAGATCGTTGCTTCATTGCGGGCGCTGAGTCCGCAGGGCAAAGGTTACGTCCAGTTGCGGGACACACTGCATCGCTACCGCAAGGTTGAAGAGGCTGGCGGCTGGCCGATCGTCGGCACCGCGCCGGGTAAAGCCTTGCGGACCCGCTTGCAGGCCAGTGGTGACTTGGGCGAGGTCGGCGGCGAGTGGGGTAAGAACCCGGCGCATGACAAGACAGTGACCGAGGCGATGCGTGGTTTCCAGCGTCGACATGGTCTGGCCGAGACGGGGAACGTCAACGCTGCCACCCTGACTGCCCTTAATGTGCCGGTTTCGGAGCGGATTCGCCAAATTGAATTGAACATGGAGCGTTGGCGCTGGTTGCCGGATGATTTCGGCGCACGCTATATCCTGGTCAACATTCCCAGTTTTCGGATGAGCGTGATCGAAAACGGCAAGCCGGTGATCGAATCAAACGTGGTGGTGGGCCGGCAGGAACGGCAAACCCCGACGTTTACCGCCAACATGGCCTATCTGGTACTCAGTCCCAAGTGGTATGTACCGCGCTCCATCGCGGTCAAGGACAAGTTGCCGAAACTGCGGCGCAACCCTTACGCGCTGGCCGGCCAGGGCATTCGCGTTTATAACAGCGCCGGACAGCAGATCAATCCAGGCGCAGTGAACTGGAGCGCGGTCGGGGCGGGCAATTTCAATTACCAGTTGCGCCAGGATGCCGGACCGCGCAACGCGCTGGGCGGGATCAAGTTCATGTTCCCCAATCCTTACAACGTCTATCTGCACGACACCCCGTCGCGCAGCCTGTTTAGCCGTAGCCAGCGCACGTTCAGTTCGGGCTGCATCCGCATTTCCAACCCGGTCGAACTGGCCGAATACCTGCTCAAGCACGACCCGAAATGGAGCAAAGACGCCATCAAAACCGCCGCCGCCAGCGGTAAGCAGCGGGTGGTCACCCTGCCGCAGCAGATTCCGGTCTACCTGTTGTACTGGACGGTCTGGGCGGATGAGAACGGTGACATTCAGTTCCGGGATGATATTTACCAGCGCGATAAGTCGTTGATTCGGGCACTGTATGATGAAGGCGGCAACAAAGGAGCCTAACCGTGTCTGGCGGCGCTTCTCTCCGTCATACCCGCTTGCGCAGGTATGACGCGGCTGGGAAATGACTGTTTGCGGAATCATCTTTAAATCAGGAAATCGCCTAAAGCAAAAGCCGGAACCTGGGTTCCGGCTTTTTTGTTCAAACGGCTGAACTATGCTTGGTCAGGCATTCTTGAGCGACTCGACCAAATCAATGTATTGCTGCATGGCGTCTTCCTTGGGCATCTCTTTCAGCTTGGCCCAGGCATCGTACTTGGCGCGGCCCACCAGATCCGTAAAACCGGGGCGCTTGCCTTCAGCATTGCCGCTCGATCCCTGCTTGAAGGTGGCGTACAGCTTCAACAGGGTGTCATTGTCGGGCCGCTTGCTGAGCTGCTTGCTGTCATCGGCGGCGGTTTGGAAACGGGTCGCTAAGTCGGACATGGCGGGTTTTCTCCGTGGGGTAGTCGTGGCCTTTGGCACCGGAATTCGAGATTGCTGCAACTTTGACATCCTCCCCGCCCTAAAAGGCCTGCCCTCGCGAATGCGGGGGACGGGGATTCCTGACATCACTATCCGGGTTTCCTGCTTCACCGAGTCCTCCCTATGCCCACTTTCGCGGAAACAGGATTTACAGTCTCTCCACAGGCTAACACCGCCAGCCCGACGGCCTTCGTTGATGGATCCGGATCGCTTGATTATCACGATCTGATGTGGGAGATTTTACCGAAAAGAGCGGCGCTTAAACAGTCCCCACGAGGGGAACTGCCGCGCCGTCCGCTATCCCTCCCCGGCATCAATGTCGGGGTTTCTCGCGGAAAATCCAGATGATTCTGGATTTCCTCATGCCCAAAAACAAAGACAGCGAGCGCATCTCCGGGATTGACACCGCTTGGCTGCGGATGGAACGCCCGACCAATCTGATGATGATTACCGGGGTTATGATTTTCGCCGAGCGATTGGGGTATGAGCGGCTGCGCGAGGTTGTCGAGACCCGATTCCTGAAATATCGGCGCTTTACTCAACGGGCGGCGCAAAAAGCTGCCGGCGCATTCTGGGAAACCGATCCGTACTTCGACATTAACCGCCATGTGCTGCGTACTGCCTTGCCGGGCCGGGCCGACAAGGCTGAATTGCAACATTTGGCCAGCGATCTGATGAGTACCCCGCTGGATTTCTCAAAACCAATGTGGCAATTCCATCTGGTCGAAGACTACCAGGGCGGCAGCGCCATCATTCTGCGGATTCACCACAGCTATGCCGACGGCATCGCCCTGATTCACGTTCTGCTGGCACTGACCGATCCTGCCCCCGGTGTCGCGCCTACGCCCGAGGCCGAAGTTAAACGGGCTGAGGAGGAAGCCGGTATTTTTCGGCGGTTTTTCAATCCGGTGGACAAGGCGGTGCAGACCACTCTCAAGCTGGGCCGGGGGCTGATCGGAGAAGGGGCGGATATGTTCAAGCATCCGACTCATGCGTTGGACTATGCCCGCACCGGGGTCCGGCTGACGGCTGAAATTATCCGTCTCGCCCTCATGAACGATGATTCCAGAACCCGCTTCAAGGGCGATCTGGGCGTCTCCAAGCGGGTCGCTTGGGCCGAGCCGCTGCCCTTGGATCAGGTCAAGACCATCGGCAGGGCGCTCGGTGGATCGGTTAACGACGTGCTGCTGGCGACGGTAGCGGGAGCGCTGCGTGACTATCTGGTCGAGCAGGGCGATCCAGTTCCTGCCGAGTTGCAGGTGCGAGCGGTGATCCCGGTCAATCTGCGCTCGCAGGAGAAAGCCGCTCAGCTCGGCAATTACTTCGGATTGGTATTTCTGACCCTGCCGGTCGGCATCGCTAACCCGCTGGAGCGGGTCTACGAAGTGCGGCAACGGATGAACGAGTTGAAAGAATCATTTCAGCCGATCCTCGCGCTAGGACTGCTCGGGGCCGCCGGGATGGGGCCAAACCGGATACAGCAATCATTGCTGGAGATGCTGAGTAAGAAAGCCTCGGCGGTGATGACCAACGTCCCGGGTCCGAGTGGACCGATTTATCTGGGCGGGGCGCGGATGGCCGAGATGATGTTTTGGGTGCCGCAGTCCGGGCAGATCGGCATAGGCGTCAGTATTCTCAGCTATAACAACCGGGTGCATTTCGGGCTGGTCGCTGATCAGAAGCTGGTCGCCGACCCGGAAGCGATTATCGGGCGGTTCGCTGGCGAGTTTGAAAAGCTGTTACTCATCACCCTGATGAGTCCCTGGGAGCTTGACATCCTCCCCGCCCTAAAGGACGGGGATTCCTGACATCACTATCAGGGCCTCCTGCTTTACTGAGTCCTGCCTATGTCCACTTTCGCGGAAACAGGATTTACAGTCTCTCCACAGGCTAACACCGCCAGCCCGGCGGCTTTCGTTGATGGATCTGGCTTGGCGTTAAAGAGCAATAATTCAGGGCGGCGGCTTGCTACAATCGCGAAAGTTGCGGAGATTCCACGCTCAAGCGGGGGATTTCCCGCCGTCTCCAACCTGAATGACCCAGAAGGAGTGACCCGGTGAAAGTAGAACGCGAAAGTATGGAATATGACGTGGTGATCGTCGGCGCTGGCCCGTCTGGCCTGGCTGCCGCGATCCGTTTGAAGCAGTTAGCCGCGCAACACGATCAGGAACTCAGCGTATTCGTGCTGGAAAAAGGGTCCGAGGTCGGGGCGCACATCCTGTCCGGGGCAGTCGTCGAGCCGCGCGCCCTGAACGAACTGTTTCCTGATTGGCAGGAACGGGGCGCGCCGCTGCACACGCCGGCGGGAGAAGACCAGTTCCTGTTCCTGAGCCGTGCGCGTTCGTACCGGTTGCCCACCCCGCCGCAGATGAATAACCACGGCAACTACATCATCAGTCTGGGCAACCTGTGTCGCTGGCTGGCGACCCAGGCTGAAGAACTGGGGGTGGAAATCTACCCCGGCTTCGCCGCCGCCGAAGTGCTGTACAACAGTGACGGCGCAGTCGTGGGCGTGGCGACCGGTGATATGGGCATAGGCCGCGATGGTCAGCCGACTGAACAGTTTGCGCCGGGGATGGAACTGCGTGCCCGCTACACCCTCTGCGCCGAGGGCTGTCGGGGTTCGCTAACCAAGACTCTGTTCGAGCAGTTTAAGCTGCGCGAGGGCGTGGATCCGCAGACCTACGGCATCGGCATCAAGGAACTGTGGGAGATCGATCCTGCCCAGCACCAATTGGGCAAGATCGTCCACACGGTCGGTTGGCCGCTGGACGCCAGTACCTATGGCGGGTCCTTCCTCTACCATCTCGAAAATAATCAGGTTGCGGTCGGGTTTGTGGTCGGCCTGGGTTATGAAAACCCGCACTTGTCGCCGTTCGAGGAATTCCAGCGCTTCAAGACCCATCCCGATATTCGTCCGACCTTTGAAGGCGGGCGACGCATGGCTTACGGGGCGCGGGCCATTTCCGCCGGCGGTTTCCAGTCGATTCCCAAACTGACCTTCCCCGGTGGACTGCTGATTGGCGACACCGCCGGCTTTCTCAACGCGCCCAAGATCAAGGGTACGCACACCGCAATGAAGTCGGGGATGGTAGCGGCGGAAGCGGTGTTCGCCGCGGTCAGGGCCGGGCGCAGCGCGGATGAAGTTACCGACTATCCCGAAGCGTTGCAAAAGAGCTGGCTATGGGAAGAGCTTTATCAAGTCCGCAACATCAAGCCGTCGTTCAGTTGGGGCTTGTGGGCCGCGATTGCGTACTCGGCGCTGGATACTTACATGCTTCGGGGCAAAGCGCCGTGGACCCTCCACCATAAACCGGATCATGCCAAGCTCAAGAAGGCGTCCGGGTGTCCGAAGATCGACTATCCCAAGCCGGACGGAAAGGTCAGTTTCGACCGGCTGTCCTCGGTGTTTATTTCCAACACCAATCACGGCGAGGATCAGCCTTGCCACCTGACCCTCAAGGACCCGGCGGTCCCAATTCAGGTCAATCTGGCCTGGTACGATGCCCCGGAGCAGCGCTATTGCCCGGCGGGGGTTTATGAAATCATCCGGGACAGCGAGGGCAACAACCCGCGTTTGCAAATCAATGCCCAGAATTGCGTCCACTGCAAGACCTGCGACATCAAGGACCCGACCCAGAACATCAACTGGGTGACCCCGGAAGGTGGCGGCGGGCCGAATTATCCGAATATGTAACCGCCGATAACGTGGAAAAGCCCGGCGAAGTGAGGCGCTGGCTACCGCTAGTTGGGCGGGAACTAACGCCGGTGGAGGGGAAGGCGCGGGCCGGAGTCGCAAGACCCCGCTGAAACCTGCTCATCATCCTCTATTCTCAAGCAAACCCGGCATGACCGACCGGTTGGCCTTCGCGGTCCATCGCCCAGACTTCCACTGTGACCTCAGGCGGAAGAATGGCGCGGGCCTGATCGCGAGCCTTGTCGCAAATCCGCTCGCCTAATGGCAACCCCGCCGCATGAGCTAGCGCCAATGCCTGCTGGCTGGTGTTGGCGGTTCGCATTGCCGCCTGCAAGTCGGCTTTTGCACCCAGCGCCGCCGCCTCCCTGGTCAGCAATAGAAAGTCCACGCTAGAACTGCGGCTGTGTAAATCGAGGTGACCCGCCGCCAGTTTGCTGATCTTGCCGAAGCCGCCGGCCAGGCTCAGTTGAGGAATGGGCGCCCGCCGCAGATGCTTCAGCACTGCCCCGGCAAAATCGCCCATTTCAATCAGCGCCAAGTCCGGCAACCGATAATGGGTTCGCATCAGATTTTCGCTGGCAGCGCCGGTGCATGCAGCGATGTGACTGCACCCATTGGCGCGAGCCACATCAATGGCCTCCTGGATCGAAGCGATATAGGCAGAACAGGAGAAAGGCCGGACGATGCCAGTCGTGCCAAGAATAGACAGTCCGCCAATAATACCCAGCCGCGGATTCAGCGTTTTTAACGCCAGTTCCGCGCCGTTTTCAATACCAATAACGATTTCAAATCCACCGCAATAACCTGACTCAACGGCTGCCTGTGCCAAATGCTCCGCGATCATCCGCCGGGGAGTGGGATTGATGGCCGGCTCGCCGGGTGGAATCGGCAAGCCAGGCAAAGTGAGGGTTCCCACCCCCGTTCCGGCCTGGAACGCGACCCCCGGCGCTTGGCGCAATCTCACCTCGGCGACAATCAGCGCCCCATGAGTTACATCAGGATCGTCACCAGCATCCTTGACCACCGCTGCTTCCGCGCCAGTCGCCGTCAACCGGCAGTAAGCTAACGGAAATTGCGCCGGCTGGCCGCGTGGCAGGGTGATAGTCACCTGAGCCGGTTCAACCCCCGCCAGCAAACGATGCGCTGCCGCCAGACTGGCCGCAGTGGCGCAAGCGCCGGTGGTGTAACCGTAGCGCAGCAGATGGCGGATTTCGGGGGTTTCAGACCGCATTCTGCTCCTGTGCCTTGGCCCGGGCCAGCGCGGGCCGCGCCAACAACCGTTCGGCGTAGGCTTCCAACACGGTATGACCCAGCGGCAACTCAAACGATTGCGCCCAGGCCAGGGTATGCGCCACCAGAATGTCGGCGGCGGTGAACCGTTCCGCGACCAGAAACTCCCGCCCGCCGAGACCTGTGGCCAGCACCTTGGTGGCGATGGCGAACTCCCAGACCGCTGTTTCAATTGCATCCGGCACCCGGCGTTTTTCCGGCAGGGCGAAACGGTGCTTGGCTATCGTCCACAGTGGCTGTTCCAGTTCGCACATGGCGAAAAAGCACCACTGGTTATAGCGGGCGCGTTCCGGGGAACCAAATGATGGGGTCAGGCCGCTGGTGGGAAAAGCGTCGCCGATGTAGGTACAAATGGCCGCTGACTCGGTCAGCACCAGATCGTCATCGGCCAGCGCTGGCACCTTGCCGCCGGGATTCAGCGCCAGATAGGCGGGCTGCCGACCTTCACCAGCAAACAGGTCGACTTTTTGGTACTCATATTCGACGCCCGCTTCTTCCAGCGCCCAGACAACACGAGTAGAACGAGTGCGGGGACAGCCATAAACCTGGAACATAGGAATTTCTCCGGTCGTTGGAAATCGGGTTCCGAGTTGGAAATCGGGTCCCGAGTTGGAAATTGAGTCCCGATCATGTGTGGGGTCGGTAGTTTCTTTAAGAATAGACTGCCACTGCGGTCATCGCCGAAATAGCCGATTCTGGCAACTGTTCACGCTCCATAGCCTTTACTACAGGCCTAGCACGGGCTTCCAGCCCGTATTGAAACGGGCAAGATGCCCGTTTTACACCACAACAAGCTTTAACCTTTAACTTTTGATTTCTCCCAATGCCCACGACCTGCCCCGCACTCCTGCTCGCCGCTCCGGCCTCCGGCCAAGGCAAAACCACCGTGACCGCCGCGCTCGCGCGTTACCACCGCAACCGGGGCCATACCGTCCGGGCCTTCAAGACCGGGCCGGATTTTCTCGACCCAATGATTCTGGAGCGGGCTTCCGGCCAGCCGGTTTACCAACTGGATTTATGGATGGTCGGCGAACGCGATTGCAGGGCGCTTCTGTATCAGGCAGCGCAGGAAGCCGATTTAATCCTGATTGAGGGGGTGATGGGACTGTTTGACGGAACGCCGTCCAGCGCCGATCTGGCTCGGTTGTTCGGCGTCCCGGTGCTGGCGCTGATCAATGCTCATGCGATGGCGCAAACCTTCGGCGCAATAGCTTACGGCCTGGCGCATTATCGCCCTGACTTACCGCTGGCCGGGGTGCTGGCAAACCGGGTCGCCGGGCCAGGCCATGCTGAATTATTGGCGGAAAGCCTGCCGCCGGACCTTCGCTATTACGGCTGGTTGCCCCGCGCCGGGGAAATTGCCCTGCCCGACCGGCATCTGGGCCTGGTGCAGGCGGTGGAAATCGCTGATCTGGAAACCCGGCTGGAAGCCGCCGCCGCGCTGATCGCGCAAACCGCTCTGGCGGAATTGCCGCCGCCGGTCGCCTTTGCCCCGGTCACCGTTGAACCACCGCCCCGGTTGCTGCGCGGCGTCCGCATCGGCATCGCCTGCGACACCGCGTTTGCTTTCCTGTACCCGGCCAATCTGGATACGCTGCGGGCGATGGGCGCGGAACTGGCATTTTTTTCGCCGCTCACCGATAGCGCTTTGCCGGAAGTGGATAGCGTTTATCTACCAGGTGGCTACCCGGAACTGCATCTCGATACGCTGGCCGGCAATGGGTCGATGCGTGAAGCGCTGCGCCGGCATCATCAGGCGGGTAAACCGCTTTATGCTGAATGCGGCGGCCTGCTGTACACGCTGCAATCACTGGCGGACCAGAAAGGCCACCGGGCGGCGATGCTGGGGCTGTTGCCGGGCCATGCGGCATTGCAGACAAAGCTGGCGGGGCTGGGAATGCAATCGGTGGAACTACCAGAGGGCGAGTTGCGTGGGCATACGTTCCATCACTCCAGGCTGGAAACGCCATTGCTGCCCTTGGCCCATAGTCGCCGGCAGCGCGACGGCAAGCCGGGTGAGGCGGTGTATCGGGTCGGGCGGTTGACTGCTTCGTATCTGCATCTTTATTTCGCCAGCAATCCGGCGGCGGCGGCGCAGTTGTTCGTTTAGAGGAGAGGTGATCTTTGGCGAAATTGCTCAGAGTGCTGCAATGGACAATAATGCGCCTCTTCTAAATTCTACTGCGATAACAGGTGGTTGCGGTGCAGAACCGGATCGTTGCCTTCACCCAACCCGTTAGATCCCGCTAAAAGAGGCTAATTGCGCTTGTCCGCCCCCGGTTCGTACCCCAGGAGAATTTAGAGGAGGAGAATTAGCGATGGCTTATCATCTAATGAGTCGCTACTTACGGAGGCGGCAACCCGTCCCACTTCTGCGCGGGAGGCGATGCTCATCAATCCCCTGTCCTATTACGACCCGAATGATCCCTATCCAGAGAACGATGGTCAACCCATGGCGGGGAATACCGAACAGTACGAATGGCTGGTCAAGATCAAGGAAAATCTGGAAATTCTTTTCGCCGACCGCGAGGATGTGTTCATTGCCGGCGATCTCCTGTGTATCCCGTGCTGGATCGGAAAATTTCCGGGCCGATGGCCCTGGACGTGATGGTGGCGTTCGAGGTGTTGTCGCCGTCCAATAGCCGGATGGAAATGGCGAACACGTTGCGCTTTTACGACCAGTATGGGGCGGAGGCGTACTACAACTACGATCCGGAGCGCCACCAGCTCGAAATCGGGTTACGGCGGCGGGAAAGCTTGAAGCGGGCCGAACAGGAAGCGGCGAAAGCCGATCGCTTGGCCGATCGCCTGCGCGCCTTGGGCATCGACCCGAACCACCTGTAGAACGACGGTTTTAGTCGGCAGCCCCGGCATGGCTTGAAGACGCTTTACGCAAGGTGGGCGCTGCGAAAATATCCGGGGGCGCATAGCGCAGAATGCCTAAAAACCTTATTATGGCTGATGAAGTCAAGGCGGGTGGTTCGCCCCCTCGTCCTCCTGCCAACCCCTTGACAAATCATCCATTAACTAACCTTGACCACGCCTTCCCGATTTTTCGTCCGGTTCGTCCTGTCGCCGGGGCGGACTTTCCAGCTCCCACCGTCGTCAGCGTGCTGATGACGCCCGATATTTGTAAGGAGAGAGCGTTCATGCATGACATCATTCATCAATTAGAACAAAAACGCGCCGCCGCCCGGCTGGGTGGAGGGCAGCGCCGCATCGACGCGCAGCACAAGCGGGGCAAGCTCTCCGCCCGCGAGCGCATCGACGTGCTGCTCGATCCGGGCAGTTTTGAAGAATGGGATATGTTTGTTGAACACCGCTGCACTGACTTTGGTATGGCCGACACCAGCACTCCCGGCGACGGGGTGGTGACCGGCTACGGTACGGTTAATGGTCGGCTGGTGTTCCTGTTCAGCCAGGATTTCACGGTGTTCGGCGGTTCGCTGTCCGAAGCCCACGCTGAAAAAATGTGCAAGATCATGGATCACGCCATCAAGGTCGGCGCGCCGCTGATCGGCCTGAACGACTCCGGCGGTGCCCGCATCCAGGAAGGCGTGGCCTCGCTGGCCGGTTATGCGAATGTGTTCCAGCGCAATGTCATGGCGTCCGGGGTGATTCCGCAGATTTCCGTGATCATGGGACCCTGCGCCGGCGGCGCGGTGTATTCGCCGGCCATGACCGACTTCATCTTCATGGTCAAGGACACGTCCTATATGTTCGTGACCGGCCCGGAGGTGGTGAAAACCGTGACTCACGAAGAGGTCACCGCCGAGGAATTGGGCGGGGCGATTGCGCATTCGACCAAATCGGGAGTGTGTGACCGGGCTTTTGAGAATGACATCGAAGCCTTACTGATGCTGCGGCGGTTTATCAACTTCCTGCCGCCGAATAACAAGGAGAAGCCGCCGTTCCGGCCCACCCCCGATCCGGCTGACCGGGAAGATTTCTCGCTCGACACCCTGATTCCCGACAATAACAACAAGCCCTACGACATGAAGGAGCTGATCCTGAAGGTCGTGGATGATGTCGATTTCTTCGAGGTGCAGCCGGAGAACGCCAAGAACATCATTACCGGCTTCGCCCGAATGGATGGCTGGCCGGTGGGGATCGTCGCCAATCAGCCGATGGTGCTGGCCGGTTGTCTGGACATCAAGTCCTCGATCAAGGCCGCCCGGTTTGTGCGGTTCTGCGATGCCTTCAATATCCCGATTATCACCTTCGTTGACGTACCCGGCTTCATGCCCGGCACCGCCCAGGAATACGGCGGCATCATCAAGCACGGAGCCAAGTTGCTCTACGCTTTTGCCGAATGCACCGTGCCGAAAGTCACGGTGATTACCCGCAAGGCTTACGGCGGCGCGTATGACGTGATGAGTTCCAAGCACCTGCGCGGCGATGTCAATTTCGCCTGGCCGACCGCTGAAATTGCGGTGATGGGGCCAAAAGGCGCGGTCGAGATTATCTTTCGCCAGGACATTGGCGACGCGACCAAGATCGCGGATCGCACCGAGGAATACCGCAAGAAATTCGCCAATCCGTTCATCGCCGGCCATCGCGGCTTCATCGATGACGTAATCATGCCCCACGGCACCCGCAAGCGCATCTGCCGCTCTTTGGCGATGCTGCGGGATAAAGAACTCGAAAATCCGTGGCGCAAGCACGGCAACATTCCGCTGTAAGGGGGTGGGACGCATGTTCAAGAAAATTCTGATCGCTAATCGCGGTGAAATTGCCTGCCGCGTGATCAAAACTGCCCGCAAGATGGGCATCAAGACCGTTGCCGTCTATTCCGAGGCCGATCGGGACGCACTTCATGTGGAAATGGCCGATGAAGCGGTGCTGATCGGCCCGCCGCCGACCGCCCAAAGCTATCTGGTCATGGAGCGCATCATCCAGGCCTGCAAGGACACCGGGGCCGAGGCAGTGCATCCTGGCTACGGCTTCCTGTCCGAACGCGCGGCGTTCTGTGAGGCGCTGGAAAAGGAAGGGATCGCCTTCATCGGCCCGAAGGTGAAAGCCATCAATGCGATGGGCGACAAAATCACCTCCAAAAAGTTGGCCAAGGCGGCCGGGGTCACTACCGTCCCCGGTTACACCGAAGTCATCAAGGATGCCAAAGAAGCGGTAGAGATTGCGACGGGCATTGGTTATCCGGTGATGATCAAGGCCAGCGCCGGCGGCGGCGGCAAGGGGATGCGGGTGGCCTGGAATGATGCCGAATGCCTCGACGGCTTCGAACGCTCCAGCAACGAAGCCCGGTCTTCATTCGGCGATGATCGGGTATTTATCGAGAAGTACATCGAAGAGCCGCGCCACATCGAAATTCAGGTGATGGGCGACAGCTTCGGCAACATCGTTTATTTGGGCGAGCGCGAATGTTCGTTACAGCGCCGCCATCAGAAGGTCATCGAGGAAGCGCCGTCGCCGTTTCTGGACGAAGCGACCCGCAAGGCGATGGGCGAGCAGGCGGTGGCCTTATCCCGGGCGGTGGATTACCAGTCCGCCGGCACCGTCGAATTCATCGTCGATTCCCAGCGCAACTTCTACTTCCTGGAGATGAATACCCGCCTTCAGGTTGAACATCCGGTGACTGAATACATCACCGGGCTGGACTTGGTGGAACTGATGATCCGGGTGGCCGCCGGCGAGCCACTGCCTTTCACTCAGGCTGAGGTTAAGCTCAAGGGCTGGGCGATTGAATCGCGGGTTTACGCCGAAGACCCGTTCCGCAACTTCCTTCCCTCGATTGGCCGGCTGGTCAAGTATCTGCCGCCCAAGGAAAGCGAAGTGGTGCGGGTTGACACCGGTGTCTACGAGGGCGGCGAAGTGTCGATGTATTACGACCCGATGATCGCCAAGCTGATCACTTACGGCTCGACCCGCGACCGTGCCATCGCCCACATGCGGGACGCGCTGAATGAGTTTTTCATTCGCGGGGTCGCCCATAACATCAGCTTCCTCGCGGCGCTGATGGTGCATACCCGGTTCATGACCGGGCGGATCAGCACCAACATGATCGCCGAGGAATATCCGAACGGTTTTCATGCCGCTGACGTGCCGCACGATGATCCGGCCTTGTTGATCTCGGTAGCGGCTTTCATTCACCGGCGCTACATGGATCGGGCGGCCCGCACCAGCGGCCAGTTGCTCGGCCACGAGCGCAAGGTCGAAAATGATTGGGTCGTGCTGATGAACGGCCAGCAGCATCCGACTCATGTTGATCCCGCGGACGGCGGTTATGACGTGGTATACATGGGCGAGTGTTACCAAGTCCGCAGTGATTGGCAGTTTGGGCAGCCGCTGTTCAAGGGGACGTTGAACGGTGCCGAGATCTGCATCCAGGTCGAGCGCCGCGACATGGTCTATCGGCTGTTCCACTGGGGATCGCAGGCTGACGTCATGGTGCTGTCGCCCACGGTAGCCGAGTTGCAGAAGCTGATGCCCGAAAAGACCGCGGCGGATATGTCCAAGTATCTACTGTCGCCGATGCCGGGTCTGCTCACCAAACTCATGGTGCAGCTCGGCCAGGAGGTCAAGGCTGGCGAAGACCTGGCGGTAATCGAGGCGATGAAGATGGAGAATGTGTTGCGAGCCGATCATGACGCCAAAGTGACCAAGGTTCTAGCCGCGCCCGGCGACAGTCTGGCGGTCGATCAGGCTATTCTCGAGTTCGATTAAGCGCCTGGAGGGTCAACGGGTATCCTGCCCATTCACCGTTCAACTTCCGCACATCCAGCCCGGGCCATAAACTCGGGCTGTGTCGTTTAGCAACCTGGTCATAACATTGCGGTGGCTCGGTTCGCTGTCAAGATCGTTCCTCCTCTAAATTTTCCTGTGATACGAACCATAGCGCGGATAAGCGCAATTAGCTTCTTTTAGCAGGATCAAAGGGTTGGGTGAAGGTAATACCAATTTCCAATAGGTTTTCGAATTCTGATGAACTGCCCTCTGTCCGTTGAAGGCGCGGGTCTGCTGGCGCCGGGCCTGACGGGCTGGTTGGCCAGCCGGGCGATCCTGTCTGGTGAACAACTCTACCTCGCCTCGCCCATATCCGCGCCAGTCGCTGCGTTGTTGCCGCCGAATGAGCGGCGGCGCGTCACCGGCTTGGTCAAGTTGGCGCTGCACGTCGCCCAGGAAGCCATCACCCAAGCCGGCAGCGACCCACAAACCATCCGCTCCGTTTTCGCCTCATCGGGTGGCGACAGCGAGGTGCTGGACAAGATTTGCACGGCGCTGACCTTGCCTGACCGGCCTGTTTCGCCAACCCACTTTCATCAATCGGTGCATAACACCACCGCCGGTTACTGGTCCATTGCCACCCGATGTACTCAGCCCTCGATCAGCCTGTCCGCTTATGACAGCAGCTTTGTAGCCGGTCTGCTGGAAACAGCGGCGCTGGCATGGGCGGAAGCTGCGCCGGTTTTATTTATTGCCTACGACGTGCCGCAGCCATTCCCGCTATCGGAACGGCGCATCATCGCCGCACCGTTCGGCGTGGCCTTGCTGCTGAATCCACGCCCGACTCAACCGCGGCTGGCGACGCTCTATCTGCATCAAACTGCCGTTTCCGCCACTAGCACCAGCGCCGATCCGGAGCTGGTGCGATTGCGGATCGGCAATCCTGCTGCCCGGTGTTTGCCGCTGTTGCAGGCAATCGCCCAGCCTGCCGGTCAACAGGTCACGCTGGCTGATGAAAGCGGCATGGGATTAAGGGTAGAAGTGACGCCATGAAGCGGGCATTGGTGACCGGCGGCAGCGGCGATCTGGGTCAGGCGATTTGCCGGCAACTGGCTAATGATGGCCTGTATGTCATTGTTCACGCCTGCCACCATCCGGAACGGGCGGAAGCCGTTACAGCGGCGATTCAGGCGACGGGCGGTTCGGCGGAAACCACGGTGTTCGATGTCGCCGATGAAGTGCAAACCCGCGATGCGCTGACCGGGTTGCTGGACGCCGGGCCGATTCAGGTGGTAGTCAATAACGCCGGAGTTCATGCCGATGCGCCGATGGCCGGAATGAGTTCGGAACAATGGCGGTTGCCGATTGAGGTGTGTCTGCATGGCTTTTTCAACGTCACTCAACCGCTGCTGCTGCCGATGATCAGCACCCGATGGGGCCGGATTATTACTATTTCTTCGCTGACCGGGGTGATCGGCAACCGGGGGCAAACCAACTACGCCGCCGCTAAAGCCGGTCTGCACGGCGCGACCAAGGCGCTGGCGCTGGAACTGGCCTCGCGGGGGATCACGGTCAACGCGATTGCGCCGGGCCTGATTGCGGGTAGAGATACCGCAACAGGATTTGATGCCGACGTTATTAAACGGCTGATCCCGATGCGCCGGGCCGGAACCCCGGAAGAAGTCGCTGCCCTGGCCGGATTTCTGGCTTCGGAATCGGCGGCTTATTTGACGGGGCAGATCATCAATCTCAATGGCGGCATGGTGTGACACCGCTCATGGCGATTACCATCGTCATTCCCGCGTATAACGAAGCCGCGACCATTGCCGGCATTGTCCAGCGCGCCCGGCAACAGGCAGCAACCGTGCTGGTGATCGATGACGGCTCCAGCGATGCTACCGCTGCTCAGGCGGAAAGCGCCGGCGCGACGGTCTTGCGCCAGCCCGATCATCAGGGCAAGGGCGAGGCGCTGTGGCGCGGGATGCAGGCGGCGCTGGCCATGGACGCGGATGCCGTCATTACGCTGGACGGCGATGGACAGCACCGTCCGGAGGATATTCCGAAACTGCTGGACGCCCGGCAACGCCAGCCGGATCGGCTGATCATGGCTGCCCGACTGGAGCGCCGCGAATCCGCGCCCCGGTTGCGGCGCTTCGCGAATGGGATGGCTGATTTCTGGGTGTCGTGGGCTGCCGGCTATCCGATCCGCGATACCCAGTCCGGCTTCCGGCTCTATCCTGCTGCGTTCCTGCGCAAACTAAGGCCGCCGCGTAATGGTGGGGGTGGTTTTGTGTTTGAAAGCGCCCTGCTGATTCAAGCGACTCATTGCGGTTATCCGCCAGTGGCCGTGGTCATCGAAGCCCTGTATTTGCCCCAAAGTCGGCTCAGCCATTACCGGCCGTGGCGGGATACTTGGCGGATTACGGTCATGGTTGCTAAGGAACTGCTCAAACGCGGCCTGTATCCAATGGGGTTATTACGGTCGCTGGGTTTGCTGCCCTTATCCAGAAAGCAGTACGACTGACTTGAAAGTTGCGGAACCAGCCCCCGTGACAGGGGGCTTCGATGCGCCTTGATCGGTATGAAGGGCAACTTTCAAGTACGGTACTTGGGGAGGCAGTGGCAGCAATGCCGTTTCCTTACCCGACGAGCGGTAGTAATGCCGCTTCCTTACCCGACAAAGCCAGCATCGGCAATGGTCTGGTGACCACGGCAGTTTCGCTCATTTTTATAAGCAATTGGGTTTCACAGGCATGAATTTTGCGGCAACCCGGAACATTGACAAACAAGACATTGAATATAAAAAACTTTTCTTGAACTGGCGAAAGTAGAGTGGTAAAGCGGATTATTCAAGGAACCTGCATTCAACACTAAACCTCCGGTAAACTTTGCATACTGAATTTTTACAAATCATGGGGAAAACCTGGTCTTGAACATCCTGAATCGGATAAACATCGGAAAAAAACTGGCGCTGGTGGTGGTGATGCTAAGCATCCCGGTGCTGGTGCTGTCCACCCTGCTCATCGCCGAGGTAGACCGGGTCATTCACCTTACCAACAAGGAAATCATGGGGCTGCACTACCTGCAACCGGTGCGCGGGATTCTGCCGCACCTGGCCGAACATCGCGGCATGAGCAACGCCTACCTGAACGGCGATACCTCTTTTGGCGAAAAGCTCGCGGCTAAAAAAGGGCAAATCGCCGAAGACATTCGGGCCATTGATGCGGCTGATGCCCAGTATGGTGCCACGCTCAACATGGAATGGCAGGCGATCAAGGCCGATTGGCAAACCCTGAATGCCAACAATACCCATTTCACCGTCAAGGAAAGCTTCGCTCACCATAACGCCTTGCTCAAGAAAATGCTGAACCTGATTGACAGCCTTGGGACGACCTCGCACCTGAGTATGGAATCTGAACCGAGCTACCACTATCTGGTTGATGCCATAGTGAGCGAACTGCCGTTGATGACAGACGACTTGGGGCAATTGCGCGGTATGGGTGCCGGGATCGTAGCCTCGCGGCAGCGCACTGAAAAGGACCTGATTTGGATTTGGGGCCTGGTCGGTCAAATCGAGCACTCCCAGCAGAATGTCCAGAACTTCTTGACCCTGGCGTTTGCCGACAACGCAACGTTCAAGTCGTCGCTCGATGCGCTCTTGACGACGCTGGGCACCGCAACCGCCGATTTTCTCGCTTTGATTGAACAGCGGGTGGTCGGTGGCGAGCAGATCGATGCCGGGCTGACCGCTGGCGAGGTCTTTACCAACGGTAGCCGGGCAATAGCAGCCGGATTTACCCTTTATGACGGGGTCATGTCGGCCTTGGAGACAGCGTTGCAAGCCCGTCTCGCGGCGTTGACCCGCGAGAAGTACGAGACGCTGGGCGGGGTTTTGCTCGGCATGGTCTTCACCCTGCTCCTCGCCTATGCCATTACTCACGCCTTGGGCCAGGCGATTCGGCAGGTGGAAAAAGTCGCACATTCAATGGCGGAGGGTCATCTAAATAACCCAATTACGGTGATCGGCACCGACGAAATCAGTGAATTATCGAAGTCCCTGAGCGCCACCCAGGGAAAATTGATGGGGGTCGTTCGGGAAATCCGGCAGGCAGCGGAAATGGTTAAAACCGGTGCCCAGGAAGTGTCTTTCGGCAGCGATCATCTATCGCGCCAGACCGAGGAGCAGGCCGCGGCCCTGGAGAAAGCCGCCACCAGCCTGAAAGAGCTGACCACCATGGTCCAGCAAAGCGCTGAAAATGCCGGACAAGCGAATCAGCAGGTGATCCAGGCGCGAACCCAGGCGGAACAGGGTGGCGAGGTGGTCGAGCGGGCTATTGTCGCTATGACCGCTATCAAGCAGGATAGCCATCGGATCGCCGACATTATCGGGGTGATTGACCAAATTGCCTTTCAAACCAATTTACTGGCGTTAAACGCGGCGGTGGAAGCGGCCCGGGCCGGTGAGCAGGGGCGCGGCTTTGCGGTTGTAGCCGGAGAAGTCCGCAAACTGGCGCAGCGCAGCGCCGATGCTGCCAAGGAAATCAAGACCTTGATTTCCGGCAGTGTGGTTAAAGTTGAAGACGGCAGCCAACTGGTGGATCGAACCGGGCAGACCTTGCGCGAAATTATTTCCGCCATCAATCAGGTCAGCGCTATGGTTTCCGAAAACGCGGTTGCCGAGCAGGAGCAAGCCCACGGCATCAAGCAGATTACCCGGGCGATCTTGCAGATCGACCAATCCACCCAGCAGAACGCGGCGCTGGTGGAGCAATCCGCCGCGGCCAGTCAATCGATGAGCGATCAAGCCCACCAGCTTCAGGACTTGATGAGCTTCTTTCAACTCGACGATCAAGCGGCTCCCGCCGGATCGACCCGAAGTGCGACCAACCGCCAATCGACGGCCGCGCTCCGGCGGCGGCCAGTACCCGGGTCTGCTTGATTTGGCTGTCGCGGAAAATTATCGCTGGCGGGTCCGATTCCAACAGCGCCCGGATGATGGCGGTGCTGTTATCGCAAGGCCGCTGGTGCGGTAACTGTCGCGCCAGGCATCGCAGGTGTGATGCAGGATTCATCGGGGAGCCGGTGCCTGGAACCTGGAGCCGTCTTCCGTTAGATCGAGATACGCCAGCCAGTAGCGCGACAGCCCGCTGATGCAGTCAATCCGGGTCGCCAGCGCACCGAGATCGACTTTCAGGTGTTGGACATCGGGTAACAGCACCATCAATTCGGCGTCGAACGCGCTCAGTTGCTTGGCCTGATTCGAGGCGATCAGAGCGAGTCGGGTGGTCAGCAAGCGAACCCGCAGATACAGCAGGTCGCCGGGCAAGCTGGTCTGACGGCGCTGATGCCGTTCGCTTACTTCCGGGGATATTTCCGGCCGGCCCGGCAAATGCGCCTCCAAACCCTCCAGCCGGCCCAACATCATATTGATGTGATTGAGGCTTGAGGTTCGATGCGTCAGCGTTTCCAGCATGATGATCTTTTTTCCCAGCGTGCGCCGCTGCTCCTGAACGCTAACCCGCAGCCGGTCGATCGTGCAGTCCATCTCGATCAACTGCGGGTTCAGTTCGTATAGTTCGGCATCCAGTTCATCGAGAAACTCACGAAGCTGTCCAGACAGAATCCGCTCCAAGGCCAACATCGTGAATCGTTCCCAGAGCGTATCCGTCTGGACGCGCAGTTCTTCCAGGCACTGGCGCGCCGCCGTGAACTGATTGGCGATATCCTGAATGTGCTGTTCACACTCGGCGCGATCCTGGACCGTCCAGACCTGGGCGAGTTGTTCCTCCTCCCTGATCAGGTAAGACAGGCCGGTCGTTGCGCCATCAGCAGTTTCGGTAGGCGTTTCCACACGGCGGGCTTCCAATGCGGGGAGAGAACCTCAGTCCTGGTAGGTCCAGCCCCCAGGATAGTGGTGGGTCAACTCATGCACGTCGTACACGCACGAGTCCTGATCGGGCAACGGCGGAAACAGCACCTGGGCTTGGGTCTCTGCCTGTTGCTCGGTTTCCGCCTGAATGATGGCGACATTGATGAGTTGGTCGGAACTGGGGTCTTCGACGATCACGAGATAGGGTTTCATCCGGGTTCTCCTGAGAGTTGTTTCAGTATCGCGCCGACGACCGGCGGTTCTTTAAACTATAGGACAGTGGGAGTTGATGAAACTGCCGGCCCGACCCGGTGGAATCACGAATAGCGATGAAGGCGGAACTGGTTTTCCGACTCGCGGATGATGTCGCCAACCTGTAGGGTAAAGGCGCCCGCCTGACGTTCGGCGAAATACTGGCGCAGGGTTTCGTGGACAACGGTAAAGGCGATCTGCTCCCAGGGGATCTCGTCCTCGGCATACAGGCGCGTTTCCAGGCTTTCCTCGCCGGGGCTGGCGTAGCCATCACGAAGCTGGCCGCGAAACAACAGGTAGACCTGACTAACGTGGAGCAGCGAGTACAGGCCGTACAGGGTTAGATGGTCGACTACCGCGTTGGCTTCCTCGAACGCCTCGCGGGCCGCCGCTGTCACCGCCGATTCGCTATTCTCCATGAATCCTGCTGGCAGGGTCCACCATCCGTAGCGGGGTTCGATCGCACGCCGGCACAGCAGAATCCGGCCCTGCCATTCGAGGATGCAGCCCGCAACGATTTTCGGATTCTGATAGTGGACAACGCCACAGGCCTCGCAGACATGCCGGAGCCGGTTATCGCCCAGGGGAATGCGCAGGCTGACGGGAGCGCCGCATTGGCTGCAAAATTTCATTGAAACAGGGTTCCTTCGAGGCTGTTTGCGACTGGAGAATCTCACAGCTCACCCTTGCACGGGAGAGGAGAATAACTTTGAAAATCCGCCATATAAGCATCCTTCCCGGAGCGCCGCCATCGCCCCACAATAACCGTGAATCGCTTTATGGTAGGGCTTCAGATTAAGCATGAGCGCCTGCTGATGGTTTGTTTATTGCTGGCCACCGGCCCGGAATGCGCCCAGTGTCCCGCCTTTCCCATAGGCAAAGACCACGTTACCGGCGACCACCGGCGGCGCAATGATCGGCGTACTGGCTGCCCGAATCCGCCCGACAATCCGCCCGCTCTCCTTGCTCAGCCAGTGCAGGTAGCCCTCGAAATCGCCGACCACGACATAATCATCAGTCGTCGCCGGAGCCGATAGCCTGCGTCCGGTCAGTTCCGGCTGTTTCCAGAGTGTCCCGCCGCTGCGGCGATCCAGTGCCACCACTGCGTCGGTATCGTCGCTAACGTAAACCTGCCCCGCATCGACGTCCAGGCCGGCGTAGCTGGAGAGGTTCCGGGTCCAAATCAGATTGCCGCCGCGCATGTCAATGGCGGCAACACTGCCACGATAGGCAGCCAGATAGAGCGTGTCACCGACCACCTTGGGTTCCGAATCGATGTCGATCATCCGTTCAATTTCAGTGCGCCCACGCGGCGCGGCGATGGTCTTTTCAGTCAGCGGCAAACCCTTGTCGATCGACAGCACCAGCAATTTGCCGGTATCCAGTCCGGCAACAACCAGCCCTTGCACCACCAGTGGCGGGGCACTGCCACGCAGGCTAAGGGTAGGGATGGCATGGAGATAGACCCAGCGCCGCTCGCCGGTGCGGGCATCGAGACCGGTGAATTTGCCATCGCCGGAACGCACCACCACGATGCCGTTGCCGGCGCGGGGCGCAGCCAGCACCTCGCTGGAGACTTGCGCCCGCCACGCTTCCTGACCGTTCTCCTGCCACAATGCGACCACTTGACCCTTGCCGCCGCCGACCAGCACCAGTCCGGTATCACTCAGACCGACGCCGCCAGTGATAGGCAATTGTGTACTGGTTTCCCAACGCTGTTGGCCGCTGATCGCGTCAAGCGCCACGACCACGCCATCAGCGCTGGCGGCGTAAATCCGCCCGTCCGCCAGCGCTGGAGTCAGCCGGATAAACTGGTCTTTCGCGCCGGAACCCACTTTAGTTTCCCAAAGCTGCTGGACGCCAACCGGCTGGGCGACCGTTTGCAACTCGGCAGGCGGAATGGAATTGTCGGAACTGAACCAGCCGCCAATCGTGCTACAGCCGGCGCTTAGAACCAGAGTCAGAAGCAGGAAGATGCGGCAGATCATGTTCATTGCCCTGAGGACGTGGGAGCAGGTGGCAGCGGAGTGGCAACCGGTTCTGCCGGAGTCGAAACTGCTGCGGGTTCTGCCGGAGCTGGAGCCGATTCAATAGAAGCCGGTTCTATTGTGGCGGGTTCGGTTAAAACTGAAGCGGATTCAGCCGGAGCCGGAGCTGGTTCGGGTTGAGCTTCCGGCGGCGGTGGAACCGGCGCGGCGATGACGATCATGTCGGCGGTAGGCGCAGCCAGGTTGTCGATTTTTATTTGCAGCAATCCTTGGCTACCGCCCGCCGCCATCGCTGCGGCATAGGCGGTTCTGGCTTTGACGGGATCATTGCTGGCCAGATAAACATCGCCCCGCAATTCCTCGCGTTCGGCGTTCAGACTGGCGGTAGCCACGCTGTCCAGCAGCTTCCCGGCTTCGGTCAGTTGCCCGGTAGCCAAGTGCGCTCGCGCCAGCCGCAACCGGGCGATGTCCTTGATCTCATCCAGTCGGGCATTGGCGATCACCCAGTTCAGTTGTTGCACCGTAGCCGCCGCATCGCCGCTGGCCATCGCCTGTTTAGCCAGCCGCAATGCCGCCAGAGCGGCGTAAGGTGATTTCGGAAAATCGGTCACGACCGCTTGGCCGCGTTGCCGGGCGTACTCAGCATCGGGTTTTTCCGCCGCCGCCACAAACACCTCATAGGCCTGCGAGATTTGTTCCGTCTGGGCATCGCGCCAGGAACGCCAGTATTGCCAGCCAAAAATCGCCAGCACCCCCAGCGCAATGCCAATTAGAATGCTGGCCCCGTTTTCCTTCCACCATTTCTTAAGGTCTTCGACCCGTTCGTCGTCGGTGTATTGCTCCATCTCTTTGTATCCTCAGCCATTCGGTCCAGTGGGTTATGGGGTTTTTGCCAACGCGGCGCTCCGCAGCCAGGCGGAGGCCTGATCCTGCGGCAGGGTGATTTGTTCAGCCTGGGCTTCGCGCAAGGGTTTGATGGCGACCGTGCCGGATCCGGCTTCCTCTTCACCGAGAATTAGCGCAAACCGGGCACCACTGTGATCGGCGCGGCGAAATTGGGCCTTGAAACCACCGCCGCCGCAATTTAACCGCAACCGCAGTTCCGGCCACAGATCGCGCCATTGTTCTGCCAGCGCCAGCCCGCGCCGCTGGGCCGCTGCGCCGACCGTAATCAGATAGGCATGTGGGGCTAACTCTGCGCTCGGCTGCCCAGCAGCGGCTAACATCGCCACCAACCGCTCCAAGCCCATCGCGAAGCCAATGCCGCCGGTGGCCGAGCCGCCCAGTTCCTCAATCAGCCCGTCATAGCGGCCGCCCGCGCAAATCGCGCCCTGTGCGCCGAGGGTATCGGTCACCCACTCGAACACGGTCTGGCAGTAATAATCCAGGCCGCGCACCAGCCGGGGATTGATCTGATAGGCGATCCCGGCACTGTCCAGGAGTGCTTTGAGTTCCTCGAAATGAGCCAGGGACTCCGGATCGAGCTGATCCAGCAACGCTGGCGCTTCGGCGATTACCGCCTGCATCGTCGGATTCTTGCTGTCCAGAATCCGGAGCGGATTGGTCTGCAACCGTCGCCGGCTGTCTTCGTCGAGTTCGTTCAGCCGCGCGGTGAAATAGCTGACCAGTTGTTCCCGGTAGGCAGCGCGGGCAGCGCTGGAACCGAGAGTGTTCAATTGCAAACTGACCGCGCTCAGACCTAGCCGCCGCCACAGCCGGGCGCTCAGGCAAATCAACTCGGCATCAATGTCCGGTCCAGCCATGCCATAAGCCTCGGCTCCGACCTGATGAAACTGGCGATAGCGGCCCTTTTGCGGCCTCTCGTAGCGGAACATCGGCCCGGCATACCACAGCCGCCGGGTCTGGTGGTGCAGCAAACCGTGTTCCAGACAGGCCCGCACACAGCCGGCGGTGCCTTCAGGGCGCAGGGTCAGACTGTCGCCGTTGCGGTCGGCAAAGGTGTACATCTCCTTTTCAACGATGTCGGTTACTGCGCCGATGGAGCGGGCGAACAACTCGGTTTTCTCCACCAGCGGCAGGCGGATTTCCTGATAGTCGTAGGCGGCGAGGACCTCGCGCACCGTGGTTTCGAGACGCTGCCAAAGCGCCGCCTCGGCAGGCAGGATGTCGTTCATGCCGCGAATAGCTTGCAACTGCTTAGTCATGTTGATTGGTTGGTTGGTTTGTTTGTTTCAATCCGCACCCAGCCGGTAAAGGTGGGCGAAAACCGCGGCGCCGGCGGCAAAAACCGGCACTGCACGGGAATTAGGGCTGGCCGCCGCGATCCAGGGTGAACCGGCTGACGGTACCATGCCGGGGGACATAGACCGTGGTGTCAACCAGCCGGTCGTCGAAAATGATCCGGGCGGCAGGGGCATTGCCTAGCGTGACCTTGAATGGCACCGACCCGGACAGGGTGCGAGTGGTATTGGCCCGCATCATACCGCTGGCCAGTATGTTGCCTTGGGCGTCTTTTACTTCGACCCAGCAGTCATTACTGAATTCGAGCAACAACTTGGCTCCAGTGCTGCTGTCCGGGGAAGTATTGTTGACCGACAGGGTAGGTGCAGTAGGCGCAGTGCCTACCCCCGATACCGCCAGAATCGGCGCAGGCTCCGGGGTGGGTACCGACGGCTGCCAAGCCGCAATCGCTGGCGCCAAATCAGGATCGGGAAGATGGCGGGCGGGTTCAACCGTCGGTGGCGAAGTAAGGCTTGGCGGTTCCCTGACCGCCTCACCCGGATTGGGCTGAAAGGGATATTGAACTTGCACGGCAGTGGTCGTCGGGGTAGCCACGGTCGGGCTGCCGCTGCGGTGGCTGCCCGACCACAGCGCCGTCAGCCGGCCAGGGTCCAAATCATCCAGATGCTCAACCGCTGCCCAGCCAATGCCGCCCAGGACCAGCAGGTAGAACAGGCCGCGCAAATCCCGCACTCGAGTCTGACGCTGGATCGGCAGCACCACCTTCAGCGCTGGAAGCTGGGTGTCATCGTGTTGCTGGCGATAACGCTCCAGCACCTCCGCCTCGGGCAAATCCAGCAGTTGCGCGTAACGGCTGAGGTAGCCGCGCACGAATACGGGCGGTCCCAACCGGGCGAAATCATCGGCTTCGATGACGTGGATGATGGTGGGATTCAGGCGCAGTTGCCGGGCAACATCGCGCAGATCGAGGCCACCCTCGGCGCGCACCTGGGCCAGCCAGCCGCCCAAGGATTCCGGGTGAGCGCCAATGACTCCGGGTGGTGGAGTGAAAACAGTAGTGATAGGGGTAGGGATAGGGGTAGGGGTGGGCATACTCATTCCGGTTACTCTTATTCCGGTTTATTCAGGCGGCGAGTTTCGTCGGTATTGGGAAATTGGGATCGCAGCAACTTGGCGTATTCCTGGCGCAACTGCGGGTCGCCATTCGGGGCGTTTTCAATCCGGACGCCCAGCGCCAGGCTCGGCGGCGTGGGCCGGGTCTGAGCATGATAGCGTTGCAGAAAAGCGCGGGCCGACAGGGTTTTGTTCTGACTCTGGCTGATCTGGGCCAGTTCGTACAGGGCAGGGGCATTGCTGGAATTACTCTCCAGCGCCTTGCGCAACCAGGTCTCGGTTTGAGCGACATCATTGCGTTGGCGGGCGCACCAGGCTAGCCCGACATAGGCATCAGCCGCGGTCGCACCGGCATTGGCCGGATCAGTAGCGATTTTCTGGAATTCGCCTTCGCCCTCGGCCATCCGGGCCGGTTGGTGAGTACACAGCAGTCGGGCGTAGTTCAATTTGGCCAAGGTGTAGTCCGGCTTGAGATCAATCGCCTGTTTGTAGTGCGTCTCAGCCGGGCCGTACTCGCGGATTTCCTCATACAGCACGGCCAACGCATTGTGCGCCTCGGGGTTTTTATCATCAAATTGCAACGATTTTAACAGCTTTTCAGTGGCGACCTCGAACCGGCCGGACTGCATATAACCAATGCCCAGTTTGAAATTGGCCTCGGCGGCGTTTTTCTTCATCTCCCGTTCCTGGGTGTTGGCGCAGGCCGCCAGCCACAACGTCAAGGACAGCAGGAGCAGGATTGATGAGGGTCGCATCAGCAGGCACCCCTAGCTGGTTAGCCGCAGCGCATGAACCGGATGGCGACTCCGGCCCCGGGCCAGCACTTGTCCCGCGAGTTGCCCACAGGCAGCGGCAATGTCGTCGCCACGGGTTTTGCGGATCACGGTGGTCAGGCCATAGTCCATGAGAATGGCCTGGAACCGGGCAATGGCCGCCGGACTGGAACGGCAATAGCGGGCGGCTGGGAACGGATTGAACGGAATCAGATTGACCTTGGAGGGAATCCGTCGAATCAGCGCAGCCAAGGCGTGGGCGTGGGCTTCGGCGTCGTTCACGCCGTCCAGCAACACATATTCCCAGGTGATTCGGCGATGCGGCTTATCAGCGATATACGCCTGGCAGGCCGCCAGCAGTTCGGCGATGGGATATTTGCGGTTTAGCGGCACCAGTTGGTTCCGCAACTCATCGGTCGGGGCGTGCAGCGACACCGCCAGACTGACTTCGGAGACTTCGCGCAGCCGGTGCAGCGCCGGCGCCACCCCAGCGGTGCTGAGCGTGACCCGGCGCTTGGAAATGCCAAAGGCGAGATCGTCCTGCATCAGGTCTGTGGCCTTGACCACGTTAGCGAAGTTCAGCAACGGCTCGCCCATCCCCATCAGCACGATATTGGTGATCCGGCGCTCGCCGTTGCGGACATCGCCCAGCGCCTGGCTGGCCTGCCAGACCTGACCGATGATTTCAGCAACGGTGAGGTTGCGGTTGAAGCCTTGCTGAGCGGTGGCGCAAAACGAACAATCCAGCGGGCAGCCGATTTGTGAGGAGACGCACAAAGTGCCGCGATCCGGTTCTGGGATGAACACGGTTTCGATGCTGTTGCCGCTGTCAAGCCGAATCAACCACTTGTGGGAACCGTCCTGCGAGGCTTGATCGAGAATAATCTCTGGCGGGCGGATTTCGGCGCATTCTGCCAGCCGCTCGCGCAATGCCCGGCTCAAATTGCTCATCGCGGCAAAGTCGGTGACCCGCTCGTGATAAATCCATTTCATCACCTGAACGGCGCGGAACGGTTTTTCGCCCCGATCGACGAACCAGGCTTCCAGATCGCGGCGATCCAGATCGAGCAGGTTGATCGTGCCGATGGACGCGGTCACAGCGGGCAGGGTTCCCGGAACGGGTTCAGAGGGTGCGGGGGCACAGGCCATCCTGGCCGAAGAAGAAGGCGATTTCGAGCGCGGCGGTGTCCGGGGCATCGGAACCATGGACCGCATTGCGGGTAATGCTTTCGGCGAATTCAGCGCGAAGTGTGCCGGGCGCGGCTTTTTTCGGATCGGTTGCGCCCATGATTTCGCGGTTCTTGGTAATAGCGTCGTCGCCTTCCAGCACCTGAACCATAACCGGACCGGAGGTCATGTAGGCGACCAGTTCCTGATAAAACGGGCGTTCACGGTGGATTTCGTAGAAGCGCTCGGCCTGATCGCGGCTCAGATGAAGCATTCGAGCGGCAATGATCCGCAGGCCCAGGCTTTCAAAACGGCGGTAAATTTTGCCAATGACGTTTTGTGCGACGGCATCGGGTTTAATGATCGACAGAGTGCGTTCCACGGCCATGCAAGGCTCCAAGTGAGAATGAGGTTGATCAGCGGATGGTGAGCTAGACCGATCAAAGTTTAGCGGCATTCTATCCCTACCGGCAACGCGGCGCAGCCGAACGCTCGGACCCTCTTTGACTTCGGTGGCGTTGCTGATTTGAAGCTGGATGTCGAGCGATGCGCCGGCCATTTAGGCGCTGTTCAAATTAGTTTCAGTCAGCGGGCCAGTACAAACATTAAAATCGCCCCTGGAAATACCGCTATTGTACCCGCACCAACTACCGTCGCCTTCACATGAATGATTGCCGCGAAACGTACATAACGACGGGTCGGCTGGACCGTATTTGGAAGGACTCCAGTCCTCAGTCGGAACCCAATGTGCGTCAGGCTCCTTAAACACTTCGCTATACTGCGTTCCGATGTTGATGATGGTGGATTGCATCTTGAATTTTCCTGTGGGTGTGGTACCTAATCAGGTAAGTCAGTGATCGGGCGAGCTGTGGGAATGGCTTCCACAGACCTGGGCGAACATTCGCCGATGAATGGAGGAACTGCCGACCTCCCGCCCGTTCACTTGACTGGCTCCCAAATCCTTCCTTTAACCATGCCGTCAATATCTGTCTGCTGCGTCTTAAACGCGGAAACGACAGTGTTCGTGATTTGCTGTTTGCGTGACCGCTGATAATCAAACTCAACAGCAAACTAGCTTTGTCTGTTCCTTCCGCCGGATAAATATAGAGCAACTTTCCGCTACGGGTATCGAACAGAATCCGCTCTGGATTTGCCAGCATTTCTGGCAGTTTCAGCCACTCAGCATCCGTCAAGGCGTTTCCTGCGCCTGTGTGGCGTCGCTGTTTTTGCCCCAAAATCAAACTATCAGGAACGGCGATCTCAGCGGTGATCGGCTGGATACTTTTTACTGAATCCAACCAAGCTAGCGTGTCCGGGTCTATCGCACCTACAACCGCCAAGCGGCTGGCCTGCTTCCCAGATTTCAGCCATTCATCCAGCGTATCCCACCACGCCAGTTGCTGTTCCATGACCAGCGCGTCCTTTAGGTTTGCCATCATTGCCGCACCAAGCGGGGCGGGGAGGCCAGGCAACTTGCGGGCAATCAAATCATAGAGCGGGGTAGTCTGGTTTGCCCCCGGCTGATAATCCCAGCCCTTATCAATCCCTTGTGGAAGACCGGTCTTCGGATCAATGACGCCGTAATACGGAATCTGGCCCTTGTCGCTGACCGCCAGTCCCTGCTTCTTCATATCCCGTTCGGCCAAGGTTTCGATATAGCACTTGCATCCGAAACATCCAGGACTGTGGTGTGTCGGGCTATTTGCACAACCACTTGATTATAAAAGACTGATGTTCCATAGCCGAAAAAAGAAAGTCATTTTATTTCAATCGGTTAATTTACAAAGACCGACGCACTCTAGGGCAACAACTCGGCATTGGCCGGCGGTCGGCTCCAGAACAGGGCATGCAGCCGCAGCAGGGTCTCCGGGTCGGTGATCAGATCGCGTTGCTGCACTGGACTCAGGCTGTCTGGCCCCTCCTCTTCGAGTTGGTGAATCAGCCCTTCCAAATAATGCCGGCGACGCTTGCCCGGTGGCTCGCACTCCGGCAACAGCGACCGGTGCAGTGCGTTGACGTAAGGATCGGTCAGCGCCTGGATGAATCGGTTGACGGGAATCCCCTGCAACGCTGGCAGCGCCGGTTCGTCGTCCTGCAAGTTCTCTTCGAGATAGTGCAACACCGCAGGCGGTTCGCTTTCCTCCGGGGTCAGGAACAGACCGATCTGGCGCGATTGGCGGCCCAGCGCCATGCTGCTGGACAGGATCGAGACCGGGATCGCCAGCGTCAGGCCGAGTAGCACCGGGGTAAACCACCAGAAGAATGCGGGTATATACAGGTAACTCAGTACGCCAGCGACAACGCCGATCAGGGTCTGAAACCCATGAGTGAAGGCCGCCTCGCGGAAGCTGGTCATGTGATCGCCGCGCTGTTGCGAGGGCCAGCCCACGGCCCGGCGCATCAGGATCGCCACGACAAACTTGGTCTGAAACAGCATCAGCACTGGCGCGGTCAGCACCGAAAAGGCGGTTTCGAGCGCCACGCTCAGGCTGGCCCCGATGATCCCGCCGTAAGCTCGCACGAGTCGGCGATCCTTGAGCAACAGCAACAAAGCCAGCAGTTTGGGCAGGAACAGCATGGTCAGGGTCACCAGCAACACGGTGGTCATTTCGACCGCGAACGACACAGGCCACACCGGAATCCAGTTATCGCCAAAGAAATAGACTGGGTGATGCTGGGCCTGAATGAAGGCTTCAACCCCGGTGGCGATCAGGAACAGCAGCCATAGCGGCGAAGCGACGTAGGACATCACCCCCATCAAAAAATGTAGCCGGCTCAGTCCATTAAAACCGTGCGCCAACGCCAGCCGCACATGCTGAAGATTGCCCTGGCACCAGCGGCGATCGCGCTTGGCGTAGTCGATCAGGGTGGGCGGGATTTCTTCGTAGCTGCCTTCCAGGTCGTAGGCCAGCCACACTTCCCAGCCGGCCCGCCGCAGCAAGGCCGCTTCGACAAAATCATGGCTGAGGATGTCGCCGCCGAACGGTTCGCGCCCTGGCAGTTTCGGCAAGCCGCAATGATCGAGAAACGGCTGAATGCGGATAATGGCGTTATGGCCCCAGTAATTGCTTTCGCCCAGTTGCCAGTAATTCAGGCCAGCGGTGAACATCCGCCCGTAAATGCTGCTGGCGAATTGCAGGATCCGGGCGAACAGCGACTCGCGGTTGACCGGGATCGGCGGGGTCTGGATGAGCGCGACCTTGGGGTGGAGTTCCATGAGCCGCACCATCTCGACCAGGGTTGTGCCCTGCATCAGGCTGTCGGCGTCCAGCACGATCATGTAGCGGTAATGGCCGCCCCAGCGGGTGCAGAAATCTTCCAGGTTGCCACTCTTGCGGCTGGTGTTCTCCGGACGGTTGCGATAGAAAATCCGGCCCTTGCCGTCCAGCGCCCGCACCATGTCTTGCCAGCGCAGTTCTTCCTCGACCCAGACCGCCGGATCACGGGTATCGCTGAGGATGAAGAAATCAAAGCGGTCCCGTTGGCCGGTATCCGCCAGCGACTGGTGAATGGCCCGCAGCCCGGCGAATACTCGCTCGGAATCCTCGTTATAGATCGGCATCAGGATCGCGGTGCGTGGCGGGATCGCGGCGGGATCGGGCGGGGTCCCCGGCTGGCGGGAAATCGCCCAGCGGTCGCGGCCCAGCAGGATCGCGATAAAGCCCATGAATGCGGTCCAGAACGACATGCAGATCCAGGAAAACAGGATCGCGTACAACAGCAACAGCAAAAACTCCATCGGACTTAGGCCGTTGCTGTGAAAGGCGCTGGCCATCAGGCCCAGCGCGATCAGCGTGGTCAGCGTCACTAGCAGGAAGAATGCCACTCGCCGCAGGGTGTGCCCCAGGTTCGGGGTTGGAACGGTTTGGGTCATGGAGGAGGATTAAAAGTCGTGTGGTGAATTGATGGTGGGTTGATTGAGTGCGGGATTCTGTTTCACGCCATCCAGGCGATCTGCTTCTGGCGTGAATACGCCGATGCGCTTAGGACTCGCCGATACCACCCTGTGACCATCACGGCCTTGTTTATTCCGGGCATCGTTACAGATGGCTTTCAGGTCGTCACCGAAACGTTTGGAGTATTCTTCACGAGTCCTATGAATTTCTTGAATAATGGGATTAGTGGTCATACTTTCATGTCTCCAAAAGTTCTTGTGGTGTGCAAATAATGGGTGGTTCATATCCAAGTGAACGAATTACTGCTTCGATTTTGAATCTGAATGCTGGATTTGCAATATGCGTACAGTTCCACGTCAGGAGGTAATCCATACCGCCGAAAGCCGCAGTGGCAATGTGCAAAGCATCAACTCGTGCCTTACTCGGCAGTGACGCTTCATTCAGCAGTTTTTCAGCGATTATTGCTACCTGATCCGCAATTTCTATTTCAGGTATGCCTTTTAACGCTTTCAGTCTTTCAGTAGCCGCTGTGTAATCGCCACCCGAAACTTCTTCCATAACGAAAACCGAAATAAATAGATCAAAATCATTTCGTCGATCCCACCATTCTTTTGTAGTTTCTTGATTACCGGCAATTACTAAGTCCCGGCTGCGCCATGCAGTCAAGTAGCTAATGACTGATGTTTCAATATAAACTTTTGGTTTTTCCAATTTATTCAATCTCGTAAGGGTCTAATTCTATACAGCTTGCTGTTTAACTGTACTTTCGCTACCCAAAAAAAGTCTTTGATATTCAATCTGTTGTTCGGCAGCGATCCGGGTTAGGGCAAAATTTATACCTATAAAATTCAATTTGTTACAAAAAATGAGCGAAACTACCGTTCATGATTTCCTCAGTGGAATCTATAGCCATCCGGTTGGAGTTATGGATTTTCCCCTCCTTGGATAAGGAGGGGTGGCGCGTAGCGCCGGGGTGGTTCGAAGCCACGATTCCACAATTCATATCGGATTCCTAATATTACCGCCGTAACCGGCCAAGCAGCGAAAAGAGTTCAATGCGTTGCGCCGGCATGACGCCGGGACACGGCGCTGGGGCCGGTTCGGCAATCGCGGAACGCAGGGTTTCCAGCGCGGTTTCCGCTACGCCGGGGGGCGCAAACAGCGCCGCTGGCCAGTCCGGGGCCACGCCACTCAAAAGCGCCGCTCGCGCCGCCGCCAGTTCCGGTGCTGATCGGGGTAGTTCCAGCGCCCGCGCCAGCCAGTCGTCCAGCAATTCACCCGCCGCAGTAATGGCTCGCGCCAAGGGATCCCATCCTGGCATCTCCGGCAATTCAACCGCCCGCCGCAAGGCCTGTTCACTGAGCGCCTCCGCCTGATCCGGGTCGCTGACACCCAGCGCCTGCCAGTAAGCCTGGAGCCGACCGTGCAATTGAGCGAGCGATGGCGCGGCCGTCGAGTGGGGCAGGTATGGCAGCGCCGCGCTTACTTTGCTGCGGTCCACTGATAGCTCCAGGTTTCGGTCAGGACATGATCGCCGAGTTTAAGAAAGCAGCGCAGATCGACTGGATTGTCGCCTTGCGGCAACAGCTCGAACGAGACCCGCCAGCCGTTGGTGTAGGGATTCCGGTGCGCCACGACGTTTTCTACCTGCCCGCTGGAGGTGCTGACCACCGCCCGCGCCGGAGCGTCCTCCGCCAGTTTGGCCAGGATTTCACCGCCGAAATCGATCACGAACCGCCGCCGTTCGGGATTCAGCTCGTCGACGCCGCCCGCCCCGACCCGGCTGGCCAAGGTTCGCCCGCCCGGCGACAGGCTGGGCAGGTCAAGCAAGAAGGACAATCGGTAGCTGTACTCCAGGGGTTGGCCGGATTCGACCGGCTTTTCCGGGGTCCAGAACGCAGCGATGTTGTCGTAGCGTTCAGCATCGCTTGGAATCTCAATGAGTTGTACCGATCCCTTGCCCCAGTCACCCTGCGGCTCGATCCAAACCCCTGGCCGGCGGTGGTAATGCGCTTCCAGATCCTGGTAGTTGTCAAAGGCGCGGTCGCGCTGCAACAGCCCGAAGCCCCGCGGGTTATTGTCCTGGAAGGCGCTGATGCGCAGCCGGGTCGGATTATTCAATGGCCGCCAGATCCATTCGCCGTTGCCGGTTGCCATCAACAGGCCATCGGAATCATGCACCTGTGGGCGGAAATCATCGAAGAACCGTTCATTCAATGCGCCGTGATAGAACATGCTGGTCAGCGGCGCCAACCCGATTTTCTGCACCTTGTCGCGAAAGAACAGGCTGGCCTTGACCTCCATCTGGGTCGCAACGCCAGGCTTGATCACGAAGCGGTAAGCGCCGGCCAGGCTCTGACTGTCCAACAGCGCGTACACCGTCAGTTCGGTCGCGTCCTTGGCCGGCTTTTCCAGCCAGAATTCGCGGAACCAGGGAAATTCCTCCGGTTTGGGCAGTCCAGTGTCGATCGCCAGTCCCCGCGCTGACAGACCATAGCTCTGGTTCTGGCCAATGGCGCGGAAGTAGCTGGCGCCCAGGAAGACCGCTACTTCGTCATATTTGCTGTCGGTGTGCAACGGATACAGCACCTTGAATCCGGCAAAACCCAGATCTTGGGGCAGGTCGTCGGGGATTTTGTTCTTGCTGTGGTCGTAGTCGAACAGGTCGCTGGAGTATTCAACCGGACTCACTTCGCCCTCGTCGACGATGCTAATGGCGACTTTCCGGTTGAACAGAAATCCCAGCGGGGCAAACTGGATTTCAAACGGCAATCCGGCATCCCGCCACAGGCTTTTTTCAGCCCGGAAGCGGATATAGCGATACTGGTCGTAGTCAAGATTCTTCAGGAAATCCGGCAGGGTATCGCTGGGGGTCTGGAACGGTTGGTTCGCCAGCATTTCGGCGCGGCGGCGCACATCGGCGAAATTGAACCGCTTGGGCGGCGGCGTCGCAGCCGGGGTAGCTTCTGGGGCGGTGGGCGCGCTCAGGCTCGCTATCGGGCTGGCGCAGACCACGCCCGCCAGCAGAACAACACTCAGCAGCATTCGGAGTTTCACAGCGGCACGGCTCCGTTGACGGTTCAGTTCGGTAGGATTCAGTGGTGGAATTCAATGGGCTTTGGGCAAGCCGCCAAGCTTGATATTGTATTGTGGTTTAGGTATTCCGACTATCCGCATTCAGGATCGACCATGACTCCCACTCTCGCCATTATCGGCGGCACCAGCCTGGCCTCGCTGGACACCCTGAACCTCACCCGCCAGGAAACCCTCTCTACGCCCTATGGCGAACCCTCCAGCCCGCTGCTTTACGGCCAGTTGGGCGAGCGCGTCGTGGTGTTTCTGGCCCGGCATGGCCTTCAGCATACCCTGCCGCCTCATCGGATTAATTACCGGGCCAATCTCTGGGCGCTGCACCGGATCGGGGTGAAACAGATCATTGCGGCGGCGGCGGTGGGGGGAATTCGCGCGGACATGGAGCCAGGAGCGCTGGCCTTTCCCGATCAGATTGTGGATTACACCTGGGGCCGGCCTTGCACCTTTTTCGAGGACAATCTCAGCCAGGTCACCCATATTGATTTCACCGAACCCTATTCCCCGACATTGCGGGAATCGTTGATTGAAGCCGCCCGCGCCCTGAAGCTGAATGCCCGTGAATCGTGTACTTATGCGGCGACGCAGGGGCCGCGACTGGAGACCGCAGCGGAGATTCACAAGCTGGAGCGGGACGGTTGCGACATCGTTGGCATGACCGGGATGCCGGAAGCGGCGCTGGCGAGGGAACTGGGCTTGCGCTACGCCGCGTGCGCGGTCGTCGCCAACTGGGCAGCAGGTAAAGCCGCCGGCGAAATCACGATGGCCGACATTGAGCGGAATCTGGCTGGGGGTATGGAACGGCTCAAGATGCTGCTGGCGCGGGTGATTCCGATGCTGGAATCGGCCTGAAAGGGGCTTTAGAGCGTTTGCCGCTCGGCCAACCGGGCAAAGGCACCATTGGCCAGCATCAACTCGGCGTAACTGCCCACCTCGATGATGCGCCCGGCCTCGAAGACATAGATTCGATCGGCGTTGACTACGGTGCTGAGGCGGTGAGCCACGACGACCCGTGTTACCCGCAGCCGATCCAGACTCTCGGTCACTACCGCCTGGGTGCGATTGTCCAGGGCGCTGGTCGCTTCGTCGAGCAGCAGGATTTTGGGCTTACCGACAATGGCGCGGGCGATCATCAGCCGCTGCATCTGACCGCCTGACAACGCACCGCCGCCTTCCAGAACCACGGTCTGCATTCCCATTGGCATCTGGCGGATGTCGTCGGCCAGCCCCACTTGGGTCGCTGCCTCCCAGGCATCGTCCGGGGTCCCGCTGGCGGTGCCAACAATGTTGTCGTACAGGGATCGCGGCATCAGTTGGGCGTTCTGCATCACCACTCCCATCTGACGGCGCACCGCAGTGGCGTCGATGCTGGCCAGATCCTGGCCGTCAAAGAGAATGCCGCCCGCTTCCGGTTGCTCAAAGCCCAGCAGCAGGCGCAGCAGGGTCGATTTGCCTGATCCGGAAGCTCCGACCAGGGCGATGAACGCTCCCGGCGCGACGTCCAGTGACACATCATCCAGGATCAAAAAATCGTTCGGCACGTAGCGGAAACTCAGGTGCGAGACTTCAATGGCCCCGGACAAGATCCCCGGATCGGCCTTCTCTTCGCCGATCTCCGGTGCCGCATCCAGCAACGGCCGGGCGCGCTCCACCTGCGGCTGAATCGCAATCAGTCCCGTACCGACCATGATCATCATCGCCAGGCTGGCGGCGAAACTCTGGAAGGCGACCAGCAGCGCCGCAAAAGCGCCGATCGCGATCAGACTGACGTTCTCCGAAGGCTTGCCGATCAGCAGCACAAACATCAGGAGT
>CAIRMO010000070.1 GCA_903879705.1 uncultured Candidatus Competibacteraceae bacterium | reverse complement strand
CAAACCGCACCCATCGCGCCCACCCCGCCGCCTGAACCCACGGCTCTGGCTGCGCTCAATCTCCGCAACCCGGTCGCGCCGCTAACCACCGGTCGCACTGAACAAACCGCACCCATCGCGCCCACCCCGCCGCCTGAACCCACGGCTCTGGCTGCGCTCAATCTCCGCAACCCGGTCGCGCCATTGATCACCGGTCGCACTGAACAAACCGCGCCCACCGCACCCACTCCGCCGCTTGAACCCACGGCTCTGGCTGCGCTCAATCTCCGCAACCCGGTCGCGCCATTGATCACCGGTCGCACTGAGCAAATCGCACCCATCGCACCCACCCCGCCGCCTGAACCCACGGCTCCGGCTGCGCTCAATCTCCGTAACCCGGTCGCGCCATTGATCACCGGTCGCACTGAGCAAACCGCGCCTACCGCACCCACCCCGCCGCCTGAACCCACGACTCCGGCTGCGCTCAATCTCCGCAACCCGGTCACGCCATTGATCACCGGTCGCACTGAGCAAACCGCGCCCACCCCGCCGCCTGAACCCACGGCTCTGGCTGCGCTCAATCTCCGCAACCCGGTCGCGCCACTGGCGACTTTGGCTAAACCCGATCGGATCGAACCGGGACCGCTTAACCCGGTCGCGCCATTGACGGGTACGGACAAAACCAGCCCACTGACAGCAGCTAATGTGAAAACCACGCCGGTCGTTAGGCATACCGATCAAACAATTGAGAACAACGCCATCACCCGCAATGAAAACGCCGCAGCCGTTCGGGATCGGGTTGCCGCGAGTTTGCCAGGACTGCAATCCGCGCTGGCACCGTTACTCCGACCGCAGATGCACATTGCAGCGCCCTTCACCCGCTACACCGCCGAGTCCGAACCTCTGGCAGAGGATCGGGCAGGGCCTGCTGAACCAGCGGCATGGCTGGATGATGCGCCGCCGCCAAATGCCGTGAAGCCGGAACGCCCCGCCACTCTGTTCACCCCGGTTTCAGCCTCACTCCCGGATATCGGGCAAGCCCACCGTTCCCCGGCGGAGTTAGCCGTTACCCCAATGACCTCGCATCACGAACCCGCGATCCTGGACGCGACGACAACGCCGCTCACGGTCGAACCTGCGACTGTGCCGCCTGCCGGATCACCACCCCAAGCCGGACTTTCTTCAGCCGTTGCGCCGGCCCGTCCTGACGCAGCAACCCCGTCCACTGCACTGCCAACGACCCCTGACACCGTCGATTTGAACCAGAAAAACTGGGGACGAACGCTCGGCCATCAACTTAACTGGATGGTCAATAATCAGTTGCAGCAAGCAGAAATTCGGGTTAATCCGCCCGATCTGGGACCCATTGAGCTGCGGGTATCGCTACAAAATAACCAGACCAGCGTGACATTCTTCTGTCATGAATCGGCGGTGCGGGAAGCGTTGGAGAACGCCTTGCCCCGGTTGCGGGAAATGCTGGACAGCCAAGGCATCTCCCTGAATCAAGCTCAAGTCTCCGATCAATCGCTGGCCCGTCAACAAGCAGGCGGTGGTGGCGGGCAGCCTTCATTCGGTCAACGCGATGACCGGCCGCCTGCCCATCCTCCGATTCGGGAACCCGTTGCAACCGAGACTGCACCGCGTCCACGCGCCCGGAGGTTGCCAGGAACCGTCGATGATTACGCCTGACGCCCGCTTTGCTATGATGTCGTTTGTCCGCAATATCCTTATCGGGAGAATAGTTATGAACGAGAAATCTGCTGCATTTGCCAAACCGATCCAGCCAGTGCTGGCCTCAATGACTCGCGCCCATCAGGTTGCCGCCGGGCAGGCGGAAAAGTGGGTTGCACTTCAAATGGATAGCCTGAGATCTTATGTCGATCTGGCCGTGGCTCAAGTCAAGGTTGCGCTCAAAGTCACCGGTCCGCACAGCTTGCATGAATTCGCCGACAGCCAGTTCGCCGTACTGAGCTTTGTTGGCCACAAGGTGTTCGACGATAGCCGGGGATTGAAAGAGTGGAACATTAATTGCCAGAAACAGACGGTTGGCTTGTCCAGGGCGAACCTGTTGACCCTGTTATTCAAGGATTAACCTGCCACTGTGTTTTTACCTGTAATTATGCCCATTGCCGATCAGAAGTTGCTCTCCCTATCGAAGCGTCCGGCAACAAGCGGCGTAGCGACGCCAGACCGCGGGTTCCGGGGTACGAACCAGACTCAGCAATGTATCGCCGAGAATCATCGGTATCAACTTTGGGGCGTTCTTCCGCGCCCAGCGTAAAAAGCGGTGTAATCGCCGCCGCAGGCAACCCCGCCACAACGCTGCTGGAATCAATTCGCCATGCTGTTCGGCGAATTTGCCCAAGGTGTCCCAGTTCGCCTCGAACATCATGAGCTGGCGCTGGCTGGCGTTGTTGCCATGCCGCCGATAGCCGGCCAGAACCCCAGGCATCCGTGCGACGGCGTGATTCACCGACAGGCGCAGCCAGCCGTCCAAGTCCTCCAGCCGCAACTGTTCATCAAAGCCGCCTATCGCCAGAAACGCCTCGCGCCGCAGCGCTACGGTGGGGTTAGGAATAGGGTTGTAGCGGATCAGCCATAAACAGGCTTGATGGTCGGGGCCGGGCGGGGGACGGTTGCGGATGGCGGAAGACAATAACTGGCCGGTCGCGTCGATAAAGTCCACATCCGCATAGACCAGGGCTAACGCAGGATCGCGCCAGGTTTCGATCGCCTGTTGCTGGCGCAAAATCTTGTCGGGATAGAGCTGATCGTCAGAACCGAGCAGATGCACCCATTCGCCTTGGCAAGCGGCGATGGCGCAATTGGACGCGGCGCTCACCCCCCGGTTGGCCTGATGAATCACTATCAGGCGTTCAAAGCGATCAGCATGGGTTGCCGCAAACCGATTGGCGACCGCCAGGGTGTCGTCAGTGGAGCCATCGTCTACCACGACCAGTTCCAGGTGCGGATAAGTCTGGACTCGCACCGATTCCAGACAGGCGGTCAGAAAAGGGGCGTGGTTATAAGCAGGCACCGCCACGCTGACCAGCGGCAGGCTCACTTTTCCACCAGAGACAAGCACTGCAAGGCGTGGAAACTCATAACCCGACCTGATCCAGCCAAGCGGTCAAACTCTGCTGACCCCGTTGCGCGGCGTTCACGGCATGACGTGCGGTTTCAGCCCGCAGCGTCGCTACGCTCAAGCCGGGCGTTCCGGCAATCTCGCCGGCATGGCCGATCAACCAGCGTTCCAGCCCGTGCCCGGTGGTCTCAATATGGAATTGTAGAGCCAGCGCGTGGCTTCCCCACGAAAACGCCTGGTGTCGATACTGATCGGTGGAGGCCAGCAGCACCGCACCGTCGGGCAAATCAAAAGTGTCGCCGTGCCAGTGCAAGACCGGGGTTCCATCGGCGAAAATCGCCAGCGGACTATGCCGGCCGGTTTCCGTGAGCGTCAGTGGTTTCCAGCCGATCTCCTTGCCGTGGCCCGGATAAACCCGCCCGCCCAGCGCCTGGGCGATTAACTGGCAACCGAGGCAAATGCCCAGTGTGGGTCGGCCCGCATCCAGCCGCGCCAACAGCAGCCGCAATTCATCACGGAGAAACGGATAGGCGTCCTGTTCAAAAACGCCAACCGGCCCGCCCAACACCACCCACAGGTCATCGGTCAGTGGGTCCAGCGCGACCAAATCGTCGTAACCCGCCTCAACATAACGAATGGCGTAGCCACGCCCGGTCAGCAGCGGTGCGAAGCTGTCAAGGTCTTCAAAAACGACATGACGAAGGGCCAGAACTGTTTTCATCAGTGGATTCGCTCAGGCAATGTTAATGGTTCGAGAGGTGAGAAGCGCATTGTGCGGCAGAGCAACAGCAAACCGTGCGATTCCCTTCATGGGCTAATTGATGCAAGTCCGCGCATTACCCTGAGACCTTCTATACTCAAACCTCCAAACCACTTGCACTGCGGTAATCCTGCGTTCCGATTCTCCATCTAATGATTGACCCTATTTTTTTTAAGACCACCCACCAGCAACAACTGGCGCGAATGAATCGCGCTTTGGCGATGCTGGGCGCCACCAACTCCCTGATTACCCGTAACCCCGACCGCGCTACCCTGTTTCAGGAAATTTGCCGGGTCTGTGTCGAACGGGGCGGCATGTTGCTCACCTGGATCGGTTATCCCAACCATGTCAGTGGGTTTATGGAACCGCTGGCGCACAGTGGTCGCGTTATTGGTGAGTCCTATTTGCGGCAACTGCGGATCCGTCTGGACCCGGCCCATCCCCAGGGGCAGGCCCCTTCCGCCATCGCCTGGCGCGAGCGGCGGCCTTACCTGTGCAATGATTTTCAGAATGATCCCTGTACGGTGCCGTGGCGAAAGCTGGCTGATTTGCACAACGTCAAGGCACTGGCTTCTTTTCCCGTCGCCCTGGACAAAAACACGGTCGGCGTACTGGCGCTGTACGCCGATGAAACCGACTTTTTCGAGCCAGCGCTGGAAAAGGTCATCTGCGAAATGTGTCAGGATATTGCTTTTGGCTTGCTGAATCTGGAGCGTGAAGCCCGGCGTCAGCAGGCCGAATGGGCGTTATTGCAGTTGACCCAGGAACTCGAGCGCAAGGTCACCGAGCGCACTGCCGAACTGCGTGCGGCAAACCAGCGCTTGCAAGAGCAGACCGAATACTTGCAGCGGTTCAACCGGGAAATCTCGACGCTGGCGGAGTTAAGCGATTTTTTGCAAAACTGTGACGATGAGGCGATGGCTAATCCGATCATCGCCCAACGGGGAGCAATTCTGTTTCCACACGGATCCGGGCAACTGTTTCTGGCCGATGCGTCCGGTGATGCGCTGTACTGTGCAGCACAGTGGGGCGTGGCTGAAGACAGCTTTGTGGCGCAGTTTCAACGCCGCCAGTGCTGGGCGTTGTGCCATGATGAACCCTGTCGCGCTTTGACTAACAGGCGGCAGGAATGCGGGATTCATTGTTTGACGCCGTGCCTGTGTCTGCCCTTGTTGAGTGCGGAACGTGCCTTCGGCGTGTTGCGAATCCCCCTGGCGATGGATGCGGCCCCGGAACAACAGGCGGCTCAGGAAAATCTGGCTTGGCGATTGTTGCACTGCCTGACCTTGGGGCTGGCCAACCTGCGGTTGCGGCGGGAATTACGTTACTTTTCGCTGCACGACCCGTTGACCGGTCTGTATAATCGACGTTTCATGGAAGAATCACTGCGGTTGCAACTGCGGCGGGTCGCCCGGCGCAGCGGCCATTCGCTGGCGCTGCTGATCGTCGATATTGATCACTTCAAGCGCATCAACGATCAGTATGGTCATCAGATCGGCGATCAGGCCCTGTGCTGGCTGGCCCGACAATTCCGGGCGTTCGTGCGGGAAAGTGACGTGGTGTGCCGATATGGCGGGGAAGAATTTATCCTGCTGTTCCCTGATGCGCCGCTAGCGACGGCTTTGGAGCGGGGGGAGAGGTTGCGAGCCGCCATTGCGATGTCCAGCGCCCAGGGCGGTGATAACGGTATCCCGCCACTGACCGTGTCGATTGGGATTGCGATTAGTCCCGACCGCGGTGAAACACCGGATGCACTGTTCAAGGCTGCCGACGCCGCGCTGTACCGGGCTAAGGCTAATGGCCGCAACCGGGTGGAAGTGGCCGGGGACTGTTGAAAGTTCAGGTCAAAACAGCACAGTTCGTCAAACGTGCCGCCGTGGTACGGGCATCCTGCCCGTGCTTACAGCGACCCCCCCGCGACAGCCATTCCTTCATACTCATCCCGTTTAATACCGCCGCGCAGATTTTCCATTTCACCAGATGAGTATTACTTGATAAGGGGCTATGGCAAGATGCAAAAAACTCAAGGAGATGCACCATGAAAGCTGTAGTGATCGCTACTTTGATACTTGCGGTGCCATCGACAACGGTAGCCGGGGGATCATAGACGCTAATGGTAACGAAATTGGGCATAGTAGCTCATATGGCAATGCTGGGATGACCGCTCCTATCGCCGCAGAGCCACCACCCCGGCCTAGCGTTCGCCACGATGCGCCAAGCCCCTCACCGCCACAGAACAACAGCCCAACTTGGATCGTAACACCCGATCATAAAACGTATGTCAATCCTACTGGCGGCGGGGGCACTGCATTCGTACATTAGTGGCTACCCAACGCCTCCCTAAACGCCTGAACGTCAGGGTCATCCTGAGCCATCACCGCTAACCGCCCCAGATGCCGGTTCATCGTGCTTGGGGCGGACGCCCCACTTGCACCGACGCTTCTTCGGCGTCATCCTCGTCTTCATCATCTGGCGCGTCCGGCTCTTCACCCAGCAGCGTGGCGACGGTACGGCGTCCGGCTTCCATCGAACTGCCCATGCGCCGCAACAACAATTCCACCGTGTCGCACATTGCCCACAGTTTCAAATGCGGGTCGGTTTGTTCCAAATAACTGTGCAGCGGAATGACTATCGGCGAGGACAACCGGTCGAGCAGGTCAGCAAGTGGCATGGCATTCGTTCCGGGTCAGTGCGTTGGTTTCAAAATCTTCAAGAGTGGTCAAGCCGGGATCAGCGAGAGTTTAGCGATGAGGTGAAAGCCCTGCGGGTGCTTGCCACCGATACCGGCCAAAGCCCAAGGTCGCTTCACCACCCGCGTGGAGGTAGCTGCCAGCGGCCAGCAGGTTGGCCCCCAGCGGGGTCAGCTCGGCCAGTTCCAGTTCACCGCGCAGACCGTGAACGCGCCGGCACGAATCAAGACCCTGCACGGTATCCTGTAAATGCAGGCGGGCGGCGGTTATGTGCCAAGGCGCGGCGTCAAGCGGAGCCACCGGTTGACCGTCGCCATAAGCATTGACCAGCCGTTGCAGCCGGGTACGCAATGCCCCCCACAGCGGATCGGCGTGCTGGTGCTTGCTGACCAGCGGCGTCAGCAAGTGGACGATGAGCGACTCGCCCGTGGGCAGCGTTGGTTGCAGGGGATTGATCTGGCCGCCGGGGACGAAGCGGTCAGCGTGGAACAGCAGTTGACCACTGGCGAGATCGTGAACCTCGTCCAGGCGAGCGCCGTGTTGACCACCGAGGTCGAGTTCCGGCAGGAACCGATACAGTTGCCGCAACCAGTTTTCGGCATAGGCCAGCGCCGGATTCAGCAGGAGCAAACTGAAGCGCAGCCCCGTCGGCAGCGGTTGCCACTGATGCAACAACCAGGGCGGTAGCCGGTCGGTCTGATCGGGTAACAGGTACGGCTTGAACACCTGGGGATACGGGCAACCGCTGCTGAGGGCGCACGTCGCGCAGCCGGGTTCCGGGTAAACGCAGTTGCCGCGAAGCAGGGCATGGCCGAGGATGCCGCGCAATACGCCGCCGTAGTAACCGCGCACCATCAACGGTTGCAGGCAGTGCAGGGTGCAATCGAGACCGTAAAAGCGCAGACCGTGAAACTCAGTCAGCCGGGGCATCAACACACGTCCAGCAGCCCAGGCCGACTTCACCGACCGCGGGGAGATAGGTGCCGGGAATACAGCACCGGGCGTCCAGCCGGATCAGCGCTGCACCAGGGAACCTCCGCCCGAAGCCTAGTTTCTCGTCGTACAACCGACCCAGCCAAGGTTGCAGCGGCGCATCAGTGCCGCCGTCGAGACTGGGGCCGGGTAGCAACTCGCCTGCCATCCGTCGCAACCCGTGTTCGTTGACCAGCCAACCCGCCTGCTGGGCGTAATGCGGGGCATTGGGCATCCAGCCCTGTTTCGCCAGCTTGACCCGCCCCAAGCCGACCTTCAGTTCGCCGCCAAGCAACAAACCGGCGCGGAACCAGTCTTGGAGCGACTTCCCGGCCAGTTGTGGCGTGGTGTGCCAGGTCCCGCCCGCCAGTTGCACCGGCTGACCACATTGGGGACCGTGCAAAGTCCGAGCGGCGATGCTTTCCACCTCGAACAAGGCGGTTTCGACTGCGCTGCACGTCTGTGGATCAAGGGTGACGTGGTTGCTGGCGGTCAGATAGCGGGTTTCGATCCGTTCCCGATCCCGCCGGGGGGCCAGTGCCTGCTGGTCCCCAGTATCGAGAATGAACAGCGGACCGCAGCGGGTATCGCGGAACACCGTTTCCAGCGCGCGGGTGAAGTCCGCTGAGCGACCGCCACTGGCTTTGCCGATAGCCGCCGCGAGGGCGTAACTGATCAGATGACCCGGCACGAAGCCGTGGCTACGCAACAGCATCCCGCCGCGCCCAGCGCCGATGTGCAGCGCCGTTTCCAGTTCCAGAGTGAAGCCGGTGAACCGCATGGCGGGTGATCCTCAGTTCAACGACTTGGCCTGATAGCGGCCATAGGTCAGGGCGGTTTCGACCACCTGCTTGGTGAGAATCAGCCGTTGCAGGGCTTGCACGGGCTGCTCGGTGGCGCGGGTTTCAGTTAGCGCCTTGTAGTAATCGGCAATTTGCTGGCCGGCTTCGGATCCGGGCGCAAGATCGGCAGAGACCAGCAAACCCTTGGTTGCGCTGTGAATCTGCACGGCCAGCCGTTCTTCGTCATTTTTGCGGCTATTGAGGAACAGGCCAAAGGCGAACAGCCCCTGTTCGGCCAGCACCATCAATGCCTTGTTGATCAGGTTGAACGAGTCCTTGGCCTGGTTGGGCATGACCATGTTTTGCGCGGCTTGGGCGGCCAGCGGTTCCAGATTGATCATGTCACGCCCCCGCCAGCATCGGCTGCATCCGGCCAAACCCGCGCGTGGTCATCGCGCCCAGTCCCAGTTGACAGGCCAGCGCCAAACCCTTTTGCACTAGCGCCAGCGACCCGGCGTAAAGCGGGGCGAAACGCTGATCGTCGAAATCGACCTGGCCCCGATAGAGCGTACCGCGCGGAGCGGCTTCATAGGTGAACAACAGCCCGTCAGCGCCGGCCCCGGTCTCGAAGTCGATGGAGACCGAAGTGCGGGTTTCCAGATTGGCGTTGACCAGACTGGGAAACAGGCTGTCATGCACCAGCGCCAGATTGGCACGGATGTGGGCCATGCCGGGCTGATCGTTGAGGAAGGCCGGGAATGGAATTGTATTGGGAGTGGCGTCGAGCAGAATCCAGCCGAGATTGAGCCGGGGCGGCGGCGTTCCCACGCTCTGGATCACGATTTTGGTGGGATCGTTGAGAGTCGGGATCTTGGCGCAGCCAGCGGCGTCCAGCAGGGCCGGCGTGGTGATCCAGCGCGGCCCGGCCATCGTTGGCACCGGGAAGGCGAGAATTTCGGCATCGCGGAACGACACCAGCCCGATTCGGGATTGGCCTTCTTCGTCCCCTTCGGCATAGCCGAATACCCGCGCCACGGCATCATCAGCCCCGGCGTGGGGACGTTGTTCGTAGCCTTTTTTTCGCAAGGTGTGATTGGCGTACTGCATGGCCGGTTCCCGTTCGCTGTCGGGCAGGGAATAGATCGCGGCAGATCGGGCCGCGCCGTTGATCGAGCTGCCGGGAATCTTGGGCAGGCCGGTGGCGGCATCACGCAGGATGGTGTTGTCCACCCGGCCCAGCCGGTAGCCGCCCGCGCCGATGTGGGTGGGATCCAGGGCAAACAGGTACAGCGGATGATTTTTCATGAGCGTTCTCAACGGTTAGGCGGCTTCTGATTCTTCAACGTGGGAATGGGCGTCTTTTTCAATAAATCCGCTCCACTCGAACGCATCGAACAGCAGGCAGGCGTGTTCTTCATCCTGGAACAGGGCAATCAGCCGGTCGCGGATCGTGGGTTGGTCTTTGAGATAGCGGCGGAACAGGGCGGCACAGTGGCTACGCCAGGCGTCCCGGCCCTGGGGGCGCAACTCGGCGGGAACGTCGCGCACCCATTTCTCGTAGCATTCGATGATCTGGCCGATCAAGCCCTTGGTCTGGCTGACATTCCAGCCGGTCTGGCGCGACAGGTTGAGTACCTCGTCCAACTGTTCCAGCAGGTAGGGCCGCCGGCCCGGCTCGCCGAGGATGAAATGCGGACGGCGGCCCTCGGCGTCATAGCGCAGATCGTAGCGGCGGGCCGTGCCGTCCAGCGCCATGAAGTCGAACGTGGACGGACGCAGGCGGATGATTTCGCCCGGTTCGAGTTGATCCAGCCGCACCAGTCGCCCCGGCCCTGGATCGCGGGATACGCAGATGGCGTGGGGGTACCAGAGGTCGGACTGATCGGGATCGCCAGTGTGGAGATTGACCGTCCATGACGCTGGGCCTTGCGGGGTCTCCCAGTTGAGCAGCAGCGTCCCGTCACGATTCAACGCCGAGCGCAGAGTCCACGTCTGCGGCGGAGTCTTGGCGATGCGCCGTTCCATCCGGCGCAAAGCGTCCAAAGCGATGTACAGCGGGAATTTCTCCCGGAAGGCCAGCGCCGAGACGTGGACATCCAGTCCGGCCCGGACTTTGCCGAGGGTTTCATTGACTCGCTGCTGGATACGACCCAGTGCTTTACGGGCGTCGTTAGCAGCAACGATGATCCGGAACCCGCCGGCATCGAGCGAGAGCGGCATCAGCCATTGTTGGGTGTCGCCGGCGATGTCCCAGAGGATTTGTTGCCACAGTGCCCGCAAGTCATCCCAAGTGCGAGCCAGCCGACCCGGCGAGGCGTGTTTCCGCATTCCGAACAGCAATAACTGGTCACCGTTGTGGCGGTAAAGACCGGCGTCGGGAGGTATGGATTCACGCAGAAAGAATTCGTCGAGGAGACCTAACGACTTCTCTGCTGGTGCGCCAACGACTCGCCCGTCGTCCCCCTTGACCTTGCGTTTTTCTTTCTGGAAATCCAGCCAATAATCATCACCTACCAGAAGACGGGCGTCATTGGCTAATTCAGGAGAAATCAAATTGCAAAGCGTTTGTTCATCACCACCTTCAAACAAGCGATCCAGAACTTTACTTTTCAGGTCATCGCTTGCATTTTCCGCCGAAGATGCACGGATAACCTTCATTTCCTTTAAATCATCTATTGGCCGCGCAAATTGCGTCAGCAATGCTGCGCCAGTGGCAATGATTTCAGGATTAACTCGCACCGATAGCAATACCAAACGAGAATTACCGGGTGGATTACGTTCACTGCGGATAGTTTGAAGATTGAAAGTTCCGGGTTCAAAACCAAATAGTTCTTTAGCGGCACGGCGGCGTTGCGTATGGGCGTTATGGTCTACCAACTTTTGGCAGTCATTGCATAAACCAAATGGCGTTCCAGTTTCATCCGTACCCAGTCCGCTTTCATTCAGGGTGAGTTCTCGCGTCGGGCCGGGCCGCAAACCACATTGCGGGCAGATTTGCACCTGTTGGCCGTTGCCGCTTTGTTTGGCCCAGCACTTCCGCAATTCATCCTCACCGACTTGCAATAGAATTTGGCGATCACCACTGGTTTTGTTCCACTCGACCGCCATCACTTCCGGGTAGTCGGTCAGATACAGGCGAGGTTGCGTCCACGCCAGTCGCACCGCCGCGCCAGCGCCGAGTGGCGTGAGGTCTTGCAGAATTCCGATTTGCAGTGGTTCCAGAATATGCTGCTTAAATAACTTTTCGGAGTTTTGTCCATTGGCGTCTTCCGATCCCTGATAAAAACCACCGACCACAAATACCGCGCCGTTGTCGTCTTCGTAAATCAAATTACCGATCGGATTATCAACTTCCAGACGTTGGCGCAAAGCGGCAATAGCCTTGCGCCGGTTCTCAGCCAGTGCAGTGAGAGCGACCGGTTGCAATGCGCGACCGGCCAATGCCGCCCAATCCCAGCGGACACCCAAGAGCCGGAAGCGAACTTGACCCATGCGGGAAAGGCTGAATAGACCATCGTCATCTTGCCAGTGATGGAAACCATGACGTAGTACGCATTCGGCCACCGCTGCTTTGAACAGGCTGGCTGATGAATAGCTGTGATGCCAAAGAGTTACGTCATTAGTAGGACGGCGGGTTTCACCCAAGGCTTTACGGAATATCGGTTCAATCTCTGCAAATAGCTGCCTGCGAGCTTTGGGCAAATTCTGCCAGGTATCAGCCATAAAAAGCGTTTTTTCGATAGCCTGCCGGACTTCCGGCCACAGATTATTTAATGACTCTTGGCCGTACTGCTGACGTTCATTGCCGAAGCTGTCAGCAATAAAGCCATGCTCCAAATGTTGTTTGCCTGAGTCGGTTCCGCCTGAACCCTTATCCAGTGCGGAATCACGGGTATCAGCACCAAAGGTATAAATATCGCCTAGCAAACTTAATTCTTTATCTGGAAAGCCATCACCGGCATGATGCTGGCGTAATGGATCACCTAAACCATGCGCTTGAATAGTCCCGGGTTTAACCCAATCTTCCGACAGCCGTAAAACCTGCGCCCAGCCTTCATGCTGTTTGATCTTTTGCAGCCACTCCTCTTCGCCAGCTTTAGGAAAAGCACGGCCTTCTTCCAGAATTGCGCCGTGGGCTTCTTTTTGACGGCATTTTTTAGTCGGCTCATCAAATCGTTTTTTTCTCTGGTTAGACCCTAAACTGCTACTCATTTTCTCCAAGGCAAATTCCGGGTGCAGCTTCCCTAAATCGTGAATCAGCCCACTAATTTCCGCCGCCAGAATCAAGTCGCGGTGGCGGGTGTCCATCTGTCCTTCACTCATGGTTTTTCTCCGGCAATCCAGCGGGCCAGTTTGATCCAACTGTTTTCACCTTTAGCGGCAACGCCTGACCAGCCGATAGTTCGCAATTCAACACTCTCTATCTGAATCGCCCCATACCCGGCCAGTCGTTTCGCGCCCAACCCCAACGCCGGCCACCAACT
>CAIRMO010000069.1 GCA_903879705.1 uncultured Candidatus Competibacteraceae bacterium | reverse complement strand
TCCGGTGAAGTTAATGAGAGCGGTGATCATGCCAGGTTTCTCCCGTGGGTTTGACTGGCGGGCGAGTGGACAATGGGGGCGGCGGGCGGTTGAAATCCGCGCAACCGGTTAGCGTTGCTGACCACGGTCAACGAGGATAGCCGGGTAGGTCGGGCAAAAGCGAAGCGTTGCCCGACAGGTTCAGGGGATGGAGGGTGGGATGTCGGGCAACGATAAGGCCGTTGCCCGACCTACCGGGCTAACCCGCCGTACCGGGGTGATCAGTATTTCGGGGGTAGGCCCGCCTGTTTACACAGTTCATTAGCCGTGATCCGGTCAAGGGATCGATGGCGCTTGATGGGAATCGTCGTTTGTTCATTGGTGTAAATGGAATGGTTAGCGCCTTCGCGGAGCAGGTGAAATCCATGTGTTTGCAGATAATGCACCAAGTCACGCCGATTCACTGACAAGGTCAATCTCCATGGGAATAAGTTCAATCAAAGCATGACTGCAAGGAATCTCGCGACTCAGTTCGCGGTAGGCCAAAATCATTTCGTGCAGTGCATCACGGAGCAGGGTTCGGCATTCATCAAGATCGGCGCCTTCGGTGATGACTTCTGGCCACTCGACCAGTTGGCCCATATAGCCATTCGCAAGTGGCGTGTATTTGGCCGTGTAATTACAAAGCATGATCATTGTCCTTTAGTTTCGAGTAGGGCGGGTTAGGGCGTCAGCCCGTAACCCGCCTTGGGGGAGATCAACGAACCGGCGGGTTACGCTACGCTAACCCCCGCTACGCGCTATGCGCTGGCCCAATCCGGTTCAGGAATCTCCAGCTTTTCCATTGAAAAACCAGGCTCGAAAGGAATATCGGTTTCCAGCATTTCCTTAGCCCCAGTTTTCAGTGACGCAATCAACGCTTCCCGGGTTTTTTCCTGGGCATTGACGCCAGGCAAGTCGATTAGCCAGCCAATCCACCAGCCTTCTGTCTGCTTAATTACCGCTCTAAATTGCATTGATCACCTCACAAAAGGAATTCCTAAATCTTTGCAAATTTTCCGAGCCAACTCATCAACGATTTCAGTGTGGCGGGGTACTTGGGTTTTGTTGTGCCCTAACTGATAAATACTATGCCCACTGCCTTCACGAAGCAAAAACGCTCCATAGGCGCTTAAATGTTTGATCAGTTGGTTTCTTTTCATACCAAATTCCAAACGGTCCGTTTCAGGGTAGTTTCCGGGTAGGTCGGGCAAAAGCGGAGCGTTGCCCGACCTTATTCCCCGAAGCCCGTTGCTGCAATGGTTTCGGGATCGCCCGCCCAATCTGGCGGATAGACCCCGTTTTCCACGAAGCGATGAAAGCTCGAATGGGGCCAATCCGCCACACGGGCGATGTACCCGTGTTTGACCGGGTTGTAATGAATGTAGTCGCAATGGTGTTCAAAATCCCGCTCATCGCGAATTTGGTGTTCCCAATAGCGGTGTTGCCAGATGGTTTGTTCGCGTTTGCGTTGGAGGGCGGGCGAACGGGCGGTTTTGAGCGAGGGCGCGCAATGGCGGGTGAAATGGGATTTAATCCGCATCCAGCGGATGGAGTAATCCGCGTCGTCCGGTGGCAAGGTCCAGAGACAGTGCAAGTGATTGGGTAGAATCACCACGGCATCAATGCGGAACGGATACCGTTGTTTGACGGTCGCGAATGCGTCCCGCAATAGAGTCACCGCATCCGGTTCACAAAGTATTTCACGTCGCCGATAGGTCACGACCGTGAAGAAATAGGTCGCGCCGGGCGTAGTCGAACGGCGGTAGCGCATCGGTTTCCGGGTAGGTTTCCGGGTAGGTCGGGCAAAAGCGGAGCGTTGCCCGACAGGTTCAGGGGATGGAGGGTGGTGGGATGTCGGGCAACGATAAGGCCGTTGCCCGACCTACCGGGCTACTTCCTATTCCTCTTCCTGCTAAGGCCCCAGTCGGTGATCTGCTCACCGACGGAGCCGGAGACCGCCTCTAGCCCTTTTGAGGGGACGTGTTCGTACATCTCACCGAGAGGGCCTCGATATACGGTGCGCCAGCCGCCGCCGAGTGCTCCCCCCGCTTTACCTGTTAATACGCTGACTATTCCGGTTGTTCCCCCTTTAAGACCTCCACCGATCCCTGCACTGATAAACCTTCTCAGACTAATGTCGCAAGGATCCGCCAAGGCTTTGTCCCATCCTTCGAGTACGCCTTGTGCGGCGGCGATAAGGACTGCACCCAGCGGCCCAAAGGCACCCTTGAACGCTCCAAAGGCGGTGGCTTGCGCAATCTCTGCCGCACTCTTTCCCTGAGACGCCGCGATAAGCCCATCTATCACCCCGCCATAGATCGCGCCGACTGCATTGATGAGGAATCGCCCGTCCGGGTCGATAAAATTGATCGGGTCATTAGCCGCATAGCGGTAGAGGTTGGTTGCGCCGCCGTCGAAGAGGAGCGGTTCCTTCGCCGTCCACCGGCCGGTGGACGGGTCATAATCCCGGGCGCCAAACCGCACCAGGCCGGTGTCAGGGTCATACAGGCCGCCGGCAAAGCCGAAGGGTTGGAAACCCGGGTTGCTATCACTCAGTACCTTGCCGTATTCATCATAATCAATGGCTTGGGCGATGGTGCCGTTGGCGGTATTTACAACCAGGCGGGGACTTCCCAGGTGGTCGGTGACAAGGCGATAGGTTGCGCCCTCCTTGACCATGTAATCCGGGACGTTGATGCCGTTGCCGTAGATAAAGCGGCTGACCACGGTGACGCCATCGCTGCCCAGTTCAGCGACCGGTTGCAACTGGCCGTGATACAGGAATCCCTGCGCCAGCACGCCATTGACCTGCTTGCCGACACGCCGATTTGCGCCATCGATCAGATACGCGATCCGTTTGCCCGGCAGGGCGACGCTGCGCAAGTTGCCGAGCGCGTCATAGTCGCAAGTGGTGGTCTGGCCGCCGATGACTTTGGTCCGCAACTCGCCATTCGCGGTGTAGGTGTAGGTGGCGGTGCCGTAGCTCAACATGCGGTCCTGGGCGTCATAAGTGCCGTTGACCTTCGCGCCAGCGGCGGTTTTGCTCAACCGGTTGCCGTTGGCGTCGTAACTGTAACTGGCGATGATTGCGCCGTTACGTTTGACCTCGATCAACTGGCCGGTGGCGTCATAGCCGTAGGCGGAGGTGACCGCCGCGCCGCCACTGACTGTTTCCACCTTTTGGGTGATCCGTCCTAGGGCGTCGCGGGTGTAGGCGATGTTCAGCAGGTTGCCCGTGTTGTAGCGGGCGGTGTAGGCGGTCGGTTCGCCGAAGCTGTTGTAGGTGTAGGTGTCGGTCACGCTACCCAGGGTCGTGCGGGTGAGCAGCCCGTTTTGGGCGCTGCGCGTCAGGGTCAGATCGCCGGCCTGGGTCAGCAGGCTGTCGGCGTCGTATTGGTAAGCAACTGGGTTGCTGTCGTTGACGGTGACTTGGCTGATCCGGAAGTCGTTGTCGTAGCCATAGCCGACCTGGCCGGTGAGTGCCCCGCTCCAGGCCCGGCCAGTCAACAGCGCTTGATTGTAGCTGTAAGCGAGCGTGACATTGCCGGGGGCCGTGATGCCGGTCAACTGGCTTACGGCGTTGTAGCTGTAGCCGTACTGGCCCGCCGGGATGGTGAGCGTACTCAACCGGCCTGCGGCGTCATAGGCGGAGTTCAGCGCCCCGCCGTCCGGGCGGATGACTTGGGTCAACTGCTGGTCGGCGTTGTACTCGTAATCGGTATCGCCGCCGCTTGGCACCGTGGGTGGGAGGTAGCTGGTCGTCAGATCGACCGCGTTGTAGGTGAAACCGTGGCCGGGTTGGCCGGGCGGCGTCACCAGGGTGAGGTTGCTGTTGGGGTCGTAGCCGAAACCGATGGTTTGGGTATTGGGCAGGGTTTGCATGAGTACCCGCCCGTTGGCGTCGCTGGCGAAGCCGGTGGCCTGGCCGAGGGGATCGGCCAGGCCGGTCAGGAAGCCGGCCGCGTCATAGGTGTAGGTCGTGACCCGCGCCTCGGTACCGCTGCCCTGGGTGAGGCTGGTCAAGCGGCCCCGGGCGTCGTAGCTGAAGGTGGCCGGGGCCAGGCCGGTCACGCCGGCTTCAATGACCCGTCCCTGGACGTTGAGCACGGTGCGGCCCACCCGCCCGGCGGCGCTGGTGGTGGTCAGGGTGCGACTGGCCGCATCGTAGACGGTGGTTGATGAACGGCCATTGCGGGCGATCGTGGTCGTCAGTTGGGTCAGCTTGGTCAGGTCAGTGACGTTGCTGGGTGAGACGGTCACTGCGGTCGTCTGGGTGGCGGTCAGGCCGCCGCTGGCGGTGGTCAGGCTCTTGACGATGGGCGCTTGCATGCCGAAGCGGGGATCGGGGCCTTGCACCATGGTGGTCACTGTGCCGTCCGGCGCGGTACTCAGGATCGTGCCGTTGGTTTGGGTGAGGGTGGTGGTAGTCGCGCCGTCCGGGGTGGTGACCGTGCGCTGCTGGTCGCCGATGGGCAAATTGGCCACCTGGTAGGTGGTGGTCCGGTTCAGCGCCGTGGTGCGGGTGGCGGTGTAGCCGTTGGCCTGCTCGGTGCGGGCCAGCGTCTGGCTGCCGCCAGCGGCATTGGCGTCGCGTTGCAACCGCCCCAAGGCGTCATAGGTGAATTGGGAGGCGTTGTTGCGCGGGTCAGTAAGGCGGGTCAGCAAACCGTCGGCGGTGTATTGCATCTGGTAGGCTTCGCCGGCCGGATGGGTCACTTTGGTCAGCCAGCCGGTACTGTCCACGGTCAGGGCGGTGCGCTGGCCGAACGGGGCAATAATGGCGGTCGGCTGGCCGGTGCTGTCGCGTTCAATCGCGGTGACATTGCCGTCGGCGTCGGTGATGGTGGTCAGCCGCCCGGCGCTGTCGTAGGCGAAGGTGTACAACGTCGTGCCGGTGAGAGTATCCACCGTACTCAGGTGGCGACCGCTGGCGTTGAAGCGGTACACCTGGCGGCCATCGCTGGCGGTAATGGCCAGATCAGTGGCGTTGAAACCAGGAGCGACCGGACCCACCCGCAGGATGCGGTTGTTGACAAATTCCACCATGAAGATGCTGCCATCGGGGGCGACGGCAACATCTATTGGCGATAAATTTGTTTGAGTCGCGGGCCGACCGTCGCTGAAACCTCCACCATGCGTTAGTACATAGCCCGTGCCGGCGAGGGTGGTGATGATCCCGTCCGGCCCCACCCGCCGGATGCGGTAGTTCCCATAATCCGCAATGAGGACACTGCCATCGGGGGCGACCGCAACTCCCCGTGGGCTAGACAATGTCGCCTGGGTGGCGGGGCCCCCGTCGCCGCTATATCCTTGTGTGCCCGTGCCGGCGAGGGTGGTGATAATGCCGTCCGGCCCCACCCGCCGGATGCAGTAGTTCCCATAATCCTCAATGAGGACGCTGCCATCGAATGCGACCGCCACTTCGTTTGGGCGGTCTAATCTCGCTTGAGTGGCGGGGCCGCCGTCCCCGCTAAATCCCGGTTCACCGTTGCCGGCGAAGGTGGTGATAATGCCGTCCGGCCCCACCCGCCGGATGCGGTAGTTCCCATAATCCGCAATGAGGACACTGCCATCGGGGGCGACCGCAACTCCCCGTGGGCTAGACAATGTCGCCTGGGTGGCGGGGCCCCCGTCGCCGCTATATCCTCGTGTGCCCGTGCCGGCGAGGGTGGTGATAATGCCGTCCGGCCCCACCCGCCGGATGCGATAGTTGTCTTCATCCGCAATGAAGACGCTGCCATCGGCTGCGACCGCAACTCCCCGTGCCCTAGACAATTGCGCCTGGGTGGCGGGGCCGCCATCACCGCTATATCCTCGTGTGCCCGTGCCGGCGATCGTGGTGATAATGCCGTCCGGCCCCACCCGCCGGATGCGGTAGTTGTCTTTATCCGCAATGAAGACGCTGCCATCGGGGGCGACCGCCACTCCTTCTGGGTAGCCTAATGTCGCTTGAGTGGCGGGGCCACCGTCACCGCTAAATCCGCTGTACTCGCTCTTGCCGGCGATGGAGGTGATGATCGACGCATTTTCCGCACTTCGCTGGGTTCCATCGCCCTGATAGAGCACTCTGCTCGTCGGATCATAGGCATGGTGCTGCGTCAGGCTCCAACCGCCCAAGCCCTGGCTACGCGCATCCCAACTCCCGAGACTCGCCTGCTGCGTCTGCCACATCGTCACTTCCTGTCGCGCCGGGATATCCCCGGCAATCCGCTGGCCACTGGCGGCACCGAAGGTCCGCGCCTGGCTCGGCGGCAGGGCATAATAGCTCTGATACACATAGCCAATCCGAATGTTGACCGGTTGCGCGCCGTGCAGTGGTCGGCCATAACCATCCAGACCATCCCAGGTAAAGGCGTAGGTCTGGTTGGGCGCATTGGCGAAGGTCTGCTTGAACACTCGCCCCGCCACGGTGATTTCCAGTTCAATCCGTTTGAGGACACTGGGCACCGTCGCACCGCTTAACGGAATATCCAGCGTGGCTTGTGTGCCCCGCGGCGGGACCCGGTCGCTGCGATAGTTCAGACTCAACCCGGCGCCCACTACGGGAATGCGCTCCCCCAAAATCTGGTTTTCGCACTCGATGATCGAGCCACGGCTCTGACAGGGATTATTGAGTTTCTGGCGATTACCCCCGGTTGGCACGGGGTTTTGCGGCGACTGTGCGCCCGTGGCCGGCACGATCCCGTAATTCAGGTCGTAGGGCGTAAAGTGTTGAACCACAGCGCGTTGCAAGGTCTGGCCAGCGGGATAGCTCGCGGCGAGGGTCTGACGCTCCGCGTCGGTCATACCCAAGGCTGCGCCATTGTCCGCCGTCCCGTTCCCGGTGGTATCCACCTCGGCGAGGCCATTGCTGATGCTGAGAATCTTGATCACGCGCCCGTCATCGGTCGGCACCCACGCCGCTTTCTCACGGTCGTAATAGGCCACCGGCACCGACAGGCCCACTGGGAAATTCAGGAAGTTATCGACATAGAACGGCAACGGCTGATTGAATTCGACCGCTACCGCACCCGCCGTCAACGCCTGATCGGCGCTCAACTCGACGGCGTAGGTATAGGCCACCGTCGCCGGCAATTCACCCGGCATGGCCAACGGCCCGTTAGCGCCCACCGTGTATTCCGTAGCGCGGATCGCCGGTTCGCTCAGGGGCTGCCGAGCGCCCCCCTTCAGCCGCATGTGCGCCTTGACCTGGCGCGGGAGGAGCAGCGTCGCCTGCCGACTGCCGTGGGCGTCGCTCACCCGACTCCCGCGCACCACCTGCATCGGCGTGTCGCCCGCCTGGGCGCTCAGTCGGGTCACCGCCGGATCCGGCTGAATCATCACCACCTCCGGCAGGATTTCCCAATGCTGCCAGGCGGTGTTGAGTTTGCGCTGAACGGGCAGATAACCGGGCTTCTCATAATTAATGACCAGCAACCCGCCGCCATTGGCCGCCAGATCGAACATCCCGTCGGCCCGGCTCAGGGTCTGGCCAAATTCGGGATGATCCAGGAGGGTAATCGTCACCCCGGACAACGGCGCATTGTTCTTGTCCAGCACTTTTCCGCGCAGCACCGCCGTGCGCACCGGGTTAATCGTCCCAGGCGCGACGCCGGTTTGAATCGGATTACTGCCGGTGTACAGGAATTCGGTCGCCGCGCCAATCAGGGTAGTCACGGTCGGATCCACCGGCGGCGCGACCGTACCCGGATCGGGCGGCACCTCACCAGGAGCATTGACGGTGATCGTCAGCGTGTCGCTACCCGATAAGGCACCGTCGCTGGCAGCCAACTGCAAGACATAATCACCGGCGGCGGAAAAGGTGGCGGTGGTGGTCTCGGCATTGACGTTACCGAACGTCACCGTACCCGGCCCGCTGATTTGACTCCAGCTCACCGTCACTGCCGCCGGCGGATTGGGCAAGCCGTCATCCGTCACCGTCCCGCTCAGATAGGCGGGGGCCGGCAGGGTGCGGGTTTGATCGACGCCGGCGTTGACCTGCGGGGCCTGATTACTGCCGCCGGCCTGGGCCGTGATAGTAACCTCGGCGCTGGCGCTCAAAGCGCCGTCGCTGGCCGTCAGGCGCAAGACGTAAGCTCCGGCGGCGCTGAAAGTGGCAGTGGTGGCTTTAGCATGGGCATCGCCAAACGTGACCGTCCCTGGCCCGCTGACCTTGGTCCAAGCGACCGTGACCGCGCCGGGCGGTTTCGGCAACCCGTCATCGGTGACCGTGCCGACGAGGTTAGCGATAGCCGGCAGGGTAATCGTCTGGGCGGTACCGGCGTTGACCTGCGGAGCCTGATTGCTCCCGCCGCCGGATTTGACGGTGATGGACACGTCGGCGCTGGCAGTCAAAGCGCCGTCGCTGGCGCTCAGCCGCAGGACGTAAGCACCGGCGGCGCTGAAGGTGGCCGTGGTGCGGGCGCTGGCCGGATTGGCAAAGGCAACCGTGCCCGGCCCGCTGACCGGACTCCATTGCATCTTGACCGCGCTGGGCGGATTGGGCAGACCATCATCAGTGACCGTCCCGCTCAACGTGACCTGGTTCACCGGCAGGGTAATCGTTTGCGGAGTCCCGGCGGTAACCTGCGGTGGCTGATTATCTGTGGGCGGCCGTTTGCTGCCGATGCCGACATCCAGCCGGACATGCAGCGCCGTCTCATCCGCCTGAACAAACAGGGCGCGCAATTCCGCCGGGCCGCTCACCCGCCCCGCCGGGTTGGTCGCCAGCGGGGTCAGACCCGCCCAGTCGGCGCTTTGTCCGTCACGCTGGAACCCTGGTCCCCCGGCCAGCCCGGCCCCGGCGAGGACTACCGCCAGCACCGCCAGCAGCGCGATCCCGCCCCGCCGCCGCAACCGGTAGCCCGCCGCCCCGGCCAAGGCCAGCGTCAACACCAGCAGCAGGTGCGGACTCAGAAACGGAATCGGCGCCGGCGCGGCCTGAGTGGCCGTCTTGGTCACGCCCAGCGCGTCCCCCACGCCGCCAGCTTCCGACATCACCGCCCAGCGCACGGTCTCCGGCTTAAACCCGGCCCACGGGGTCCGGGGCAGATCAAACTCGACCGTTGCCGCGCCGTCCGCGCCCTGCCCCAGACCCACCGGCCAATCGCCGGCCTCGCTCCAGGTCGCCGCGCCGAACGTCCCTTTAGCGCAGGGCTGTTGCTGTACCTCGCGCACGTTGGCCGAGGTTTCCCCCTTACCCAGCGCGACCGTCGCCACCCAACGTTGATCCACCCCGGCCAGCGAACCCGCCACCGTCTCCACGACGCAGCCGGTGGCCGGATTGCGATCCGCATCGGCCAACAGGGTATAGGTGACGGTCTCCGCGCCCGCCGCGCTGCTGAACAGCAGGCTAAGCCCCATGACTAACCCTAGACCGGAACGGAGAAGGCTCTGAATCACAGTGTGCAGTGTGGACATGGCAAGACCTTGTAGCAAGTTGATGAGTTAGGTAGGTCGGGCAACGCTGCGCTTTTGCCCAACCGGTTCAGGGGATGAATGGGGCCATGTCGGGCACGTCCGGTGCCCGACCTACCGGGCTATTTTTTACCAATGGCCAGTGAATACTGCTCTGCCAGATGTTGGGCGTACGACTGGATTTTAGGCACAATCATCAACAAGTTGGGAGTCAGTAACGACACCGCCTGATAAATATCCGGCATTTTATCCGCCGCATACTCATGGGCAATTAGGTTCCTGAGTTCACGGATTTCAACCAGATCGCGGCTTGACTCAATCCAGCCACGCTTTTCCGCCCGTTGAATCCGATCCAGCACAGTACCATCCGGCGTCAGCTCTAATTCATCAATAAGACGCATGATTTTTTGAATCAACAGATCAGAAAGTCGGGCGAAACGGCTGGTGAGCGACTCGAGACGCTCAAGTTCTTCATCCGTCCAATTTTCCTGCTGGATGATGGCGTTAGTCCGGTTTTTGGAAAACGTGAGGTGGGCGGCAGCCTGCGCCAGATGTTCCAATTCTTCCCGTAACAAAAGGATTTTATCGATTTTCATGGTATGAGAATGCTGTTCTGTCTGGCGATTCGTGCAAAAGGTTTGGAGAAATCAGGGAATACTGCGAGATCAATTTTTTGGTCTCCCAAGTGCTGATGCAATTTTGCCAGTACCGCCAGCTTATCCATCAGATTAATTGTCCGGGAGATGACCAATAAATCAATGTCGCCCCCTCTGGCATGGTCATCGGCTTTTGAACCGAACAGATAAATGTCTGCGTTGGGATCAATTGCTGTAATCGCTTGGCGAATGACTTGCTGTTCATTTTTTGTGATACGCATGGCCTGTTCTCTCAAGTCAGGACATCAGGGCGTCTTCCGTGAGATGGCCCATTTTTCTTCAATAGGGCCTCAGCAGCGTGGCCCGACAGGTTCAACAGATCAGCGAGAAAGTCGGGCATGTCCTGTGCCCGACCTACCAGAAACCCTCGAAGAAAACCAATTCAATGGCAGTCGGGTTCACGGTCGGGTATTACTGCACACATTCACCGAAACCCAGGTGTAGGTCGCGCCGGTCTTGGTCAAGTTGCCGACATGCCAGTAGGGTTTGACGCCGCAGGTGGCGGGCGGCGTCGGATAGAAGGTGCCGAGCGCCGCCGCGCCGTTGTACATCTGCACCGAGGCTTGCGAATGGGTCCAGGCATCATTCCAGTTGGCAGCGCCTGCCCAAGGATTCTGGGCGACAACCTTATAAACACCATTAGCAGCCAGTCCACTGAGCAGGATGGTCTCGACCGGTTCCTGGTCGCGCTGGGAGTCGCGTGGATACAGAACAAAGGGCGCAGCGCGGAGATCGCCGGGATTATCCCAACCCACATAGACTCCCGATGGCAGTTTGACCCACAGATCCAATTCCCAACCGTTACAGGCCGAGGTGCAGCTCGTGGTGTCCTTGATCGGCTGCGTGGTTTTCCAGTCCAAAGTGACCGTAGCGGTCCCGGCGGCTTGCGCCAGGGGCAACGCATCGGTGTACGGCCCGGCCACCCGACCGGCAGTAATGGCCATGCCGTTACGCACCGTGGCATTGACGTAAGCCGGCGCCGCAGCCCGATTACCCTTGAGCAGCCGCAGCGTTCCGGCCTTCAGGCCGGTCAGTTCATAGAAGCCGCTGCGATCAGTCGGATCGGCTTTCAAAACCGTTGCGCCGGCCAGCAGTTGAACGGTAGCCGGGAGCGTATTGAGCGTAGGCGCTTTGCCAGAGACCGGATCAAGCAGTCGGCCAATCAGGGCCGTTTCAGCCACGGTGGGAGCGATGGCCTTGCGCACATCCAGCCGCCGGGTGGCCGACGCAAAACCGCAGGTGAGCGGTTGGCCGTTGTTGACCAGGCGGGTTACCAGTTGATCCCGGTTCAGCGTGGGGAGTTGGCCCCAGACCAGGGCCGCCCCGCCCGCGACGACTGCGCTGGCCATGGCCGTACCGGATTGGCCGGCATAACCCAGGTTGGGGGTAGTAGAGACCAGTTGCCAGCCGGGCGCGGCGATGTTGTAGAGCGTTGGTTTCGTGGCCGGGCTGAAATTCGAGAACCAGGCGCGACAGTCATTCTGCTCGGTCGCCATCACCCGCAACGCCGTGTTGGGATCGGCACCGGGAAATCCGGCCCCGCTGGTCACATTGTTGTCACCCGCCGCCGCCACCAGCAGTTTACCGGCGGTTTTCAAGGCCAGCACTTTCTGGGCGATCAGAGCGCTGGCCGGTACGCCAAAACTCAGGTTGACGACCCTGACCGGCGGAACCGTCACCGTGGTCCGGGCATACTCCAGCCCATCGGCAATGTCGAACGCCGTCCCGACGCCGCCGGCGTTCAACACCTTAATCGCCAGGATTTTGCAGTTCGGGCAGACCCCTTCGCCATCGATTTTATTCCCCGCCTGGGCGGCGATCAGCCCGGCGACATGGGTGCCCTGACCGTAGTCGTCGAACGGATACAGGTTGTTCAGGATCGTGTTCTTGCCCCGGATCACCCGGCTGGCCAAATCGGGATGAGTCCAGTCCACCCCGCTATCGATCACCGCCACGGTTGGCGGCTTTAGCGCCAAGGTAGGCGGTAACACGGTCTTGCGGATCACCGGCAGGTGCCATTGAAAGCCGGTGCCCGGATCGGTGGAAACCGCGGTCGGGGTGATCAATCCCAGAGCCGGATCACCGGCTCGGTTGAAATCGCCCTTGACAGGCAACGTCAGCAACGGCGGCGAGACCCGAACCAGACCGTTCCGCTCGACAAACTGCACACCCGGCTGGTTGCGTAAGGCAGGAATCGCGGCGACCGCTTGCGCTTCCGACTCGAAACTCAGCAACACCGCGCGCTCGGCTCCCGATAAGGTCTTAACTACCGCGCCGCCCGCCGTTTGTGCGGCTTTAAGCAGTTTGTCAGATGCAGCATCGTCCTGATAGCCGACGATCACCTGACCAGCCACATAGTCGGTTCCCGCGGTCAGGCCCGGCGTAAACCCATAACCCAGTTCACCCGCCCACGCCACGCTACTCATCTCCAGCACCGTAGTCGCGATGATTCCTAATGCTGTATTCGCCAGCCTTAACTTACCGATCCAGCACTTCCCGCTCCCGCGCTGACAACAACGCCAGTCGGGTCGTTGCTGCATCGCGCTGAGCCTGCCGACTGCGCTCACGCGCATCGAGGGCCAGTGCTTCGTAAACCCGATTCAGCAGCAACTGGCCCGTAAACGGCTTTTCAATAAAGTCCAGCGCACCGGGTTTCATCGCCCGGAGCGCCATCGGCACATCGCCGTAGCTGGTCATGAAAATGATCGGTATCCCTTGACATCCTCCCCGCCCTGAAGGACGGGGATTCCTGGCTCACTTCAGAGCCAGCGTATGATGCCCCATACGGAGAATGTTCATTGCGGCATTGACATCGCGGTCGTGGACCGCGTTGCATTCACCACACACCCATTCTCTGACCCCAAGACCTTCTCGACCTTTTGGGCCGCCGATTGCACTGCAACCGGAACAGGTTTGGGTTGAGAGTCTCTCAGAGACTTCTCGGTATACTACTTTCCGCGCAATCGCTTTATAGGAAAGCAGGGTTTTAAACATAGCCCAACCCGCATCATTCACAGATTTTGCCATGTTCGTTTTAGTGAGCTTTGAACTACAGACATCCCCGATGACGATTAACTCACACTCTTTGGTGAGCCGGTCGGATTCCTTGTGCAAAAAGTCCTTACGCCGATGAGCGATCTTGGCTTGCAGATTCCGTGCTTGCCGGGAACGCTTCTTGCGCTGATGCTCCGCAATTCGCCGCTGCTGATTCCGATACCAACGTGGCGCTTCAATTTTACGGCCATCAGAACAGGTCGCCAGGGTTTTCAGCCCAAGATCAATTCCGATGTGTTTTGTTCCGGTGGTGGCTTCCGTTTCCGGCACTTCAACCACGAAATTGACATACCAGCGTTGACGCGAATCCTGACTAAAACTTCCGCATTTAACCGGACCGGGGAGTTCCCGGCTATTCCAGAATCTGAAGGTATGACCGGCATAACATACCGTGTCATCCATGATCTTGATGCCCGATGCTTTGAATGGAATCCAGCCCGGAGATCGTTTTCCACGCCAGCGGAGTTTTCTTTTTTTGAATTGCTTGCGGCGGGTTTCGTACTGTTCGCAGACGGCTTGGACCGTTTGGGAATGAAGTCCTAATTCCTTGCTGCTTCCTGCGGTCAATTTGCACAAGTCTTGATAAGTCGGCCATTGCTGGTTCCAACGCAAAGCGTGTTCTTGAGACTCATTGCAAAAATTCCAGACCAGGCTGCAAGCCTGCGCCAACTTCGTGAGTTGTGGCGCTGCGCTGGAATCCTTGATCCGATACCGGAACGTTCTGATCATCTCGGCTTGTCCGCGGTTATAATCAACAGTATAATCCGGTCTATGAACGAAAGCAACGATATAAGACGTGGTAGACACTGCGTTTTCAACCTGCATGTCCATCTGGTCTTTGTCGCAAAATATCGCCGAAAAGTTTTTGACGGTGATGCCATTGCGCGATTACGCCAGATGTTTGAGTCTATTTGTGAACGACTTGAAGCGCGGTTGATAGAAGTGGATGGCGAGCAGGATCACGTTCATTTATTGGTCGAATATCCGCCCAAGCTGGCAGTATCAACCCTCGTGAATAGCCTCAAAGGCGCATCCAGCCAACGATTAAGACGCGAGCGGCCCGATTTGGCATCGAGGTACTGGCGCGGCGTTTTATGGTCGCCTTCCTACTTCGCGGCGTCTTGTGGCGGAGCGCCCATCAGCGTGATTCGCCAATATATAGAACAGCAACAAACGCCAACCTAATCAGGCGAACTTCGTTCGCCGCGCTATCCATCCCCGCCCTAAAGGGCGAGGCTTTTCGCGCAATTCGGGTAACCATCCGCCCGTAGTTGTTTCTGCACATCCAGCCCGCTCATGCCCGGCATCCGCACGTCCAGCACCAAGCAGCCGGGGCGCCGGGCCGTGTCGGCAGCGAGAAAGTCAGCCGGACCAGGATACGCCTCGACCGCTAGTCCGCTGGCCCACAACAACAGGCTCACCGCATCGCGCACCGCGGGATCATCATCCACCAGAAAAATCGTCGGCAAGTCCGCTATTGCGGCAGGCAGCGCAACGGTTGGAGACTCCGGGTCGGGCGTCACCGCATCGTCAGTGTGGGTGGCCACGGCGGGACTTGCGCTTGGGACGGTTTCGGCGAGCCGGGGGCCGCTGGTCTTCCAGCAGGGGCTGCGCCGGATCGACCGTGTATTCACCTTCGATCAAGCCAGGTGGCAACTTGCGGGTTTGCTTGATCATCTGGCGATAGGTCCACCACACCCAGATGGCGACGGCCCCGCCGACCGCCAGCAGCACGATAAACAGCAGTGAAGCGACCGCAAAGCTGGCAACGGCAGCAGCGGTCCCGCCGACCACCAGCCCTAGTCGGTTCAGCCACGGCAGTTTGGATAGATTCAGGCGTTTCATGGGCGAGCGATCCAGAACCACCAGACAATCAGGCCGATCAGACCCAGTCCGGCGAAGTTAATGAGAACGGTGATCATGCCGGGTTCCTTACGTTCAGTTCACCGGCTGACTCGTGGGAAGTCGAAGCAGCGGAGGGTTGAAAACCGCGCAGCCGGTTAGCGTTGCTGACCACAGTGAACGAGGACAGCGCCATGGCTGCACCGGCCAGCATCGGGTTCAACAGCAACCCGGTCGCGGGG
>CAIRMO010000068.1 GCA_903879705.1 uncultured Candidatus Competibacteraceae bacterium | reverse complement strand
TGTTTAAGCGACCCGCCTGAAAGGGCCGGCCTTTTATAAATCAAAGACTTGCTGAATGCGTTCGGATCATTCCGTGCCGGCGCAAATCTTAACATTCTGTTTTATCTCGTTTTTTCTGGAGATGTAGACCTGAGTAGTTACAAGCCGCTGACTAAATCGCCGTCATCGGCGCTGTATTTGACGCGCCAGGTTCGACCTTGCAGTGAGTTGGACATCAGTGCGGGATCAACTGGAAAAGGGATTGATGATGGTGAGCCTTTGGTCAATCACCATTCCTGATTGCAGATCTTCGCTATACAGCACGGCACAGTTGGCTTGCAATGCCGCTGCAATAATCAGACTGTCCCAGTGCAATAATTGATAGCGTTGACTGAGTTGCATGGCGTGACTCACCGTGTGACTGTCCACAGCCACGACCCGACAAACGGTCATCAGACTTTCGGCCAACAAGTGGGTTTGCATCAAATTCAAGTGGGCTTTTTTCAGACAGACGTTGATAAATTCGTTGACCACTTGGGTGCTGATCACTGGATGAGCTGTAATCAGCGTTTTGGCAATACCGCGTTTTACCGAATCGCTGCTCAACAAATAACCGGCGATATTGGTGTCGGCAAACACCTTATCGATCATACAGTTCATCCCGGTTGAACTGACCATCAAAACTGCCTTGGAATGGATCAAATACCGCCAAAGGATCGGGGCTGAGGTTGCTGACTAGGGCTGAATCATCCGGTTGTCGCAGCAAAAAGGCCAGTATTTCCACTTCCTGATGTAAATAGTCGTCAGGCAATTCCAAGACAATGCGCTTTTGTTCAGGAATAATGATTTGGCGCAGCATGTCGAAGTTTCTCCATCGCAAGCGGTTAGGCCGTGGCCCATAACGCTAATTGTTCTGGGGCCGGTACTTGGTCGTTGAACAGCAACCGCCGTAGATTTTCCAGTGCGCCAAAATCATCAGCAGCCGCTTTGACGGCATCGAGCGGGTCTATGCCGGTAAATTCGCTGGACGGTGGCAAGACTTCGAGGACGGCAGAGAGTGCGGCAAAAAAGGTGGGTTCGCTACGAAGTGGACTTTTTTCAATGAACTCTTGCGCAGTTTGCAACGTATGCAGACGAGCCAAAGCGGCGGCATGGTGCAATGCATCCAGCATCGCTTGGCGTTCATCAACGGGGCCGATTTTGCCCCTGGCGGCGCGGGTGCTGCTATCCCACAAAATGACATCGCTGCCTTTTTTCTCAGCCAACGTGCCAATAATGTCGGCATCCATGTCCAGCCCCACCACTCGCGCCAGTCGCAACGCTTCATCGTAGGGAAATTGCGGGGCTTCAAAGGCGTCCCATGCCAAGACAAACCAGGCCGTTAGCGGATCAAGATCACTCTGGGCCTTGCGCCGGGTGAGTTGTTCCAGTCGCCAGCGTTTGACTTCACGGCGAGCAGCGTCCAGCGCATCTTCTGGAGTCACCGCATAAGGATCGGTGGGTTCATCCAAAATACTGCGTTGCCGGGCTGGAATCACTGGGCGTGGTTGGCCCCGTTTAAGCGGCCAATGTTTGGCGAATTCTTCCAGCGCCGGGCCAAAGCAGGCCAGATACAGATCAACACCGCGAATGCCGTTGTTCTGGAATTGCACCACGCGCCGACGCACCGCTCGAATCACCAGCGGTTCCAAATCTTCCCAGTAGGTCACATCGTCAGCCGCTTTGGGTGGGCGTGGGCGACACACCAGAAAAATGGTGCTGTTGGCAGCAGATTTTCCTTTGATATGCAAACCACCTTCCGATTCCATGTTGATGGGCCACGAGGGTTCTTTTGCAATCCCCGGAGTATTTAAGTATAATTCTATCAAATAGTTACCACCCCTTGAGCGAGAACTGTTATGACTGATAAATTAACCAATGCTGTTAAAGCCACTTTTCAGGTAACCCTGG
>CAIRMO010000067.1 GCA_903879705.1 uncultured Candidatus Competibacteraceae bacterium | reverse complement strand
GCGGCTTAACCTAAAATCAATGAGTTACAATTTTTGTCATGTATAGAGCCAAAACGCTAAAACCTTAACTCAAGGTCAGAAAACTACTTTTCATAATACCTTGTTTGAAATGAACTTTTCAAGAGACCGGGAATTGCTGCCCCCCTGGCGGACGATTACGAGTGGATCGACAAGGGCAAGGCGATCCTCGCCAGCGGCGCGGAGGGCGGTCAGGTGCTGATTCGCCTCGGCAATGACGAGCGGCTGGGCCGGGAACTGCGCGCCTATCTCCAGACCGAAAAATACGTCTCCCGCAAAAACGACGGCACGCTGAATGAGTCAACCCAACGCATCCTGCGGGACGCTGCTGAGGACAACCGCCAGCGCCGGAACCGCCTGACCATCCTGTTGGGGGAAATGCTGGCCGCCGCTGACACGTTCGTGGCCGGGCAAGCACTCAAGCTCAAGGCGACAACGCCACTGGCGGCGCTGACCGAGGCGATGGAGTACCTCATCCACAACACCTTCAGCAAAATGAGCTTCCTCAAGCGTCTTTCTGCTGATCCGCTGAAGGAAGTGCAAGCGGTTCTCCGCAGTAATGACATTGCCAAAGAGAGCCTGCTGTTTCAGACCGGGGAGAACAACCCGGAAGCCCTCGATGACCTGCGTGGCTATCTCCAACTCTGTTCGCTGAAAAGCCAGCCAGTGGTTTTGCACGACCTGCTGGAAAAGCGGTATGCGCTGCGTCCCTACGGCTGGCCGGAAGAGGAAGTGCTGTTGCTGGTGGCCCGGCTGATCGTGTTGAGCGAGATCAACCTGATGATGGATGCCACTTTGTTGCCCATCGACAAGGTGTATGACGCCATCACCACGCCGGCCAAACGCCGCAAGATTGTCGTTCGCAAGAAGGAAACGGCGGATCCCAAGGCGATCCAAAATGCTCGCAGTCTCGGCAGAGACCTGTTCGCGGGAATGGGGCCGGACGGCGAAGACGGCTTGATGACTTTCCTGCAAACCAAGCTGCGGGACTGGCAGATTGCCCTGCAAGGTTATCAGCCGTTGGCCGACACCGGCAGCTATCCGGGCAAGGACGACATCAGCCAAGGGCTGACGCTGATCAGTCCGCTGCTGGCTGACCAGGACAGCCGCCCGTTCATTGAGCGGTTTAACACCCTCAAGAACGCGCTGCGCGACCTAGGCGACTCGTACCACGACCTGAAGCATTTTTACGATTCGCAGAAACCGACGTGGGAGAAACTGCGCAAGGCCCACAGCGCTTTCCAACTCAACCGGCTGGAACTGGAACGAGATGACCGGGCCGGGCCGGCGCTCCGGCGGATGCAGGACATTTTGTCGGCGAAAAGTCCTTATGGACTGATCAAGGAAGCCGAGGCGCTGATCAGCACGGTCGATGCGGTGAATACGGCTTTGCTGTCGGGACGGCGGACTCAGGCGCTGACCAAAATCGACACCCACATCGCCACGCTGAATCAGGATATGGCTCAGGCTCAGGGCGATGCCAGCTTGCGGGCTGCCTGTCTGCAACCGCTGGAGACGTTGAAGGCGCAGGTTCAACAGGAAGGCAGTCTGGCCCACATCGCTCAAGCCGAAGCAGAAGCGGTCAAGGCGTTTGATGCGGCTATTGAACGGATTGAGCGCCACGGACTGACACAGAAGGAACACGGAATACAAGAAGATCAACCTATAGTTAAAAAGCAGCGCGTCGTTAGACCGGCTGATCTGATACAGACTGCCTATCTGGAATCGTCTGCTGAAGTAAATGACTTTCTTGATGTACTCCGCATGGCGCTGGAGCAGGCGATTGCTAATAACGAGCGGGTGCAGATTCGTTGATTGATCTCAGATTGATCTCGCCACTAAAATGATCAAAATACAAGAGTCGATCCGAACCGGCGTGGCGGTGATATCGACGTGCTATTGCTGACTGACGCGCCAGCGTTTGAGACTGTACAGGCGATTGCCGTCCGGTTTTTTTCCCATTGTGAGGAAAAAATTGATGTCGTCGTGATTAACCCCCGGACATGATGACGCCCGAAAAACAGGATTTTATCGACCGAATTGAACGAGTGCGGCTGCAATGAGTATTGAACCCCTTTTAGCCAGTTCCCGCGATCAGTTGTTGGCAGCGCTGACCTACTGACAGACCCTACTCATTGGACGAAATAAAGGAGATTTAATGATGAATCCTGCGCGTATTGTTTATGAAGATGCACCCGCTTTTATCCCAGTTCCGGCTGATTTACAGCATCGTCGGATTGAAACCATTTTCTGGCCGCTGGATGATGATGAAATCAAGCATGAAAAGCGGGAAAATCCGCCATTATTGACTCAGTTGATCGGTCAGGCGCGGGGCTGTTTTGAAAATGCGACTCAAATTGATGATTTCATCCGTGCGGAGCGGGATTCATGGCGTCGTTAAGACAAGCTTTACAGGGACATAAAATTTATCTGGATTCCAATATCTTTATCTATAGGAATCCGACCTGAGTTGTGGAATTGCCGCTTCGAACCACCCCGGCGCTTCGCGCCACCCCTCCTTATCCAAGGAGGGGAAAAATTTACAATTCATTCGGGAAACCTATAATCCTTCAACCCGCCACCACCACCTACTGACAGACCTTCCCAATGAATCGCAACCAACTGAAAAACTACGCGCCGCAAGCCCGCCGGGACTTCATCCAGGCGATGACGGATCGGGCGGCCTATTACGGGCTGACGGCGAATAAAATCGAGCCAGTGGTGGAACGGGGCGATGTGGTGATCATCGCGGGCCGGGAGTTTCCCCGTGTCGTCGCCCAGAAGCGCAAGGCGCTTGAAGACCGTATCCAGCGGCACGGCTTCGAGTCAACGATGGAGGCGCTGGCGTATACCTGGTTCAATCGGCTGGTGGCGATCCGGTTTATGGAGTTGCATGACTATCTCGATCATGGCTATCGGGTATTGAGCCATCCCGAAGGCAAGCCGACCCCGGAAATTCTGCAATACGCCGAGCATGTCGATTTGCCGGGCCTGAAACGCGAAACCGTCATCGATCTCAAACTGGACGGGAATAAAGAAGCTGAGTTGTACCGCCTGCTGCTCGTGGCCCAATGCAACGTCCTCAACCGGGTCATGCCGTTCTTGTTTCAGCGGATTGACGACGAAACCGAACTGCTGCTGCCCGATAACCTGCTGCATTCCGATTCGTTGATTCGCAAGCTGGTCAGCAATCTGGATGCGGAAGATTGCGAAAGCGTGGAGGTGCTGGGCTGGCTCTATCAGTTCTATATCGCCGAGCGGAAGGATCAGGTCATGGCCCGCAAGAGCGCGGTGCCTACCGCAGACATTCCCGCAGTCACCCAGCTTTTTACCCCGCACTGGATCGTCCGCTATCTCGTCGAAAACTCGCTGGGTCGGCTCTGGCTGCTGAATCGCCCCGGCTCCCGGCTGCGCGAGCAGATGCCCTACTACATCGAGGGCGAAGCCGAGACCGACTTTCTCAAGATCACCCGGCCCGAGGACATCCGCCTGTGCGATCCCGCAGTGGGCAGCGGGCATATGCTCACCTACGCCTTCGACCTGCTCACCCTGATCTACCAGGAGGAAGGCTACGCGCCGACCGAGATTCCCGGCCTCATCCTGCGGCACAATCTGCACGGGCTGGAGATTTGCCCCCGCGCCGCGCAGCTTGCCGGGCTGGCCCTGGTCTTCAAGGCGCGGGAAAAGTCCCGGCGCTTTTTCCAGCCGGAATACCTGGTCCGGCCAAACATTATCGAGCTGTGCGACGTGCGGTTTGCGGAAAACGAGTTGCGCGACTACAGCCACGCCCTCGGGCTGGGCGACCTGTTCAATCAGCCCCTGCTCAAGTTGCTCCACCAGTTCGAGGAGGCGAAGAACTTCGGCTCGCTTATCCAGCCGTGCCTCGACGAACCGGCCATCGCCAACGCCCGCCGCGCCATTGAGGCGAAGGATCTCGGCGGTCTGCTCTTTCTGCGTGAGACGCATCTCAAAGTCTTGCGCGTACTCAAACAAGCCGAGGCGCTCACTCAGCGGTATCACGTCGTCGTAGCTAATCCGCCGTATATGGGGGCAAGCGGTATGAACACATCGCTGAAACGGTTTCTTCAGGACACCTATGCAGATTACAGATCAGATCTCTTTTCCGCCTTCATTGTCCGCTCCCTAAATCTGGCATTTGCTAACGGCTATATGGGATTCATGTCCCCGTTCGTTTGGATGTTCATCTCTTCTTATGAAAAGCTGCGGGATAAGCTCATCAACGACACAACAATCACTACTCTGGTTCAATTAGAGTATTCTGGTTTCGATGGGGCCACAGTTCCAATTTGCACGTTTACTCTAAAAAATGGCTTAGAACCAAACTATCTTGGGGGGTTTGTCAGACTATCGGATTTCAGAGGAAGTGAGATTCAGGGGCCAAAAACTTTGGAGGCTATTGCTAATCCTCATTGCGGTTGGTTCTATCGCTCCTGCGCGACAAGCTTCAGACGTATTCCAGGGACTCCCATTGCATATTGGCTGAGCGAGAAGATGCTGCGCATCTTTGATGGAGGAAAGCCACTTGGCGATTTTTCTGAGGCACGCCGTGGTGTAGAGACGGGCGACAATGAACGATTCCTTCGGTGCTGGCATGAGGTCGACCGCGCAAGACTCGGAGTTGGATCCTCGGGCAATATGACAGAGTACACTTGGTTTCCCTACAACAAAGGGGGCGGCTTCAAAAAATGGTATGGCAATCGTTCAATTGTGATCAATTGGCGGGCTGATGGCTACGACATTAAGAATCAGCATTATCCTGCTGGTAGCCGCCTTCCTTGGCGTGCTGCAAATGAGGAATGGTATTTTCGGACAGGTATTACCTGGGGTGGAATCACAAGTGGAATGGTTACGTTTCGACTAAGTGACTACGGCGCTGTTTTTGACTCGAAAGGCGCGATGTTATTTCCCGAGGCTCAGCTTCGTGCTGTAATTCTTGCTCTGCTCAATACGTTGTTGGTTGGAAAGCTACTGAAAGTCCTCAATCCATCGCTGAACACACAGAAAGATGACGTAAACAACATTCCCGTAGTCAATTTTGAAAGAGTCCCGGTCGAACAAATCACCAAAATCGCGGCTGAGTGCATCGAGCTTTCCCAAGTGGACGAGTGCGATTTTGAAACCAGCTGGGACTTTCGCGACCTGCCGTTGCTACGGACGGAGTTGAAGGACGCAAAGCTGGAGGCGAGCTGGCGGAATTGGGAGGCGCATTGCATCGCCGCCATCCGCCGGATGCAGGAGCTGGAGACGGAAAACAACCGGCTCTTCATCGCCGCCTACGGCCTCGACGGCGAATTGCAGCCCGAAGTCCCCGAAGCGCAAATCACCCTTGCCCGCCCCGACGCCCGCCGCGACATCGCCGCCTTCCTCTCCTACGCCATCGGTTGCATGATGGGCCGTTACTGCCTTGACCAGCCAGGCCTGATCTACGCCCACAGCGGCAATCAAGGCTTCGATCCCAGCCAATACCCGACCTTCCCCGCCGACGACGACGGCATCATTCCCCTGCTGCAAACCGACTGGGGCTTCCCGGATGACGCCACCCACCGCACCCACGAATTCCTCCGCGCCACCTTCGGCGAAGCCCCCCTCACCGACAACCTCCGATTCATCGAGGAAGCGCTCGGCAAAGACCTGCGAAAGTATTTCCTGACCGACTTCTACAAAGACCACCTCCAAACCTACAAGAAGCGGCCCATCTACTGGCTGTTCTCCAGCGGCAAACAACGCGCCTTCCAATGCCTCGTCTACCTGCACCGCTACCACGTCGGCACACTCGCCCGGATGCGTACCGAATACGTCCTCCCGCTCCAAGGCCGAATCGCCGCCCGCATTGACCAACTCGAAGGCGACAAGGTCAAAGCCACCAGCACCAGCCACCGCAAGCAACTCCAGAAAGAGCAGGACGATCTCAAGAAGCAGCAGGCCGAACTCGCGGTCTTCGAGGAAAAGCTGAAACACGCCGCCGACCAGAAAATCAGCCTCGATCTCGATGACGGCGTGAAGGTGAACTACGGCAAGTTCGGCGATTTACTGGCCGAGACCAAGGCCATTACCGGCGGCAAAGACGACGACTGAACCACGGAGGAATTAATTCATGACTCAAACAATTGAAGCAATTTTTGATGGTAAAGTCATTCGACCTGATCAGCCATTAGCGCTGGCGGTGAATACTCGTGTGCGAGTAACGATAGAACCTATTGCGGAAACTCCCTGCTCTCGACATTCCTTCCTGAATACTGCGCGGGAAATCAAAATAAAAGGCCCCCCTGATTGGTCAGCCCGTCTGGATGATTATTTATATGGGGATGTTAAATAATGACTGAAATTTTCCTCGATACAGCTTATGCGATTGCGTTGATTTCGGAAACCGATGATTTTCATGATCGAGCTTTGGCGTTGGCTAGTTATCTTGAAGAAAATCAGATTGATCTAGTCACTACTCGCGCTATTCTCCTGGAAATTGGCAATGCGCTTTCTAAGGTTCGCTATCGCAGTGCAGCCATTCAGTTGCTCGATGCACTAGAAAATGATGTCACTGTCGAAATTACTCCACTCTCCGAACCACTTTACAAAGAAGCTCTGCGGTTATATCGAGAACGATCCGATAAAGAATGGGGATTAATTGACTGTATTTCTTATCTGGTGATGAAGAGGAAAGGGATTTATCAAGTATTAACGACCGACGAGCATTTTCGGCAAATGGGATTTCAGGTACTCATGCGTGATTTACCGTTCGATATGAAGCATTAACCACGGAGAAATCCCCATGTTAGCGACCATCACCGTTGAAGAAACTCAAATCAGCCTGAAAGACTTGATCGATCAAGTAATAGCGGGCCAGGAAATCATTATTACCCGGAATCAACAACCGGTCGTCAAGTTGAAGGGCGAACCCGTCAAGAAACGGCAGCCCCGCAAAGCCGGGAACTGTATCGGCATGATCAAGATTGTGTCCGATGACGACGAGCATCTGAAAGACTTCGAGGAATATATAACTGAGCCACCCCGGACGAGTTGGCCTTGCCAGCCGGGGACAGCGAAAGACACCCAGCACTGGATGGCTCCAGACTTCGATGCGCCACTGGAGGGCTTTGCGAAACGTCCGGCGCCTGGGCTGGGGAAAGGCATGATCACCATCATTTCGGATGACGAGGAACACTTGAAGGATTTTGCGGGGTATATGCCGTAATGACCACAACAACTTACGAATCCGATTTCTATCAATGGACACAGCAGCAGGCCGATTTACTGCGAAAAGGCGCATTGTCAACACTGGATGTAGAACATCTCATTGAGGAAATTGACAGCATGGGCCGACGCGACAAGGGCGCATTACGCAACTATTTATTAAATGTCGCCATGCATTTACTCAAGTGGCAATATCAACCGGAACGACGTGGAATCCGTTGGAGACTTTCGATTGAAAATGGACGCGATCAGATCGCCTGGCAGATTAAAGACAGCCCCAGCCTGCGCCCACAATTAAACGAATTACTGGCTGATATTTATTCAAGCGCCCGGCGTAATGCAGCGGGTGAAACCGGCTTGCCCTTGACCACATTCCCGAAAACCTGCCCATTGATTGTCGAACAGATAACCGGGGACTGGTGGCCGGAATGATGCTGGCGTCCCGACAATGAACGATCAACACCAAATCCAGACCGCACTCGCCCGCCTGTTCAACGACGAAGGGCAACGGATTGTTTTCTGGAACGACCCCGACAAGGAATTTCAGAACACCTTGCCGTTCCTCATGCTTGAGGGCGTCACCGTGCTACGGCTGGATGAAGTCGGGGCGCTGGAAACGAAGATTCGGCTGGAGCGCGACGAACCCGACGGCAAGTTCCTGCTCTATTCGCCCACCGCCGAACCGGACGATGAAGACGACTGGCTGCTCGACATCCGGCTCTACAGTCGCCGCTTCCAGGCGGATCGCGCCAGCATCCTGCTGCAAGACTTGGGGCTAACCCACCAGCATTTGCGAACCCACCTGGCCGAACGCCGCCCCTTCTTCGACGCCAAGGAGCGGCTGCAAAAGCTCAAAGCGCTGGTCACGGCGGAAGATGTTGCCACCGACCTCGACCGCAAAATGATCGCCGTCGTCATCAAGGCCGACCCACCGGAACTCTTCAACCTGATTCATACCCTGTTCCACGCCTGGCCCGAGGAGAACATCGACCTCGACCACCCGCCCGCCGTCTGGGAGCCACTGGAGAAATTTGACCTCGCCACCCCGTTTTGGGCGATGGTCAACGCGACCTTTGGCTATGCGGAAGAACACCCGACCCTCAAGAACTTTCTGCTGCGGCTGCTGCTCACCGATTACGCCCACCACCTGAAGGGCGATCCGCCGCCAGCCCTGCGGAGTCTGCGCCTGCCCCCCAGCGGTCGAGCCAGCGCTGTAATCTGTCTGGCGCAGTGGCGGGATTCCAGCAGCAAGGGCAGCAGTTATGACCGGCTGTCGGCAGCCGCCGCGATGCTGCTGCGGATCGACGATCATCTGTCCGATCTCGACATTGCCCCTCTGGCCGACGTGATGACTTTTTTGGCGGTCGAGCAGCACATCGCCCGCAGCCTGCGGGAACGGGTTCAGGCCACCGCCGCCACCATCAACGCCGAGGACGTGCGGGCCATCGCCACCCGTCGGCAAACCGGGCATTGGGCTTCGCCGAACCTGGCCGATTCCATCGCCGCCCCCCGCAAAGCCTTCCACGCCGTTTACGCGGCGCTCATCGCCGCCGCCGACTTCTTTGCCTTACGGAATTTGCACCCGCAAGGCTTCGCCGCCCCGAACGCCGCCACGCTCTACCGCGCCTACGAGCAGGAGCTTTACCGCTTCGACCAACTCTACCGGCGCTTTGGTGAAGCCGCCGATACCGCAGAAGAGCAGGGGTGGGACATCGTCAAAGCACTGCGGGCCGACCTTGAGGCGCATTACGTCAATGGCTATTTGACCGATCTGGCCCTGGCCTGGGGCCGGTTCATCGAACCGCCCGGCAGCCTGCTGACCCACTGGCAGATCCCCCAGGTGCCCAACCAGTACCGCTTCTATGACCGCCAAGTGCAACCGTGGCTGGATGAAAACGAGAACCGCCGGGCCTTCGTCATCATCAGCGATGCCTTCCGCTACGAAGCCGCCCAGGAACTCACCACTGAACTGAATGGCAAATACCGTTTCGAGGCCACGCTGAGTTCACAACTGGGCGTGCTGCCGTCGTACACCGCTCTCGGCATGGCCAGCCTGCTGCCGCATCAGACCCTGGCCTACCGCGGGACCGATGTGCTGGTGGACGGCCAATCGAGCATCGCCAGTGAACGGCACGGTATCCTGCAAACCGTCGGCGGTCTGGCCTGTCAGTACGACGATCTGATGGCGAAGAAGAAGGAAGAGGGCCGGGAGTTTGTGAAGGACCAGCGGGTCATTTACATCTACCACGATACGGTCGATGCCATTGGCGATGACCGCAAGACCGAAGGCAAAACCTTCGCGGCGGTGCGGACGGCGATCACCGAACTGGTGGCGCTGGTCGTCCACATCATCAACAACCTGAACGGCAACTACATCGTCATCACCGCCGATCACGGCTTCCTGTTCACCGAAACCGCCCGGGTCGAGACGGATAAAAGCCCGCTCAAGGACCAACCGGCGGGCACGTTGCTGGCGAAGAAGCGTTACCTGATTGGCCAGCCGCTGCACGATCACGATTCGGCCTGGCGCGGCCAGTTGCGCCTGACCGCCGGGGTCACGGGGAACCTGGAGTTCTGGATTCCGAAAGGCGCGAACGTCTTTCACTGCGTGGGTGGCGCACGCTTTGTTCATGGCGGCGCGATGCCCCAGGAGATCGTGATCCCCGTGATCACGGTCAGGCACAAAAAGGACAAAGGCAGCCGGGGCGAAACGAGAACCCGGCCCGTGGACGTTCATGTGCTGGGAAGCAGCCACCGGATCACTACCGCTCAGCATCGGTTCCAGTTGATCCAGATGGAGCCGGTCAGCGAACGGGTGAAGCCGATCACCCTGAGAATGGCCGTCTACGAAGGCGAGGAGCCGGTGACCGATCTCCAAACCGTGAAGTTTGAAAGCCGTTCCAGCCACCTGGATGAACGCAAGCAGTGGGTCAGCTTCGTCCTGAAAGACCGGCGCTACGATAAAAAGACGCCATACCGCCTCGTGTTGCGCGATGCCGACACCGGTATCGAACAACAGAGCGTCGAAGTGATCATCAACCGGGCATTCACCGATGACTTCTGAAACTACCCCCCACCCCAACCCTCCCCCGCCAGGCGGGAGGGAGTCTCATGATCTCGATGAGCTTCTCAACCAGCATTTTCCCGGCAAGGTCGTTCGCAAGGACTTGACGAAGTGGGTCAAGGAAGGGGCCAATGTCCCGGTGTACGTTCTGGAGTACCTGCTGGGCAGTTACTGCGCCTCGAATGACGAAGCCGTCATTGCCGCCGGGCTGAAAACCGTCAAAAAGATCCTGGCCGAGAACTACGTCCGCCCCGACGAAGCCGAGAAAGTGAAGTCCACGATTCGGGAACGCGGCAGCCTCAAGATCATCGATAAGGTGACGGTCACGCTCAACGAGAAGCGGGACGTGTATGAGGCGCTGCTCGGCAACCTCGGCGTCAAAGGGGTCGAAGTCCCCAGCACCCTCGTCAAGCAGTTCGAGAAGCTGCTGGTCGGCGGCATCTGGAGCATCGTTACGCTGGAGTATTTTTTCCAGGAGGATCAGAAAGGCTCGCCCTTCCTGCTGCGGGACTTGAAACCGATCCAGATGCCGAACATGGATCTGGAGGAGCTGTTCGAGGCGCGCCGGGCCTTCACCGAGCCACAATGGATCGACGCTTTGTTGCGTTCGACCGGTATGGAGCCGACCAACTTCCCGGAGCGGGTGAAATGGCACCTGCTGGCCCGGATGATTCCGCTGATCGAGAACAACTACAACCTGACCGAACTGGGGCCGCGAGGGACCGGCAAAAGTCACCTTTACAAAGAGATCAGCCCGAACAGCATCCTGATCTCCGGTGGGCAAACCACGGTCGCCAACCTGTTCTATAACATGGCGCGTCGGCAGGTCGGGCTGGTCGGCCTGTGGGATGTGGTGGCCTTCGATGAAGTGGCGGGCATTTCGTTCAAGGACCGGGATGGCATCCAGATCATGAAGGATTACATGGCGTCCGGTTCGTTCGCCCGGGGCCGGGATGCGATCAACGCTTACGCCTCGATGGTGTTCGTCGGCAACCTCAATCAGCCGGTCGATACCCTGGTGAAGACGAGTCACCTGTTCGCCCCGTTCCCCGACACCATGATCGACTCGGCCTTCTTCGACCGCTTCCACGCCTATGTGCCCGGTTGGGAAATTCCGAAGATGCGCCCGGAGTTCTTCACCAATCAGTACGGCCTGATCGTGGACTACCTGGCCGAATGGCTGCGAGAGCTGCGAAAGCGAAACTTCGGGGATGCGATCAACCGGTATTTCAAGCTGGGTCGTGACCTCAACCAGCGGGATACCATTGCGGTGAAGCGCACCGTTTCCGGGCTACTCAAGCTGCTCTACCCCAACGAGGAATATGACAAGGAAGCCGTCCGTCGTTGCGTGGAATATGCCCTAGAGGGGCGTCGCCGGGTGAAGGAGCAATTGAAGAAAATCGGCGGGATGGAGTTCTTCGACGTGCATTTCTCCTACATCGACGCGGAGACGCTGGAAGAGAAGTTCATCAGCGTCCCGGAGCAGGGCGGCGGCTCGCTGATTCCAGACGGGCCGCTCAATCCCGGCGTGATGCACACCGTCGCCACCGGTTCTGGCGGGCATCTCGGCCTGTACCGCCTGGAAACGCAGGTTACGGCGGGCAATGGCACCTTGAAGACGTCCGGCCTCGGTTCGAACTCAGCGGCGAAGGAAGCCATCAAGGTCGGCTTCGACTACTTCAAAGCGAATTCCCATCGGGTCAGCGCCTCGATCAAGGCCGGCGACCACGACTGCCATCTGCATGTGGTTGAACTGCACAATACCGGCCCGACCCACGCCATGACCCTGGCGGCGTTTGTCGCGCTGTGTTCGGCGGTGTTCGGCAAGCCGCTCCAGCAACAGATGGTGGTACTGGGCAGCATGAGTCTGGGCGGCAACATCATCCCGGTGGAGAACCTGGCCGAGTCGTTGCAAGTCGCCTTCGATGCCGGGGCCAAGCGGCTCCTGCTGCCGATGGCGAGCGTGAAGGACATCCCGACGATCCCCGGCGAATTGTTCGCCAAGTTCCAGACCGGGTTCTACGCCGATCCGGTGGATGCAGTCTTCAAAGCCTTGGGGGTGCAATAGCGGGTAGAGTCGGGAGCGCCGCTGCTGGAGGTTTTCCAGTGGCTGCGCCAGGCCCGGTATGGTCATGACGCAACGCTATGCGGAATTGCAACGGAGGTAGGTCATTGAAAGATGGTGGGCGATGCTGGGTTCGAACCAGCGACCCCTGCCGTGTGAAGGCAGTGCTCTACCACTGAGCTAATCGCCCGTCAAAGCGGGACGCGCATTATAAAGACCAGCGATCGGCTTTGACAAGCCAAACCGTCAGTCAAAGATACTGCACATCAACGATTTCGCAGGTTTTGAGTCCGCCCGGGGTATGGACCTCGACCACATCACCGACGAATTTGCCGATCAGCGCCCGAGCAATCGGTGAACTGAAGGAAATCTTGCCCTGTTTGATATTGGCCTCATCCTCGCCCACGATTTGATAGCATTTTTCTTCGCTACTGCCCTCGTCGACAAACCGCACCGTCGCCCCAAACACCACCTTGTCCGAGGAGGGCAGGGTGGTGATGTCGATGATCTGGGCATTCACCAATTTGGTTTCGATCTCGCCGATCCGCCCTTCCGCAAAACTCTGCTGCTCGCGGGCCGCGTGATATTCGGCGTTTTCTTTCAAATCGCCGTGGGCGCGGGCTTCGGCAATGGCGGCGGTGATGCGCGGTCGCGCTACCGCTTTCAATTCATGCAATTCGGCGCGAAGTTTAACTGCGCCCGCAGTGGTCATTGGTACCCGTTGACTGGTCATGCGTGCAGTTCCCGGTGCAGATCCTGAAGACAGTTGACACTGGCGTTGTCGAGTTCACGCAAGGCCTGGCAAGTCGCTCGCGCTGCGGCAAGGGTGGTGGTGTAGCTGACTTTGTGCATCAGAGCCTCGCGGCGAATAGAGAAGGAATCGGCGATGGCCTGTTTCCCTTCGGTGGTGTTGATGATCAGGTGAATCCGGTCATTCTTGATTAAATCGACGATGTGCGGACGACCTTCGCCAACCTTGTGGACGGTTTCGCAATCGAGTCCGTGGGTTTGCAGGATCGCTGCGGTACCTTTGGTGGCGATCAGGGTAAAGCCGAGTCGTTCCAGATCACGGGCGATATCGACCGCCCGGGTCTTGTCGGCGTCGCGCACGCTGATAAACGCCCGCCCGCCCCGCGGCAATTGATCGCCGGCACCCAGTTGGGCCTTGGCGAACGCCTCGCCGAAGCTGCGGCCAACCCCCATGACTTCCCCGGTGGATTTCATCTCCGGCCCCAGCAATGGATCGACGCCGGGGAACTTGACAAAGGGAAACACGGCTTCCTTGACGGAATAATAGGCGGGAATAATCTCGCCGGCGATACCCTGATCAGTCAGACTGCGCCCAACCATGCAGCGGGCGGCGATCTTGGCCAGTGGCCGTCCGGTCGCCTTGGACACATAAGGCACGGTGCGGGAGGCGCGAGGATTGACCTCCAGAATGTAAATGGCATCGCCCTGAATAGCGAACTGGGCGTTCATCAGCCCGATCACCCCCAGTTCCAGCGCCATCGCCCGCATCTGTTGCCGCAACCGATCCTGCACCGCGGGACTGAGCGAATAAGGCGGCAGGGAGCAGGCCGAGTCGCCGGAATGGACTCCGGCTTCTTCGATATGCTCCATGATCCCGCCGATGATCACGTCCTTCCCGTCGCTGAGGGCGTCCACGTCCACTTCCACCGCGTCACTGAGAAAGTGATCCAGCAGCACCGGCGAATCGTTGGAAACCTGCACCGCCTCACGCATGTAGCGACGCAAATCTTCTTCTTGATGAACGATTTCCATCGCCCGCCCGCCGAGAACATAAGAGGGCCGCACCACTAGCGGATAGCCGATCTCCCGCGCCAGCCGCACTGCTTCTTCCGGCTCGCGGGCGGCGCGGTTGGGCGGCTGCAACAGGCCAAGATGGTGAACCATTTGCTGAAACCGCTCCCGATCCTCGGCTCGATCAATCGCGTCCGGGCTGGTGCCAATGATCGGAACGCCATTGGCCTCCAGCGGCCTGGCCAGTTTGAGCGGGGTCTGGCCGCCGTACTGGACAATCACGCCGTGCGGCTGCTCTTTGCGGACGATCTCCAGCACGTCTTCCAGGGTCAGCGGCTCAAAGTACAGCCGATCCGACGTATCGAAATCGGTGGATACGGTCTCCGGGTTGCAATTGACCATGATGGTTTCGTAGCCGTCCTCGCGCAGGGCGAGGGCGGCATGGACGCAGCAATAGTCGAACTCGATGCCTTGACCGATGCGATTGGGGCCGCCGCCCAGCACCATGATTTTTTTCCGATCGGTCGGTTCCGCCTCACACTCTTCCTCGTAGGTCGAGTACAGATAAGCGGTGCGGGTGGCAAATTCGGCAGCGCAGGAATCGACTCGCTTGTAGACCGGATGCACATCCAGCCGATTCCGCAATTGACGAACGGTGGTTTCATCCGAACCGGCCAGAGTCGCCAGCCGGCTGTCGGAGAAGCCTTTGCGCTTGAGGAAATACAGCCGCTCCCGCTGCTGCAACCCGGCCAGCCCCTGAGCGCGGACTTCGCTGGCGATCTGCACCAGTTCTTCGATCTGGGCCAGAAACCAGGGATCGATCCAGGTCAGTTCGTACAGCGCCTCGACCGAATAGCCCATCCGCAACGCTTCGGCGACAAACCACAGCCGGCGCGGGCCGGGGACGCCCAACTCGTGTTTGAGGGCGATATGCGGGTCGGGGCGGCGCTGATCGAGGATTTCGGTGAAGCCATCGACCCCGATTTCCAACCCACGCAACGCTTTCTGGATCGATTCCTGAAAAGTACGACCAATCGCCATCACTTCGCCCACCGACTTCATTTGTGTGGTCAGGCGCGGATCGGCTTGCGGGAATTTCTCGAAGTTGAAGCGCGGCACCTTGGTGACGATGTAATCAATGCTGGGCTCGAACGAAGCCGGGGTACGCCCGCCGGTAATCTCATTCTGCAATTCATCCAGGGTATAACCGACCGCCAGCTTGGCCGCGACCTTGGCAATCGGAAAGCCAGTCGCTTTCGAGGCCAGCGCCGAAGAACGGGAGACCCGCGGATTCATTTCAATAATCACCATCTGCCCGTTGGCCGGATTGATGGCGAACTGAACATTGGAGCCGCCGGTATCGACCCCGATTTTACGCAACACCGCCAGCGAGGCGTCGCGCATAAGCTGGTATTCCTTGTCGGTCAGGGTCTGGGCCGGGGCGACCGTGATCGAGTCGCCGGTGTGGACGCCCATCGGATCAAAATTTTCAATCGAGCAGACGATGATGCAATTGTCAGCGCGATCCCGCACTACTTCCATTTCAAACTCTTTCCAGCCCAGCACTGACTCTTCGATCAGTACCTCGCTGACCGGTGACAGGTCCAGGCCACGCTCGACCATTTCGACCAGTTCCTCGCGGTTGTAAGCGATGCCGCTGCCGCTGCCGCCGAGGGTGAACGAGGGGCGGATGATGGCCGGGAAACCGATGTCGGGTTGCCGGACCAGCGCCTCTTCCAGGGTATGGGCTATGACAGAACGCGGGGTTTTCAGCCCGATCTCGGCCATCGCTTTACGGAACCGGTCGCGATCTTCGGCCATGTCGATGGCGTCAGGCGAGGCACCGATCATTTCCACCCCGTACTGTTCCAGTACGCCGTGTCGCACCAGATCGAGGGCGCAATTTAATGCGGTCTGGCCGCCCATCGTCGGTAACAGCGCATCGGGGCGTTCACGGGCGATGATGTGGGACACCGTGCGCCAGTGAATCGGCTCGATGTACACCGCATCGGCCATGTTCGGGTCGGTCATGATCGTGGCGGGGTTGGAGTTCACCAGAATGACCCGATAACCCTCCTCGCGCAGCGCCTTGCAGGCCTGAGCGCCGGAATAGTCAAACTCGCAGGCTTGCCCAATCACGATGGGTCCGGCCCCGATAATCAGGATACTTTTTAAGTCGGTGCGTTTGGGCATGGCGAGGTCGTTAGTCCACGGAAGACGCGGAAAAGAAGAAGAAACAGCAAATTTGGTGCTGAACTGCGGGTCAGCGGGATCGGGATGCGGCCATCAGCGCGATGAACCGGTCGAACAGCGACGCCACGTCATGCGGGCCGGGGCTGGCTTCTGGATGGCCCTGAAAGCTGAACGCGGGCCGGTCGAGGCAGGCGATGCCTTGTAGCGAACCGTCGAACAAGGAGCGATGGGTCGGCTGTACGTTGGCGGGCAGGGTGGTTTCGTCAACCGCGAAACCGTGATTCTGGCTGCTGATCATCACCCGCCCGGTGTGCAGATCGATCACCGGATGATTGCCGCCGTGATGGCCGAATTTCATCTTCACGGTTTGCGCGCCGCAGGCCAGCCCTAACAGTTGATGGCCGAGGCAGATGCCGAACAGAGGCACCGCCCGTTGCAATAATTCCCGAATCGCGGCAATCGCGTAGTCGCAGGGTTCAGGATCGCCGGGGCCGTTGGACAGAAATACCCCGTCAGGGTGTAAGGCCATGACCTCGGCGACCGGCATTTGCGCCGGAACCACCGTCAATCGGCAACCGCGCTCAGCCAGCCGCCGCAAAATGTTGCGCTTGATCCCGTAATCGTAGGCGACGACGTGATAAAGGGTCTCGCTGACGGTGGAAAACCGGTTGTCGTGCAACTGCCAGGCCCCTTCCCGCCATTCATAAGGTGTGGCGGTACTCACCACTCGCGCCAGATCCATCCCTTTCAATCCGGGAAACGTCCGCGCCAAGGTCAGCGCCCATTCGGCATTCAAATCATCGCCAGCCATGATGCAGCCGTTTTGCGCGCCTTTTTCCCGCAATAAGCGGGTCAGGCGGCGGGTATCAATCCCGGCCAGCGCGACCACCCCGCGTTCGCTGAGATAATCCTCCAGCGATTGTCGGCTACGCCAGTTACTGGCGCGGAGCGGACAATCCCGCACCACCAGCCCACCAGCGTGAATCTTGGCGGCTTCCTCGTCGCCGGGATTGACGCCGACATTGCCGATATGCGGGTAGGTCAGGGTGATGATTTGCCGGCAGTACGACGGGTCGCTGAGGATTTCCTGATAGCCGGTGATCGAGGTGTTGAACACCACCTCGCCTTGGGCATGACCCTCAGCGCCGATGGCTTCGCCCCGGAACAGGCTGCCGTCTTCCAGGGCTAGAAGCGCGGATTTCCTCAAGGGAGCCTCCAGAATAAACGCACAATAAGGGAGCGACGCGAAGGCCGCTCCGGGAAAGACTGTGTACTGAAAAGAGGTGTTGATCTAAGTGCGGAGTCTACCAAATCGCGCCGCACGGCTCTAGCAATGTTCAGCGCAAACCGAGAACATCCTGCATATCGAATAAACCGGGTTTGCGTCCGGCCAGCCAGGCGGCGGCGCGTACTGCGCCCTTGGCGAAGGTCATTCGGCTGGAGGCCCGGTGGGTAATCTCGAGGCGCTCACCGACATCGGCAAACAGCACCGTATGCTCGCCGACGATATCGCCGGCTCGAATCGTGGCGAAACCGATCGTCTGGCGCTCGCGTTCGCCGCTAACGCCTTCCCGGCCATAAATCGCGCATTGATTCAAATCACGCCCGAGGGTTTTGGCAATCACTTGACCCATGGCCAGCGCAGTGCCGGATGGCGCATCGACTTTATGGCGGTGATGCGCTTCGATAATCTCAATATCCACCGTGTCGCCCAGTGCCTGTGCCGCCAGTTCCAGCAACTTGAAACAGAGATTCACTCCGACGCTCATATTAGGCGCAAAGACCATCGGAATGACCTGGGCGGCAGCGGCAATTTCGGTTTTCTGCTCCGGGGAAAAGCCGGTAGTGCCAATGACCATCGCTTTGCCGGCATTGCGGCACAGCGTCAGGTGCGCCAACGTTGCCGCTGGCTGGGTAAAATCGATCAGCACCTCGAAGCGCTCAAGCCATGCCGTCAAATCAGCGACGATGGGCACGTTCAATCGGCCAATGCCGGCAACTTCACCCGCATCAGCGCCAATCAATGAACTGTCGGGATGTTCCAGGGCAACGGTGCATTGCATATCCCCGGCTTGTTGGCAAGCCTCAAGCAGGTTGCGGCCCATGCGGCCAGCAGCCCCGGCAATTGCGGCATCAATCATGGGCAAATTACCTCATCAAGCATAAAAGCAATGGACAAAAAGAAAGGGCTACGCGCTGACGTAACCCTGATTGGTATGGAGCGGGTGATGGGAATCGAACCCACGCTATCAGCTTGGGAAGCTGAAGTTCTACCATTGAACTACACCCGCTGGGTGGTGCTGCATGTGGCGCGCCTGACTCAAGCAGGCGAAAACGGCCGGGATGTTACTGCCAAAGCGCGTCGCTGGCAAGAGTCAGCGAGGGGATCGCCAAGTTCGGTGGGGACGCGCCCTGGATGAAAATTAGGTCTGAGGAATGCGCAGTGCTTCCTGATCGACAGCCTGTTTCAACCAGCCCGGCTTTTTGCCGCGTCCAGTCCAGGTTTGTTCGGGATTAGCGGGATTGCGGTATTTCGGGACGCCTGGCGCCCGGCGCTTGCGAATGGAAAAGTCGAGAATTTCCTGCGGAGTCATATCTAACGTGCCGGCCAATTTGACCATCTGCTCGCGGACCGTCATGATCTCACCGACTTTTTTCTCTTCAATCGCCCCCTCGGCTTTCTTGATCAATGCCTTGAGGTCTTCGATGGAGGAAGCACTGACGATGGTTTCGATCGAGTTGCTCATGTTTTTTAGGTATCCTTAGGATTGTTGGGTGGTGGAGATTGACTGAGATGAAACACGCAGTCATTGTAGGACATCCTTTTTCGGTTCTGCAATGATTATTTAATCATCTTTCAGCAATTCGACAGCAAGGCATGGGTTGCCTGATCAGACAGGAGCGGATTTTACGATGGGTTTAGCGGATATTTCCAGAGAGCGGTTACCGATCAGGGCCACCTTGGCTGATTTGAAGTTGACTATCAGATCCGACTCGTTGCAACGAATTCGCAGTTTTGTCCGGCGCGAGAGCCGGATGACCCGCGCCCAGCAACGCGCCTTTGCCGAATTATGGAGCCGGTTCGGGATTGACGCCGGTGCGGCGCGACTGGAGCCAGAGCAGATTTTTGGCCGCCGCGGGCCACTGGTTCTGGAAATCGGTTTTGGCGATGGCGAGTCGCTGGCGGCGATGGCGGCTGCCGATCCGGAGACTGATTATCTGGGGATTGAAGTGCATCGCCCCGGTATCGGTCACTTGTTGCTGCGGTCGACCCAACTGGAATTGAGTAATCTGCGGATTCTATGCGCCGATGCGATGGCGATCGTGGAATGGCAATTGCCCGATGAATGCCTGGATCGGATTCAGATTTTCTTTCCCGATCCTTGGCCAAAGGTCCGTCATCACAAGCGCCGTTTGATTCAGCCGTCGTTTATGACGTTGCTGGCCGGTAAGGCCAAACCAGCCGGACAATTGCTGATTGCCACAGATTGCGAAGATTACGCTCGCTCGATCCTGGCGAGCCTGAATAGCGCTCCCGAGTGGCTGAATACTGCCGCTGACCACGGCTTTGCGCCGCGTCCGGTCCAGCGGTTGCTGACCAAATTCGAGCAGCGCGGCCAACGGCTAGGTCATGTAGTCCAGGACCTGGCGTTCGTGCGGCGATAAAACCTGCGGCTAACCGCTCGCTAAATTTTCGCCTACAATCACAATAGTCCCGGTCTCCAGCAAAGGAAACATCAACACCGGGTCAGTGACCACCACTCCGGTTGATCGTGGCCCCAATCACCCATGGCGATGAGGTACAGCGCATGTTTTCAAGGCTTTTTTTAGACCGGTTGGGCATTGGGCGATTGCCGGCTTGGCTACTGGGTATGATCTTTCTGGGTGGGGCATCCGGTTTAGCCTCAGCGCAGGAAATGACTGGAGCAGCTCCGCTGCCCGCCGTCGCGGCCCTGTCTGCGGTGCTGATGAATCCCGCGACCGGTGAAGTCCTGTTTGCCAAAGAGCCGCATTTGCGCCTGCCGCCGGCCAGCACCACCAAGGTGTTAACGGCGCTAGTGGCGCTGGAGCGGCTCGATCCCAATGGACGGGTGCTGGTCAGCGCGCAGGCGGCCAGCGCCCCGCCAAGCCGCATCGGGCTGCGTCCCGGCGATGCCGCCCTGACGCAGGATTTGCTGTATGGGCTGTTGCTGAAATCCGGCAATGACGCGGCGGAAACGCTGGCTGAGGCCGCTGGCGGTTCGGTTCCCGGTTTTGCCGAGTTGATGAACGCCAAGGCTTGGCAGATTGGGGCGCGCAACAGCCATTTCATGAACCCGCATGGGTTGCCGAATGATGATCATTATTCGACCGCCTATGATCAGGCGCTGATTTTCCGTCAGGCGATCACTCATCCGCTGTTTGCCGACATCATTGGCACCCGTAGCGCCGCCTTGCGGATCGAATCGGGGCAGGGCTTTTACGGTAATGCGCGGCTAGTGCCGGTGGTCACCCATAACCGGTTGCTGGCGTCATATGAAGGCGCGCGCGGCGGTAAAACCGGTTTCACGTTCAAGGCCCGACACTGCTTTGTCGGCGAGGTGGATCGGGGTGGCATCCCATTGATTGTGGCGGTTTTCAATAGCCCCAGCCGGGGGACGTTATGGCAAGATGCCCGCAACCTGCTGGACTACGGCTTTGCCCGCTATGGGTTGGCCGCACCGCCGCCCGCACCGCCCGAACCCGTGCTGAGGATGGCCATGGTTCGGTTGCCTGCGGGGCAGCGCAGCCGGGTGGCGGTCGAGAATGATGACGATGACGACCGCGATGCGCGTTCCCGTCGGGCGACCCCAGCCCCGGTTCGGGCAACCGCCGCTGCTAAGCAGAACCGGGCGATGGTCAGAGCGGTGGCAGTCAACGCCCCGAAGGGCAAATCAGGCGTAGCAATGGCCGCCAAGGCTTCAAAGGGCAAGCCGGTAGCGGTTGTCGCCATCAAGCCGGATAAACGGGCGCTGCCTAAAGTTGCTGTCCGGGTTGAGCCGGTTACGGGCAGCAAAGCCAAAAATTCAAAGCCCCGGAGTTAGCCGCACCGGTACACGGCACCAAAATCCGGTCCATTAAAAAAGGGCGATCCAGTGGATCGCCCTTTTTTAATGGACCCCTTATTAAAGAAGGAGTTATTTGCGCTCGGCCAGCGGTAGGACCTTGCGCCGTGCTTCACCGACATAAAGCTGGCGGGGTCGGCCAATCTTCTGGTCTTTTTCGGTAATCATTTCCATCCAGTGGGTAATCCAGCCGGCGGTGCGGGCAATCGCGAACATCACCGTGAACATCGAGACCGGAATCCCCAACGCCCGGTAAATAATGCCGGAGTAGAAATCGACGTTGGGATAGAGTTTGCGCTCGATAAAGTAGGGATCGCTCAGGGCGATTTCTTCCAGCCGCATCGCCAGTTCCAGACGCGGATCGTGGCCGAAACTGTCGAGTACCTGATGGCAGATGTCCTTGATAATCGTGGCGCGAGGATCGAAGTTTTTATAGACCCGGTGACCGAATCCCATCAGCCGGACCCCGCTATTCTTGTCCTTGACCTTGGCCAGAAAACTTTCAACATTGTTCAGATCGCCGATCTGATCCAGCATCTTGATCACGGCTTCATTGGCCCCACCGTGCGCCGGTCCCCACAAACAGGCAATGCCGGCAGCGACTGCGGCGTAGGGATTGGTGCCAGAAGAACCGGCCAGGCGCACCGTCGAGGTGGAAGCGTTCTGCTCGTGGTCGGCGTGCAGGGTGAATAAAATGTCCATGGCCCGATCTGCGACCGGATTGACTTCGTAATGCTTGCCGGGGCGGCTAAACATCATGTACAGCAAATTACCGGTGTAGCTCAAATCCTCACGCGGATAAACCGACGGATCGCCAATGCTGTGCTTATAGCAGGCGGCGGCAATCGCGGGCAGTTTGGCGATCAAGCGACGGGCAGTCACCATCCGGTGTTCATGATCATGGATATTGAGCCGGTCATGATAGAACGCCGACAGCGAACTGACTGCCGCCGTCATCATCGCCATCGGATGGGCGTCGTAATTGAAGCCGTGAAAAAAGCGGCGCAGGTTTTCGTGAATCCGGTCATGGCGGGCGATGCTGGTTTCAAAAATCCGTTTCTTTTCGACATTGGGCAGTTCGCCGTACAGCAGCAGATAGCAGACTTCCAGAAAGTTGCACTGCTCGGCCAGTTGCTCAATCGGATAGCCACGATACATCAACTCGCCCTTGTCGCCGTCCAAATAAGTAATGGCGCTCTGGCAACTGGCGGTGGACATGAAGCCGGGATCATAGGTGAAATAGCCGAATTCCTTGGCCAGCTTGCCGATGTCCACCACGGACTGACCGTGGGTCGGTTCCAGCACCGGCATTTGCACCGTTTTACCGGTGGCGTCATCTTTAAAGGTAATCGTTGCCATTGCAATAACCTCAAAAAGTCGGGGATCAGGCCGGAACCGGGTTGGACTTGCGCCGATGCGGATGATGGGTTGTTCCGGCGGGATTCTGGCGCTGGTTGGCGTCTTGCGCGCCTTGTTTAAAGCGCCGGCCATCATACCCGAACTCTTGCCGCATCGCCGCAAAATCCGCTGGACGGCGCCGAATCACCAGCAAAAGAAAAGGCATCCTGAGATGCCTTGCGGAGTTAATTCAATATCAGGAACTTGAGGCCAGCCCATACTTGCGGCGGAATCGATCCACCCGCCCTGCCGTATCTACGATCTTCTGCTTACCGGTATAGAACGGGTGCGAGTGGCTGGAGACTTCTACCTTGACCAGCGGATATTGCTTGCCGTCCGTCCACTGAATCGTATCTTTGGCGGTCAGCGTGGAGCGGGTCAGGAAAGTGAAATCGGTGGAGATGTCCTGGAACACCACCTCGCGGTATTGAGGGTGAATGCCTTTTTTCATGACTGCGGAAACCTTGCGAATGCGGTGAGTCGATCAGCGGTGCGCCGGGGCCGGGGCGAATGTCGGGTCCGGCAGGCGGATGAAGCTGGGCAATATACTCATTTCGGCAATGACCGCGCAAGGTTGCGCCAAACCCGCAGATTTTCTCAACCGGCCACTCGATAAATGGCCGCCGGGCATCGCCGCTTCATTTAGCCAGCGCCTCCGTGCATCCGATCACGGATCGCGGCAAACACGGCTTCGACCATCCGAAAAGCGTCCACCACCGTGGGATCAAAGTGCTGCCCCGCGCCCTCCTGAATCACCGTGCAGCTCGCCTCGTGGGTGAAGGCCCGTTTATACGGACGGATGGAGCGCAAGGCGTCATAGACATCCGCGACCGCCATTATTCGGGCGGGGAGGGGGATCGCCTCGCCGGCCAGTCCGTCCGGGTAGCCGCTGCCATCCCACTTTTCATGGTGAGAGCGGGCAATCACGATCCCTACGTTGAGAAAGGCATTACGCGGATAGTTGCCACACGCGCTTTCCAGGGTCTTGGCCCCGATGGTGGTGTGAGTTTTCATGATCGCGAACTCCTCCGGAGTGTGCTTGCCCGGCTTCAGGAGGATATGGTCCATGATCCCCACCTTGCCAATGTCGTGCAGGGACGCCGCGTAGTAGATATTGGTCACGAAGGTTGAGTCGATGCGATCCGCATAGCTGGAGTGTTCCCGCAAGGTTTCGGCCAAGATCCGGCAAAAGGCCTGGGTGCGCTCAACGTGCGCCCCGGTGTCATCATCCCGGCATTCCGCCAGCTTGGCCAACGCGATAATGGTCGCCTGGTGCGAATCGGCGATCTCCCGCACCTGCTCTTGGACCCGCGCTTCCAGATCCAGATTGGACTGCGCCAGATCGGCCTGAAGTTTTCGCAGGCGCAGATGGGTCCGAGTCCGGGCGTAGACCTCTTCGATCTGGAAGGGTTTGGTCACATAGTCCACGCCGCCCACGGAAAAGGCCTTGATCTTGTCCTCTGTCGCGGTCAGGGTGCTGATGAACAGTACCGGGATCTCCTTAAGCGCCGCATCCTCTTTCAGGCGGGTGCAGACCTCGAAACCGTTCATCTCCGGCATATTGATGTCGAGCAGGATCAGGTCAGGCCGGCTCCCGGCGGCGGCGCGCAACGCCAGCTTGCCGCTGGGGAAGGTCAGCACCCGGTAACCTTTGGCTTGCAGCGTCTCCTGCAACAGTTTCAGATTAGCCGGAATATCATCCACTACCATGATGGTGCCGCTTTCCAGTTCTTCAGTCATGTTCACCTTTTCCTTGCTGGAGCCATTCATTGAGTTGGTCGTAATCATACCGGCTGGCCAACGCCTGTAGCCCACTGGCCACAGCGAGATCAACCTTTGCCACGTCGCCGATTAATGTCGTCAGCCGGCCCATGTCGCCGGCGGCTACGGCTTGCCGCATGGCCTGAATAAGCGCATTGGGCAACGCCGCCAGGGCTTCCGCCGTCAAGGGCTGGTGGACAATGGGTCCGGCGGACTCATTCGCAAACAAATAGCGCAAACCCAGGACTTTCTTCAGTACCTCAAACAGTTCTTCCTGCCGAAACGGCTTGCAGATATAAGTATCTACCCCAGTATCCATAATCCGGTTTTTGGACTGTTCAAAAACATTGGCGGTGACGCCAATAACAGGAGTAGCGCGACCCGTTTTGGTTGCTTTGATTCGCCGGGTGGCTTCGTAGCCGTCCATCACCGGCATCCGCAAATCCATGAGGACCGCATGAGGCGACCACTGCTTGAAGATCGCCAAGGCTTCAATGCCATTGCTCGCCTCATGGAGATCAAAACCGACTGGCCGGAGCAGTTTAACCATCAGGGTTCGATTAGTCGCTGTGTCGTCTACCACCAGGATTCGGAATGGTCCATTACCAGGTTCCAAACCGACGACCCGCCGGGTGACCGGTTTTTGCCGTTGGGTAACCAGATCGGCCGGTTTCATCAAGGCCTCGAACCGGAAACAACAGCCCTTGCCTACTTGACTCGTGAGCGTTAGCGTACCGCCCATCATGGACAGCAGCCTGCGGCTGATGGCCAGCCCCAGCCCGGTGCCACCGTGCTTCACACCGGCTGCGCCCTGCTGAAAGGCGCCAAACAGCATGTTCAACTCCTCGGCGGGGATTCCCGGCCCGGTGTCTTCCACATCAACCACCAAGCGCAGGGTTTCTAGGCGATCGATCGCGGGTTCCAGGATCGCCTCGGCGCGGACCCGTATGGCGACCCCGCCGGTTTCCGTAAACTTGATCGCATTGCCGATCAGATTAACAAAGATCTGCCGCAGCTTGCCCTCGTCGGCAGTCACGCCAAACGGCACGCTGTCATTGCGATCAACCATCAGTTGCAAACCCTTGGCATGAGCGCGGGGAAGAAACATCTGCGCCAGATCGTTGATTAGTTCGGGCAGGCAGAAATCGGTGAGGTTGAGGGTGACTCGTCCAGCCTCGATTTTGGATAGGTCAAGGATGTCATTGATCAGTTCCAGCAGATGCTTACCACTCTGAGTAATGGTCTGGACATATCCAATTTGCTTGGGCGTAAGCGTGGATTCGCACTCCAGGAGCTGGGCAAACCCCAGAATGGCATTCATGGGCGTCCGAATTTCATGGCTCATGTTGGTCAGGAACGCGCTCTTGGCGATATTAGCCGTCTTGGCCTGCTCCATGGCTTCCTTGAGTATGTGGTTGACCTCCCGGAAATTTGCCTCGATCTGCTGGCGGATGGTGATGTCATAGATAATGGCGTGTAGGAGAATGCGTTCGCCAAACTGAACGATGCTTGACGACACTTCCATATCTCGCGTTGAACCATCCGCTAAACGGTGTTGGCATATAAATCTCTTGCCTTGGTCATGGGGAACGGAGGTGATGACCTGCCGGGCTTCAGCGGTGGGGAAAATACTGATGTCGTTGATCCGAAAAGTCAGTAGTTGCTCCTGCGAATAGCCGTAAAAACGCAGCGCGGCCACATTGGCCTCAATGATCATTCCGTCGTCTGGAGCGATCAGCAGCATGATTGTGGAATTATGGATGAATTGATCGCGGTACGATTGATCGCTTTCGCGCAGCGCTTTTTCGGCCTGATCGCGTTCGGACAGCGCTTTTAACAGTCTGAGCCGGGCCAGCCACAACCCGGCCAGTCCGATCAGCCCTATGATGCCGAAGGCGCTCAAGTGGGCAAACCCGGTTGAGTGTACCGAAACGATCTTCTCAGCCGCCCAATTGGTGCCAAACACCCAGTGATCCATGATCCACAACACGGTAATAATGAGCGTCCAGATCAAGGCGATCAGCATAATAACGCGCTTGAGGGTGAGTTCCAGGGAGCGTTGGTGCCGCGCTGACCATGAACTTGCCGCAGGGTCGGCGGCGCGTCGGTTATCCTTGCTGGTCATGGTGAACCTTCTTTTCGGTTGTGGTCGTTTATTGGCAGGGTCAATTGTCGCCTGTGGTACTGCACTGAAAGGGTCTCGGTCAGTCATGTTCCTGTAGGTTTGGCTACCCGCTGTGAGTCCGGCTTCAGCCTGATGGACAAACTCAATGAATTACGTTTCTGAACCTCAAATCGGCTTTGTTAGTTTGGGCTGCCCCAAGGCGCTGGTCGATTCCGAACAGATTTTGACTCGATTGCGGGCCGAAGGTTACAGCATTGCGCCGAGCTATGAGACGGCGGACCTGGTCGTGGTCAACACCTGCGGTTTTATTGATGCGGCGGTGGCAGAATCGCTGGACGCGATTGGCGAGGCGCTGGCGGCGAATGGCAAGGTCATTGTTACCGGCTGTCTGGGCGCGAAAGGCAACACCGTCCGCGATCTGCATCCGAGCGTGCTGGCGGTCACTGGTCCTCATGCCTGCGAAGAGGTACTGACGGCGGTTCATGCTCATTTGCCGCGCCCGCATGACCCGTTTCTGGATTTGCTGCCACCGCAGGGGGTCAAGCTCACCCCGCGTCATTATGCTTATCTCAAAATTTCCGAAGGCTGCAACCATCGTTGCACGTTCTGTATTATTCCGCACCTGCGCGGCAATCTGGTTAGCCGACCGATTGGCGAGGTGTTGCGGGAAGCCGAGATTCTGGTACAGGCCGGGGTGCGGGAACTGCTGGTCATTTCCCAGGATACCAGCGCTTATGGCGTCGATGTGCGCTATCGCACCGGGTTCTGGAATGGGCGGCCACTCAAAACCCGTCTGACCGCGCTGGCTACCGCGCTGGGTGAACTGGGGGTCTGGGTGCGGCTGCATTACGTCTATCCTTATCCGCACGTCGATGATCTGATTCCGCTGATGGCCGAAGGCAAGCTGGTTCCTTATCTGGATGTGCCGCTGCAACATGCCAGTCCCCGCATTTTACAAGCGATGAAGCGCCCGGCCAATACTGACAATGCGCTGGCGCGGATTTGCCATTGGCGGGAGCTTTGCCCTGATCTGACCCTGCGTAGCACCTTCATTGTCGGTTTCCCCGGCGAGACCGAAGCCGATTTTGCCCAATTGCTGGAGTTTCTGGCGGCGGCGGAACTGGATCGGGTTGGCTGTTTCACCTATTCGCCGGTCGCGGGCGCACCTGCCAATGCTCTGGCCGATCCGGTCCCGGAAGCGGTTAAACAGGAGCGGCAAGCCCGGCTGATGGAATTACAGGCGACGATCAGCGCTAAGCGGTTGCAAGGCAAAATCGGGCGGACCTTGATTGTGCTGGTGGATGGCGTTGACGAGACCGGCACGGCCATTGCCCGATCTACTGCGGATGCGCCGGAGATTGACGGGGTGGTTTATGTCGAGAATGGCGGGGCATTGCCGGTCGGCGAATTTGCCCAAGTGCAGATCGTGGGCGCTGATGAACATGACTTGGTTGCCGAAACAGTCGGAGGTAATCCGCCCTGCATCGCTCGCCACTGAAGAAGGGCCATCTTGAAGGAGCGCCGAACAGGTCGAAACCGATCAACGCCTACGCTAATAAAGGGTATTGAACTTTTTAAAATTGCCTTTATCTTAGCGGGTAAGCGTAGCCCTTACGCCTGTCCGCTTCCCTCCCTGAGCGGACTAGGTCCGGTTCAATAAGCCGGATAACCCATTCGCCCCGGTTCCATCCCCCTTGGAATCGGGGCCTTTTTTCGGACACCACCTTGACAAGCCCTCCAACCGGCCCAATTTCCAAGGCCAAGCACAAGCCACCTTCCCGCTGTACAATCCCGCACCCGCATTTTCGAGGCGCAATCTATGGAATCTTTGCATGGCACCACCGTGCTGGCGGTTCGCCGCAATGGCCGGGTCGTGATCGGCGGCGACGGCCAGGTGACGCTGGGCGGCACCGTGATGAAAGGCAACGCCCGCAAAGTGCGGCGGCTTTATCAGAACAAGATCATCGCCGGATTCGCCGGCGGCACCGCTGACGCCTTTACCCTGTTCGAGCGGATCGAGGGCAAGCTGGAAAAACACGGCGGCAACCTGACCCGCGCGGCGGTTGAACTGGCCAAGGACTGGCGCACCGACCGGTTGCTGCGGCGGCTGGAGGCGTTGCTGATCGTCGCCGACCTGCACAACCTGCTGATTCTGTCCGGCTCCGGCGACGTGATCGAACCGGAACACGATCTGGCCGCGATTGGCTCCGGCGGCGCGTATGCTCAAGCCGCCGCTCAGGCCCTGTTGCTGCACACTGACCTTGATGCTCGCGCCGTCGCCGAGCAGGCCTTGAAAATCGCCGCCGGCATCTGCATCTACACCAATGAAAATCTCACCTTTGAAGAACTGGCGGGCGCATGAACCGGCTTGAATCCGGTCCGCCCGCCGCCTTGTTTCCGCATCAGCCGTGGATGGTAGCCTTGCCATGTCAGAGATGACCCCCCGGGAAATCGCCCAGGAACTGGACAAACACATCATCGGCCAGGATGCCGCCAAACGTGCGGTGGCAATTGCCCTGCGCAACCGTTGGCGACGGATGCGGGTCGATCCAGAACTGCGTAACGAAATCACTCCGAAAAATATCCTGATGATCGGCCCGACCGGGGTGGGCAAAACCGAAATTGCCCGGCGGCTGGCCAAACTGGCGAACGCGCCATTTATCAAGATCGAGGCCACCAAGTTCACCGAGGTTGGCTATGTGGGCCGCGACGTAGAATCGATCATCCGCGATCTGATGGATATGGCGGTCAAGCTGGTGCGTGAGGAGGAGACGCAGAAAGTCCGGGATCGGGCGGTGGAAGCGGCTTATGACCGGGTACTGGATACCCTGCTGCCCCGCCCACGCAGCGTCGGCTTCGCCAATGAACCCGCGTCGCCCGATCATTCCAGTACCCGCCAAAAGATGCGCGACCGCTTGAAAAACGGTGATCTCGATGACCGCGAGATCGAGATCGAATTGTCGGTCCGGTCGGTTGGGGTCGAGATCATGGCTCCGCCCGGCATGGAAGAAATGACCAACCAGTTGCAAAGCCTGTTTCAGAATCTGAACACGGGCCGCACCCGTACCCGCAAACTCAAGGTCAAGGACGCCCTCAAGCTGCTGGAGGAGGAAGAAGCGGCGAAGATGATCAATGAGGAAGAACTGAAATTGCGGGCGCTAGCGGCGGTCGAGCAGAACGGTATCGTCTTCATCGACGAGATCGACAAGGTCGCCAAGCGCGGCGAGTACGGCGGCCCGGACATCTCCCGCGAAGGAGTGCAGCGTGACCTGCTGCCGCTGGTCGAAGGCTGCACCGTCTCCACCAAATACGGCATGGTGCGCACCGACCATATTCTGTTTATCGCCTCCGGTGCTTTTCATCTGGCCAAGCCGTCCGACCTGATTCCCGAATTGCAGGGCCGCTTGCCGATTCGGGTCGAACTCAGCGCCCTGAGTACCGAGGATTTCGTGCGGATTTTGACTGAACCCGATGCCTCGCTGACCGAGCAATATGTCGCGCTGCTGAATACCGAAGAGGTCAAGCTGGAGTTTGCCCCCGACGGGGTGCGGCGGATTGCCGAGGTGGCCTGCCAGGTCAATGAGCGCACCGAGAATATCGGCGCTCGTCGGCTGCACACGGTCATGGAGCGCTTGCTGGAAACCCTCTCCTTTGATGCCCCCGACCGGGCCGGCCAGGCGACGCTCGTGGATTGCGCCTATGTCGACGCGCATCTGGGCGAGCTGATCAAGGATGAAGATTTGACCCGTTACATTCTGTGAGGGCTTGGGGCCATGAGCATTCATCCGACGGAAATCAAGCTACACCAAGCCTCGCGGCGGCTGGAAATCGCCTTTGAAGACGGGGCGCACTTCGAGTTGCCGTGCGAATACCTGCGGGTGTTTTCGCCCTCAGCTGAGGTGCGCGGTCACAGTCCCGCCACTGCAACCTTGGTGACCGGCAAGGAGAACGTCAACATTACCGCCATTGATCCGATCGGCAATTACGCGGTGCGGCTGGTGTTCGACGACGGCCACGATAGCGGCCTGTATTCCTGGGACATCTTTTACGACCTGGGCGTGAACCGGGAGAGCCACTGGCAGGATTATCTGCGCCGGTTGGCCGAAGCCGGTCATCACCGCCAAGCCTGACTTCCTCCTTCCCAGCAGCGGATGCGCGAATGGAACCCTCTGAAACCACACATTTCGGCTACCAAACCGTCGCCGCCGACCAAAAAGCCGGCAAGGTGGCCGGCGTGTTTAATTCGGTCGCTGATAAATACGACGTGATGAACGATCTGATGTCGCTGGGCGTTCATCGGCTGTGGAAGCGCTTTGCGATTAGCCTGGCCAATCTCCGGCCCGGCGAGCAGGTACTCGATCTGGCGGGCGGCACCGGCGATTTGACCAGCCGGATGCTGCCATGGGTCGGGTCGGGCGGGCGGGTGGTGCTATCCGACATCAATGCCAGCATGTTGGGCGAGGGGCGCAAGCGGCTGCTGGACGAAGGCGCATTCGGCACTGTGGCTTACGCGCAACTGGACGCCGAACAACTGCCGTTCCCCGACAATAGTTTCGACGCCATCACTATCGGTTTCGGGCTGCGGAATGTGACGGATCAGCCCCGGGCATTGGCGGCGATGCTCCGGGCGCTGAAGCCGGGCGGACGGGCGATCATTCTCGAATTTTCCCAGCCGCTCGCGCCGGGCTTGAAGCCGGTGTATGACCTTTACTCGTTCAAGGTCTTACCGTGGCTGGGTCAACTGGTGGCCAACGATGCCGACAGTTATCGCTATCTGGCCGAGTCGATCCGGATGCATCCTGATCAGGAGACGCTATTGCAGATGATGCAGGACGCCGGATTTGATCGTTGCCAATACTTTAATCTGGCCGGCGGTATAGTCGCGGTGCATCGCGGCTATAAGTTCTAATGTTCGGTCCTGCCCAACTGCTGCGTCTGCTCCACATCAACCGGGTGCTGGTTCGGCATGGTCTGGACGAGATCGTGTTTGCCACCCACCTGTTCCGTCCGGTCGCTTTTCTCCGCCACCTGCTACCGTGGAACTGGGTTCCCCGCCAGCAACAGCACTTGTCTCCCGGTGCCCGTATCCGACTGACCCTGGAGGACTTGGGACCGATTTTCGTCAAGTTCGGCCAGATGCTGTCGACCCGCCGCGATCTGTTGCCCGATGATATCGCCCTGGAGTTAGCCAAGCTGCAAGACCAGGTGCCGCCCTTCCCCGGCGAACAGGCGCGGGCGATTGTGGAGAAAGCTTACGGGCAGCCGGTAGAAAATCTGTTTACCGAATTCAGCCCGGAGCCGCTGGCCTCCGCCTCGGTGGCTCAGGTGCATACCGCCCGGTTGCTGAATGGGCGGGAAGTGGTGGTTAAAGTCTTGCGGCCCGGCATTGATAAAGTGATTCGTCGCGATGTGCAATTGCTGTACATCATCGCCAGTCTGGCCCAGCGCTACTGGAAAGAAGGCCGCCGGTTACGACCGCTGGAAGTAGTGGCGGAATATGAAAAGACTATCTTTGATGAATTGGACTTGATCCGGGAAGCCGCCAACGCCAGTCAATTGCGGCATAACTTCAAGGATTCACCCATTCTGTATGTGCCGGAAGTGTTCTGGCCGGAAACCCGGCGCAATGTGCTGGTGATGGAGCGGATTCGTGGCATTCCAGTCGGCGATATTGCCGAATTGCGCCGACGCGGTGTGGATATGAAAAAGCTGTCGGAGCGGGGTGTGGAAGTCTTCTTTACTCAGGTCTTCCGCGACAGTTTTTTTCACGCCGATATGCACCCTGGCAATATTTTCGTCAATGCCGACGATCCGGCTGATCCCCGCTATATCGCCGTCGATTTCGGGATTATTGGCACCTTGAATCCCACCGATCAGCATTATCTGGCCGAGAACTTTCTGGCATTTTTTCACCGCGATTATCGGCGAGTGGCGGAACTGCATATTGAATCCGGCTGGGTACCCGCGGAAACGCGGGTCGATGAATTTGAATCAGCAATTCGCACCGTATCGGAACCGATTTTCGACCGGCCACTCAAGGATATTTCCTTTGGCGGCTTTCTGCTGACCCTGTTTCAGACCGCCCGCCGGTTCAATATGGAAGTGCAGCCGCAACTGGTGCTGTTGCAAAAAACCCTGCTGAATATTGAAGGATTAGGAAGGCAACTGGATCCCGAACTGGATTTGTGGAAAACCGCCAAACCGTTTCTGGAAAGCTGGATGCGCGCCCGGGTTGGACCGCGTTCGGTGTTCAATCGTATCAAGTATTACATTCCGCGCTGGGCGGATCAGACCCCGGATTTACCGAATCTAATTTATGGTTTATTGCGTAAAGCGAATGGCGGCGAACTGACCGTGCAATTGCAAAAGCAGGAAATGGCGCAATTGCGGCAGGAAATGCGGCGGGCTAATCGGCGGAATTTTCACTCAGGCGTGGGCGCGGCGTTAATGATCAGTGCGGCAGTGCTACTGGGGTTTGACGCTCAGCAGCCGGTCAGCTTTCTGAATGCGCCACTGCTGACCTGGCTGTTGGGCGGGATTGGGGTTGGTTTACTGATCAGCGCCTGGCCGACTGACGGTTAGCGGTTGAGTCGGTAGTCCTCCCGATGCGGAACTACGCGCCAACCGCTCTTTCCCCGGCAATGACAAGGCGTACAGTAAAGGTCGTTCCCCGATTCAGGACGCTTTGCACAGAGATGTCGCCACCTAGACTGTCCAGAATGCCCCTGACGATGTACAACCCCATGCCACTGCCAGGAATGTCCTGCTCCAGCGTGTTACTCGCCCGGAAAAACCGCCCGAATAGCTGAGGTAGCTCCGCTTCGGGGACGCCAATACCGGTATCGCTCACCGTCACGACCATGGTTTTCAGCTCGGTCGTGGCGCGGACGACGACTTCCCCCCGATCGATAGTGAACTTGACGGCGTTGTTCAGCAGATTGACGAAGACCTGCAACAAGGCATAGGCATTGCCTAATACTGGCGGCAACGGTTTCGGCAAATCCACCGCCAGCTCAATGCCTTTGTCCCGAGCCAGTGGCCACACGCTTTGTAGCGCCTGTTCAATGACTTCGGCAATGTCCAGGGGTTGCGCTTCCAGATTTATCCCTACGCTTTCCAGCCGTCCCAGGGTCAGCAGGTCCTCGATCAGGAGTCGGGCGCGATCCAGTTCGCTGCGCAACACCCGCCAATACTCGTTCGGTTCTTCCGGATCGCCGCCGTCCTGCAACAGATTTGCCATCATGATGATCGTCGTCAATGGGGTGCGCAGTTCATGCGAGGCGTCGTTAATGAAGTCGGTACGCATCCGCTCCAGTCGCACCCGCTCATTTTCGATCCGTTGCCGCCCCATCGCATTAGCGAAGATCTCGCCCACTATCCGCAGCAATGCCACGCTTTCCGGCGACCAGACTCGGGTAGTGCGCACGACGCTGAGTCCCAGAAATCCCAGTAATTGGTTGGCTGACAACAGCGGAACCACTACCAGCGACTGAATCCCCTGTAGTTCCAGGATCGCCTTTTCGGCTGCCGCTTCCGGTGGCAAGGCGGCCACGACCGGAATATCAATATTTTCCCGCCGCTCCAGACAGCCCATCCACCACGGCATTCCCGCACTTTCCAGATTCTGAAAAACCGCTTTTTGCGGCTCGATCCCCTCCGCGTACCATTCGTGAGTGTTGTCCATGTAGTGGCAATGTTCTTTAAACAGGAATATATAGCTGTGATCTACCTGGCTAAACTGGCCAATCCGCTGCAGGGCGTACTCGATTTCCAAATCCAGAGCGCCGGGATCAAGGTTAATGAACCGGGTCGACAGGTTGGCGATCAGCGCCTCGAAATCGAACCGGTTACGCAGATCTTCCTCCATCACCTTGCGTTCGCTAATGTCCGTAGCGATTTCCAGGCGCACACAGCGGTTATCCAGCCATCGAACGGCGCGGTCGCGACAGAGTAGCCAGCGTTGCGTACGGGAGTTGTACAATTCCCAGGTGCAAGGCTCCGCGGGCTGACCGTCGGCTTGCAGCAACAAAGGGTTAGTGCAGAACGAGCAGGGGCCATCCAGGTCTTGATGCAAAACTTGCCAGCACAGCATGCCTTCGCGGGCATCGTTAATCAGGTTTTTGAGCTTGCGGTTAACGAACAGCAGTTCATAGGTCTGCATATCGGCGACGTACACGAAGGCGTCCATGCTGTCGAGTATGGTGATGAATTGCAGCCGGGAACGGTGCAGTTCGTTCGCGGCCAGCTTGTGTTCGGTGATGTCGTGGGCGAAGCCGGCAATGCCAATGATTCGCCCTGCAGTGTCACTGAACGGCGACTTGTAGGTTTCAAACCATTTGGCGACGCCCTGATCAACAACCAATTCCTCGATAATTTTTTTCTCGCCGCTGGCGATCACCAGGCGATCATCGGCGACGTATTTTTCGGCCAGGGAGCGTGGCCAAACATCGAAATCAGTGTGCCCTAGCACCTCTTCTATCTGTCCCCGGCCGCAGCACCGGGCGAACACGGCGTTGACGGCTTGATACCGACCATCGAGATCCTTGAGCCAGATTAAGTAAGGGAATGTGTCCAGCAGCCCATTGAGAAGGGCGTTTTGGTTCTGGAGAAACTGGCGGGTGTTCTTGAGAGTGATGTGGGTTTCGACCCGTGCCAACAGGATGGACGGGCTGATCGGCTTGGTAATGTAGTCCACCGCGCCCAATTTTAGCCCCTTTTCCTCGGCTTCCACCTCCGGTTTGGCGGTGAGAAAGATCACCGGAATGTGGGTGGTATGGGGATCATCTTTAAGCCGCCGGCAAACCTCGTAGCCATCCATGCCCGGCATTACGATGTCCAGCAGAATCAGATCGGGGGATGGCACGGTAGCTGCGATCTTCAGGGCGCGCCAGCCATGAGTGGCGGCCTTGATTTTGTAGCGCCCCTTAAGCAAGGCACTCAGCAGGGCAATATTGTCCGGGGTGTCATCGACGATCAGGATGGTTTGCCGTTCAGTGACATCGTGCAGATTGTTCATTGTGGCCTGGTTTTTGATGGATCAGGGAAATCATGCAGATGATCCGCCTGCCCGACCCTAACCTGATTGCGTCCGGCCTGCTTGGCGGCGTATAGCGCTTGAAGCGCGCTGGCTATCAATGCCTGAGGGCTCGCAGCATGGAGCGGAAAAAGAGCCAAACCAATAGACAAGGTGGCGCACGGTATTTCGGTGCCCGCATCGCACAGGCGCAGGTTTTGAAAATTAGCGCGCCACTGCTCAGCGCGCCGGCAGGCGGCATCGAACGGAATATTGGGCAACATCAGTACAAATTCCTCTCCGCCATAGCGGCAGACAAGGTCATAGGGACGGCTGTGCTGCTGGAGTTGCTGACCTAAAGCCTGCAAGAACCGGTCTCCGACTGGATGTCCATAATGGTCATTGATTTGTTTGAAGTGATCAATGTTGAGCATGGTCAGCGCCACTGGATACGCTTCCCGTTTCGCCCGGCTCAGTTCCCGGATCAGCGATTCCTCCAGATAACGCCGGTTGAACAAGCCAGTGGACGGATCCCGCAGCGCCTGGTCGCGCCACTGTTCGATTTCGACCTTGGCCTCGTTCACTCCTTGCTGGTGGGCGGCTTCATGACGGCGCAGCACCGTGCGAACCCGTTCAAGTAGTTCCTCAATCTTGAACGGCTTGGTCATGTAATCGTCAGCGCCGCTCGACAGTCCCGCCAGCTTGTCCGCCATATTGGTGCGGGCGGTGAGAAAGATGAAGGGAATGCTGGCGGTGGCCGGTTCTGCAGCCAGTAGTTGTTTGAGCTGCAAGCCGTTGGGCGGTGGCATCATCATGTCGCACACGATCATGTCGGGATGATCGTGCTGGGCGCGTTCCAGGCCCTGCTTGCCGTTGCTGGCGGTGAGTACCTCGAAGCCGGCGCGTTTCATCACAGCGGTCAAGCCGAACAGCAGGTTCGGTTCGTCGTCGATCAGGAGTATTCGAGAGGATGGTGGGTCGGTCATAGTGAATATCGGCAATGCCGGTTTGGCCGAACAATAGGGAATTGATGCCTGAAATTTATATCATGTAGCATTGATAAACTATCGACGGTGATGGATGGGCTGGATCGAATGAGGTGATGCTGCGGTGGATAGACGAAAACTCTGAGTCTACCGCTGCAACGCCGCCTCCACGAGATCGCGCTGTTCCCGCCCGCACAGCAGTTCGATCAGGGTCAGGCCAAAATCCAGCGCAGTGCCAGGGCCGCGTGAGGTGATGAACGTCCCGTCGCGCACCACGGCGGCGCTGCTGAATCGCAGGTCCGTCTGGCCGTCGAGAATACCCGGATAGGCGGTCACCGCCCGATTTTTCAACAGTCCGGCCTTGGCCAGCACCCGGGGTGCGGCGCAAATGGCGGCGACGTAACGGCCCTGTTCGGTCATTCGCCGCAGCAGCGCCGCAATCCGCTGATCGGCCTCCAGGCGTTCCGCACCGCCCAGCCCGCCCGGCAATACCACCAGATCGAAATCCTGATCCAATACCGCTTCCAGGGTCGTGTCAGGCAGCAGCACGACGCCCCGCGATGCCGTGATCGGTCCTTCTTCCAGTCCGGCAACCACCACAGTCACGCCGGCGCGGCGCAGTAAGTCGATAATCGTGACGGCTTCCAGTTCTTCGCAGCCCTGAGCCAGCGGAACTAATACGGTCGCCATAAAGAATTCTCCCTGGGTTATTTCTGGATCGGGACCGGGGTGATTTCCGCGGTCTTGAGCGGGTGTAGCAAGGTCATGCCCTTGAGCAGGTTCAGGGCTTCATACAGTTGATAGTCGCTCTGGGCCAAATCGCCGTCAGCGGCCTTGGCCGGGTCCGTCCCACCTTCCGCGCCTTCTCCCGGTTTGCCGTTGGTTTTGTCATTGCGCAGATGACCGGTCAGATCTGCTTCTTTAATGGTGGAATCAGCGTCGGCGCCGTTGTCCGCAGTGACCTTGAGCGGCTTGAGCTTGATGTCAGGGACGATCCCTTCCGCCTGAATCGAACGGTCGTTCGGGGTGTAGTAGCGGGCGGTCGTCAGCTTGACCGCGGTGCCGTTGCCCAGCGGCAGGATGCTTTGCACCGAGCCTTTGCCGAAGGTCCGCTCGCCGACGATCAGCGCCCGCCGGTGATCCTGCAAGGCTCCGGCGACGATCTCCGAGGCGGAGGCGGAGCCGCCATTGACCAGCACCACGATCGGTGCCGCTTTAAGCAGATCGCCCGGCGTGGCCTTATAGCTCTGGTCGGAGCCGTTGCCGCGCCCCTTGGTCTGGACGATGACGCCGCTGTCGAGAAAATCATCCGCGACTTCCACTGCGCCGTTCAGCACTCCGCCCGGATTGTTGCGTAAATCCAGCACCAACCCTCGCAGCGGCGCTTTATTCTGCTGTTCCAGTTCCTGGAGGGCTTGTTGCAGGTTCTGGGCGGTCTTGGCCTGAAACTGGGTGATTCGGACATAGCCAAAGCCCGGTTCCAGCAGCCGGCTCTTGACGCTTTTGACCTGAATCACTTCCCGGATCAGTTTGAACTTGAGCGGCTTGCGTGCGCCTTCGCGGATAATGGTCAGGGTGATCGGGGTATTGGGCTTGCCGCGCATCTTCTGAATCGCATCGGTCAGCGCCATGCCTTTTACCGAGACATCATCCAGCCGGATGATCAGATCGCCGGCGCGGATGCCGGCCCGTTGCGCCGGGGTGTCGTCAATCGGGGCGATGACCTTGAGAAAGCCCTCTTCCTGTCCGACTTCAATCCCCAGTCCGCCAAACTCGCCGGTCGTGCCAATCTGCAAATCCTGGAACGCCTCGGCATCCAGATAGGCGGAATGCGGATCGAGATTGCTCAACAGGCCGCGAATGGCATTTTCCAGCAGATCCTTATCCTTGACCGGCTCGACATAATCCTGCTTGACGGCGTCCAGCACACCGGTAAAGGTGCGTAACTCGTCCAGCGGCAATTTGTTCTCGGGCGGCGCTTCCTTTTCGGCCAGGGCATGAACCGTCGTCAGCGAAACGCCCGCCAGAAAGATCAACGCCAGCGCCAGACCATGACGGGTGGCAACACTTATTTTCACTTCGGGGAGTCCTCAAATAAACAGTAAAGGAAAGTGGAAAGCCGGTAACAGGTTAATGGGACCCTCGATAAAACCCGGAAATTGCCGGGCCGGAATTTAATTTTTTGGTGGGGGAAACAGGGAAAACGCCCGGACTTCGGGGCTAAACCAAAGCCGGGCGCGAGGAACCGGTGGAATTGCTTACTTGGCTTTGCCCTGATTGGCGACCGCTTCCATCAGCTTCTTCAGTTCTTCGGGGTCGGCGATATAGGTACCGCCTTTCTTGATCGGGCGCAGGTTGGCATCGAGTTCATAGACCAGCGGCACCGCGGTCGGGATATTGGTCGCGATGATCTCCTCATCGGACAGGTCATCGAGATACTTGACCAGCGCCCGCAGGCTGTTGCCGTGCGCGGCGATCAACACCCGCTTGCCGGAACGGATGGTCGGCACCAGCATGTCGTGCCAATAGGGCAGCACCCGGTCAATGGTGGTCTTGAGGCTTTCGGTGGCTGGCAACACCCGGGGGTCGAGGCCGGCGTAACGCGGATCGAACGCCGGATGACGCGGGTCGTTCAGCTCCAGTGGCGGCGGCGGGATGTCAAAGCTGCGCCGCCAGATCTTGACTTGTTCCTCGCCATGCTTGGCGGCGGTTTCGGACTTGTTCAGCCCGGCCAGCGCCCCGTAATGCCGCTCATTCAGCCGCCAGGTCCGATGGACCGGAATCCACGCCAAATCCATTTCATCCAGCACCGTCCACAGGGTATGAATGGCCCGCTTCAGCACCGAGGTGAACGCGACATCGAAGATGTAGCCTTCCTTTTTCAGCCCCTCGCCGCCTTTGCGGGCTTCTTCGCGGCCTTTCTCAGTCAGGTCGACGTCCACCCAGCCGGTGAAGCGGTTTTCCATGTTCCACTGACTTTCGCCGTGGCGGATCAGCACGATTTTGTACATTCTTGAAGCCTCCTTAGTTCAGGGGTTCGGGGGTGGCGAAACGGCGGCAAAGTTGAACAGTTTGCGAAAATTTGACCGCCCGATCATACCCCCGGCTCGCTGGTTTCGCCAGTTGCGCCCTCCCGTGATTCCCGCAACTTCTCAAGGACGCTCTATTCCGCTATCCTGATTCACATAATTCCCCGATCGAGGGTTGATCCGGGCAGAGTGCGTAATTGAGGGGTTTGATGATGTCAATCGGCGCCAAAAGTCTCTCGATGGATTCGCTGATGAGCCACGACGAGGAGATTGAACGGGCCTCCCGGGCGCTCAAAGCGATCGCGCACCCCGGCACCCTGCGGTTGATTGGCATGATGCGGGAGGTTTTCTGCCAACGCGGCTGAAACCCGCCCCGGTCGATCACCGCTTCAACTTTCCAGACCTAAGACGATTTCCCGAGAAAGATGATCCTGCGAGAGGTTCGGGTTGTTTTCGAGGATCGTCATCAGTCTTGCCGCGGGTTGCTGGATTCCCGCATTCGCGGGTATGACGGAAAGTGAAGTGTTTTGGCGTTATTGAGTTGGTATAACCTTTGTTGGAAATCACCTAACCTCTTCGAGACCAAACCAGTGAACAGCGAACACATGATCCGGATCATGGCCGGCTCTTTCATCCTGATTTCCCTGCTGCTCGGCGCGCCGGCCAGCCCGCTTTACCACAGCAGCTATTGGTTGTGGCTCACGGTCTTTGTTGGTTTGAACCTGTTCCAGAGCGGCGTTACCCGGTTCTGTCCGGCGGAATTGATCTTGTGGAAACTGGGGGTTCCGAAAGCGGGCGATCAACCGGGTTGTTCGCCGAAATGAGCGATTTCGCCGAATTTGCCGTCCATAACTGGGTGCTGTTTCTGGCGCTGTTCGCCATTCTGGGAATGCTGGCCGGCAACGAGATTCTGCATAAACTGCGCGGGATCCATACCCTCAACCCCACCGAAGCCCTGCGGCTGATCAACGACCAGGACGCCTGGATCGTGGATGTCCGCGAAGGGGGCGATTACAAGGACGGCCATATCCCGCAGGCCCGCCATATCCCGTTCGCCGCGCTCAAGGATCGGGTGGCCGAATTGAGCAAAGCCGGCGATAAACCGATCGTGGTCTATTGCCGCACCGGCACCACTTCACAGTCCGCCTGCGTCCTGCTGAAAAAGAACGGCATCACCAATGTCCACAGCCTCAGCGGTGGCTTGCCGGCTTGGCAGGACGCCCACTTGCCGGTGAGCCGCAAGAAAGCCTGAATTTCTCGCCGGATCCACTCCCATGCCGAGCATTGTTTTGTACAGTGCGGACTCTTGCCCGTATTGCCGGCGGGCGCGGGCATTGCTGGATCACAAAGGCGCCCGTTACACCGTACTCGACGTGAACCGCGATCCGGCATTGTGGGGCGAGATGACCGCCCGCACCGGGCGCAATACCGTGCCGCAGATTTTCATTGGTGACCGCCATATCGGCGGCTGCGACGACCTGGTGGCGATGGACCAGCGCGGCGATCTGGATCCGCTGTTGAACCTTTAAAATCCACTGCGCCGGCTACCATAACCGGCGTTCCCAACCTTCCTTTCCCGTAAATCGATAAGGCATCCCGCATGAGCGAGCAACCGCAGGTTCCCCAGCAGCACTTCGATATCCAGAAGGTTTATCTCAAGGATGCGTCGCTGGAAACTCCCAATTCCCCGATGATTTTTACCGAACAATGGCAGCCGGAAACCGAAGTGCGGCTGGAAACCAACTCCACGCCGCTGGCTGAAGAGCTGTTCGAGGTGGTGCTGACCGTGACCGTGACCGCTAAACTCGGCGAGCGCACTGCCTATCTGGCTGAAGTGCAGCAGGGGGGTCTGTTTACCCTGCGCGGGTTCGACGATCCGCAGATGGGTCACATGCTGCATGCTTTCTGCCCGAACCTGCTGTTTCCCTTCGCCCGCGAAGCCTTGGCCTCGTTGATCGGCAAGGGCGGCTTTCCTGCCCTGCTGCTCAATCCGATCAATTTTGACGGCTTGTATATGCAGCGATTGCAACAACAACAGCAGACTGAAATCGTCCCGCCAGCCGCTATCCACTAGGCTGGATGCGGCGTGAGCGCAACGGTTGCGGTACTCGGCGTGGGGTCGTGGGGAACGGCACTGGCCTTGCTGTTGACCCGCAACGGTCACACGGTGCGCTTGTGGGGCCACGATCCGGAGGAAGTCGCTCCGCTCTGCCGTAACCGGGAAAATCAGCGCTATCTGCCGGGAATCCTGTTTCCAGCCACATTGACGGTTGGCGCTGATCTGGCCGCAGCGCTGGTCGGCGTCGATCTGGCGCTGGTCGTGACACCCAGCCATGCGTACCGGGCGACCCTGAAGCGGTTGCGCCCGCACCTGCCCGCTCGTGCAGGTCTGGCTTGGGCGACCAAGGGCCTGGAGCCAGGGAGCGGCCTGTTTCTGCATGAAGTCACGGCTGAGGCGCTCGGCGCAGCCTGGTCGGTGGCCGTGATTTCCGGTCCCAGTTTCGCCGGCGAAGTGGCCCAGGGCTTGCCCACCGCGCTCACCGTTGCGGCGGACGAGGTCGAACACGCCCGGCGGGTGGCGACCGTGCTGCATGGCTCCAGTCTGAGAGCCTATACCAGCACCGATGTGATCGGCGTGGAGTTAGGCGGCGCAATCAAGAACGTGCTGGCCATCGCGGCGGGCATTGCCGATGGTCTGGGGTTCGGGGCCAATGCCCGGGCGGCGCTAATCACCCGCGGTTTGGCGGAAATGGTGCGGCTGGGGCTGGCGGTGGGCGGTCAGCGGGAGACTTTCATGGGGCTGACCGGCATCGGCGATCTGGTGCTGACCTGCACTGATGATCAATCCCGCAACCGCCGGTTCGGGCTGGCCATCGGTCGGGGCGAACCGGTCACCGCGGCGCTGGCGGCGATCGGTCAGGTCGTCGAGGGCGCGGCAACCGCACGGGAGGCCTTGCGTTTAGCACATCAGCGCCGGGTGGAAATGCCGATCACCGAGCAGGTGGATCGAGTGCTGCACCACGGCCAGAGTCCCCGGCGGGCGGTGGAAATTCTGCTGGCGCGGGATTTGAAGCCGGAAACGCTCTGAAATTCAGGTCAGACATTCATCCAGCAACGGGCGATGATGCGAGTCGAGCGCCCGCTCTGGCCCGGTGTAGGCCTTGGGCCAGCGTTTTCTGACGACCAGGCTATCGCTGGCCAGAGCATGGCAGGTGTTGAGTACCTGTGGCGGCGGGCGATCTTCCGGCAATTTGGCGTCGTCCTGGTCATAGCGCCGACCATAAATGGTTTGGAACATTGTGGTGGCGACCGGCCCTAGCAACTCGGTCATGTGGGTGCAACCGCTGACCCCGCTGAACAGCTCCCTGAGCTTGAACGACCAGCCTGGCCCGATTCGTACCCCGATCAGTCGCTGGTAGCGGTCGGTGATCACCGGACACAGCCCGAACGGCGAACGGTCGGTGCAAGCTTGGGCGTCGTGGATCAGGAACTCATCGTCCACCGTCAGCCGGATCGAGAGATCATGCAACGGATCGCCGGCCTCGATGGCTCCACCCCGATCTTCATTCGGGAAGGGGTAAGTTTTGACATCCACCAGCCGGCCTTCGATATCCCAGAGACCGTCTTCACGTTGATAGCCCAGGCATTCAACCGTGCGCCGGTGCAGTAATTGACGGGGAGTGGTGGCAGGGAACGGCATGACAGTTTCCTTGAAAGCGGTAGAGAGCGGCCGGCGTACCGGCGATTAGTTGAACAGAGCGCCCGCCATGATGCGCGCCAGCCGGTCATCCAGTTGGGCGATCACGGCGTATTTTTGGCGGGGCGAGTAATCCCACCAACCGGCGATTTCGTCCAAGGTGCGGAAGCAGCCTTCGCACCATCGGGTTTGCAAGTTCATGACGCAAACGCCAATGCAGGGCGAGGGTGGGTTATCGCTGGGCGGCGCGGACAGATCGGCGATCATGGCGAATTCAGAACGGCGTTTGACGGGGGAGCAATAATAGCGCGTCCAGGAGGGACGAATCCAGGCACGGTCGGGTGGTCGGCGGGAAAACCGGCGGTTTGGTGTTCGTGGAGAAGATTCACGCTGGCCGGCGAAGAATCAAAATAAATACAGGGTTGAGCCTGGCCAGGCGGGTTGAAGGCAGGTTGAAGGCGGGTTGAAGCCGGGCTGGCGGAATCCCGGGATCGCGGACCGTGAAGGTTTGTGCTTGTGTGGACGGATTGTCGGGTTTAACCTTAGCGCGGATTTCAGAAAACAGAACGACTCAGGAGTGAATGTTATGTTGCGTTATCAAGATTGTGTGGCACTGAGTGACCTGACCGAGGAAGAGATCGAGGCCATAGCCCAGCACGAACATATGCCGGAAATGGCGGCGCTGGAACTGGGCAGCTATCTCGTGCATACCGAGGAAGGCATCCCGATGATCAAGCGGATCATTCTGGATGACATCGAGGAAGCACGCCGGCGAGGACATGATCAGAAGGTTTTACAGCTCAAGCTGGTGCTGAAGCACTTCGTGGATACCTATCCCAGCATCGTCAAGGCCGCCTGACCGGCGGTAGACAAGGATCGACACCATTGCATTGCACAGCGGACCGGCGGCGGAATGATGCCGGTTCGAGTTCAGCCATCGGCCAGCAGGGCCTTGACCTCAGCCAGGGTGGCGCGCCGCATCGGCCTGCCATTGACTGGACTGCAGGGCGCTTCCCGTTCGGCCAATAGCGTAAAGACAGTCAGTTCGACCGGCTGCTCGCCCGCGCTGAAGCGAAACACGGGCGCATGAACCTCAACGCCGCTCCTCATTCGCAGATGGCGCTCTGTGGTCTCAAAAGGAATGTGGCGCTCCACGAGGAACAGCAAAATCTCCTGGGGCGTGTCGGCAAACAGGTGGAGGCGGATAGCGTCATCAAGGCCGACGGCTCCCGTCAGCGCCGGACCGACCAGGCGGGGCCGGAAGCTCGCCAGGAAGTGCATGGCTTCCAGCGCAGTTTCCCGCAGGCTGCGCAGTTGCCGTGCTTGCCGGTCGGCATGGAACAACCGCTGATGATCCAGCAGGGCCTGTTCGATTTCCGCGTTATCCGGCAGCACAGTTTTATCGGCGATGCCCAGCCGGAGCGCAGCCTTGCGTTTAGCGCTCCGAAAATCCTGGATACCCTCTTCGGCAATGATCCGGGCGCATTCCTGGGCCAGCAGGGTCTTGATGCGGTGATCTTCGCGGTGGCGATGGGGCATGGGCAAACTCCGGCAAGGCGATGGTAGCGAATGAACGGTGGTAGCGCAGGGCAAAACCGGCGAATTGGAAGAGGCCGTTTGCGGAGCGTGAAAGTTCCCATCGTCTGGAGCGGATTGTTTGCTATATTCCTTGGAGACGCGAGTTTGATTCGTGGTTGGATCATTTTTGAGGAAGCGTAACTTGGCTCTGTTCACGCGTAAAGAACCCATTCTGGGCATTGATATCAGTCCATCGGCGGTCAAGCTGATCGAACTGAGCCGTTCCGGGACCCGATTTCGGGTCGAAGCGTTCGCCATTGAACCCTTGGGCGAGGGTGTGATGGAAGATCGCAATCCCGCTGATACCGACGATATAGCGGAGGCCATCAAGCGGGCATGGCGCACCTCCGGGGCCCGGGCTCGCCGTGTGGCGATTGCGGTGCCGACATCGGGAGTGATCACCCGCACCGTGCCGATGCCGGCGGAATTCAAGGAAAGCGATATTGAAACCAATATCGCGATCGAGGCATCGCAGTACATCCCGTACCCGGTTGAAGAAATTTATCTGGATTTCGAGGTGAAAGGTCCCTCCCAGGTCAGTGCTGACATGCAGGATGTAATGCTGGTGGCGACCCGCAAGGAAAATGTGGATACCCGGGAGGCGACGCTCAAAAACGCCGGGCTGATTCCGGCGATTGTCGATGTCGAGGCCTATGCGCTGGAGAACACCTTCCGGTTGCTGATGGACGGCCTGCCCAAAAAAGAGGGCGGCGGGCTGAGTCTGAGCAAGGCGCATGGAGGTCTGACGGCGCTGATCGATATCGGCGCGACCATGACTAACTTGTACATCCTGCAGGATGATTCCATCATTTTCACCCGCGAGCAGGGTTTTGGCTGCGACCTGTTGACGGTTCGGATTGCCGAGGCCTATGGCTTGTCGCGGGAGCAGGCGGAGCAGGCCAAGCGCACCGGGCAACTGGCGGATGACTACGGCCCGATGATTCTCGAGCCGTTCAAGCAGATGCTGGCCGAGCAGATCGGCCACGGGTTGCAGTTCTTTTTTTCGTCGGACCTGTTTGTTTCGGGTCGCTATACTGTGGACAGCATCGTGCTGGTTGGCGGAGGCGCCTTGATTATGGGCCTGGATCGGGTGGTTGCTGACGTGTTGGGTTACACCACTCTGGTCGGTAATCCCTTCAAGAACATGGGCAGCGCCGGGCGGGTGAACAGCAACGCCCTGTTGCGCGATGCGCCCTTGCTGGCACTGGCCTGCGGCTTGGCGTTGAGGAGCTTCGACTGATATGACGCGCATCAACTTATTGCCCTGGCGCGAAGTGCGCCGCTTTCGGCGGCATCGTGAGCTGATCGGGATGCTGATAGGGGCGGCGATCTTCGCCATGGGCATCGTGTTCCTGGTGCAGACCGAAATTGATAGCCGCATCCAATATCAGCAGCAGCGTAATGACTACCTGAAGGGCGAGATCGCCCGGCTCAAGAAAGCGGCTGAAGAGCTGACGGAACTACAGAAGACCAAAAATCGGCTGGTGGAGCGGCTTAACGTCATTCAGACCTTGCAGGCGAGCCGCCCCGGCATGGTGCGGATGCTGGACGAGCTGGTTCGCTTGATTCCGCAGGATATTTATCTGACGGCGTTCAAGACTGTCGGCAATCAGGTGACGCTCAATGGGGTCGCCCGCTCCGATACGGTGATTTCCGAGTTCATGCGCGGCATCCGGGGCGCCAAGCGGTTTGGCGAGCCGGTGTTGCAAATCATCGAGACCAAGAACGTCAATAATAATGTGCAGGCCCGGGTTTTCGAGCTGATCGTTCCGCTTAAGCCTGGGGCGGATCCGGCGGGTGCGGGAGGCAAAAAATGAATCTGTCCCAAATCAACCTGAGCGATTTTGATCTCCGCGAAGCCGGCGAATGGCCGCTGCCGGGCAAGATTATTCTGGCGGTGGTGGTGATCGCTGCCGTACTGGGAGCGGGGTATTATTTTTTTACCGGCGATCAGCTGGATAAACTGGATCAGGTGACCCGCGAGGAGCAGACGCTGCGCCAGGATTTCATCGAAAAGCAGCGGGTGACGGCCAATCTGGATTCGTTCCGGGCGCAACTCAAGCAGATGGAGGCGGACCTGGAGGTGATGCTGCGGCAGTTGCCGACCGGAACCGAGATGCCGGACCTGCTGGAGGATGTCTCCAACACCGGCAAAAAGAACGGCTTGGAGTTTGAGTTGTTCAAGCCCGAGAACGAGCAGCCGCGCGATTTTTACGCAGCCAAGCCGATCACGATTAAGGCCAAGGGCACCTATCATCAGTTTGGCGCGTTTGTGAGCGGGGTGGCGGCGCTGTCACGGATTGTCACCCTGGAGAATGCGACGCTGACTGGCGCGAGCGTGGTCGGTGGCAAGGCCGGAGCGAAGGCCGGTGTGAAAGGCGGGATGGAGCCGTTGACCATTCAGGCGACCTTGCAGACCTATCGGTATATGGATGAGGGCGCGGCGGTGAGCGCTCCGAAGCCGGAAACAGCCAAGCCGGGAGCAGCCAAAAAATGATCTGGGGAACGGGTTTACAGGCGGGAGCCGGACGCGGCCTGGCGGCACTGGTGGTGGTATTGATGGCGGGGCTGGCCGGCTGCGCCCAGCGGGATCTGATCGATTTGCAGCAGTTCATCGAGGACACCAAGCGGACGACACCGGCCAAGAAGCTGGATCCGCCGCCGGAGATCAAGCCCTATACGCCGTTTGCCTATACAGCCCAAGGTGTCAAGGATCCATTTTTGGTGGCGCCGTTTGCTCAGGAAGAGGAGCTGGAGATGACCCAGGAAGGCGGAGGGGCGAGACCGGCGAACGCAGCGCCGTATACCGGGCCGAAGCCGGATCCGAACCGGGTGCGGGAAGAACTGGAAAAATACTCGCTGGGGTCGCTGAAGATGATGGGCACCGTGCGCATGGGCGGTGCCAGCGATTTATGGGCGCTGATTCTGGCTCCCGACAATGTGGTGCATCGGGTGCAGAAAAATAATTACCTGGGCAATAACCACGGCAAGATTGTCGGGATGACCGAGCAGCGGGTTGATCTGAAGGAGCTGGTTCCTGATGGTCCGGGACGCTGGCAGGAACGGGATGCGTTTCTGTCGCTGACTCAATAAAAGAGATTCAGGGGAGAGTGTCATGGCGAGCAGGTTCGTAGGTAACAGCCAACGGGGCCGGCGACCGGGCGGAATGGGGATTTTGTTCTGGTTGGCGGTGATCGGCTTGAGTTGGGGGGTGACACTGGCTGGTTCATGGTCGGGGGCGGTCGCCCAAGATGCAGGCCAACAGCCGGTACTCCAGGCGGTGGATGTCAACCCGCTGCCGGGTAACCGGTTGCAGATCCGGTTCCGGTTGTCGGCGATGCCCAAGGCACCGCCGAGCAGTTTTACCATCAATGATCCCGCCCGGATCGTGCTGGATTTTCTGGGAACGACTAACGGCCTGAAAGAGCGGCAACAGACCCTCAATGTTGGGGTGGCGGACAAGCTCAGCGTTCTGGAGGGGGCGGACCGGACCCGGGCGTCGCTGAATCTGGCCCGGGTGGTGCCCTACACCGTGCAAGTGCAGGGCAATGTGGTGGTGCTGACTTTGGAAAACGCCGGGGTGGCGTCGGCGAAAACGCCAGCGGTGAGCGCGACCAGTTCAGTGGTCGCAGCGGGGGCAAAGCGGTCTGAAGCGCCACCGCCTGCCGGTGGGCCGCGCAATGTCAAGGATATCAGTTTCAAGCGCGGGCCGGCTGGGCAGGGCATCATTACCCTCAAACTGTCGAATCCGGGTATTGCGGTGGACGTGCGCCAGGAAGGCAATCAGATTGTTGCGGACTTTCAGGGTGCGCCGCTGTCGCGTGGGCAGGAGCGGCGGCTGGATGTGGGCGACTTCGCCACGCCCGTGACGATGATCGAGGCGCTGAATCGGGATGGCAGCGCCCGGTTGGTCATCAAGCCCAATCCGCCGTTCGAGTTTCTGGCGTATCAGGCCAATGATCTCTATGTCGTTGAGGTGAAACCACCGACGCCAAAGACAACCGCTGAAGAAGAGAAAGAGGCGGAATTCGATCCGTCGAAGAAGAAATACAAGGGCGATTTGTTGTCGCTGAATTTCCAGGACATTGAGGTGCGGGCGATTCTGCAAATTTTGGCTGATTTTACCGGATTGAATCTCGTGGTCAGCGACAGCGTGAAGGGCAATCTGACTTTGCGCTTGCAGAACGTGCCGTGGGATCAGGCGCTGGATATTATTTTGCGCACCAAGGGCTTGGCGATGCGCCAGAATGGCAATGTGATTTTCATTGCGCCGACCGAGGAAGTGGCTGCCCGCGAGAAACTGGATTTGGAGTCGCGCAAGGTGGTGCAGGAGTTGGTGCCATTGCGAAGCGAGATCATTCAGGTCAATTACGCCAAAGCTCAAGGATTGGCGGATCTGCTCAAGAAAGCCGGCGAGAAAGGCCAGTCGATGCTGTCGCCCCGGGGCGATGTGGTGGCGGATGAGCGCACGAATAGCCTCATCGTTAAGGATGTGCCCGATAAACTGGCTGAGGTACGCAATCTGGTGACGAAGTTGGATAAGCCGACCCGGCAGGTGATGATTGATTCACGGGTCGTGATCGCTACGGATGATTTTGCGCGTGAAATCGGGGTGCGGTTTGGCGTCACCGGAGTGGGTGTGAACGACAGTAATGTCGCTGGCATCAGTGGCAGTTTGGGCGGGACCAATACGATCATTGGCAGCGCTGCCAATAATCTGATCACCACCGGCCAGCCTTATCCGGTAGCGATTCCACCACTGGCCCAGCGCTTGGGCGTCGATCTGGCGGCGGCGGGTGCACCCGCCGTGGCCCTTTCAATTCTTGGCGCAGATTATCTGGTTGACTTAGAGCTTTCCGCTTTGCAAACCGAGGGTAACGGTGAAGTTCTTTCCAATCCACGAGTGGTGACAGCCGATAATCAGGAGGCGACGATTAAGCAGGGTCGAGAAATTCCCTATACGGTTCCTTCTTCCGGAACCGGTCCAGCGACCACCGCCTTTAAGGAAGCGGTCCTGGAGCTAAAAGTCACGCCCAAAATTACTCCGGATGATCGAATTGGCATGAAGTTGGTGATTAAAAAGGATGATGTGGGTGAAGTGGTTCCGCAGGCTGGAGGAGGGTTCGTACCCTCGATTGATAAGCGGGAAGTGACCACCAACGTCCTTGTGAACAATGGCGAAACCGTGGTGCTGGGTGGGGTATTCGAGCAAAACAAGACGAACTCCAAGTCCGCAGTGCCATTGCTGGGCGATATCCCTTTGTTGGGCTATTTATTTCAGAACAATGCAAAAAAAACCGTTAAGCGTGAATTGCTGATCTTCGTCACGCCGCAGATTCTGAAAGAAGGCGCGGTCGCCGAGCGTTAAGGCGATTTGCTGAAAGATGATCCAAAAATGGTTCGGTCATTTCCCAGTCTCGTCATACCCGCGAAAGCGAGTATCCAGTCTTTTCGGTGGCTTACTGGATTCCCGCATTCGCGGGTATGACGGCAAGTAAAATCTGGGTGTATTGGTCTGGTATTTCTTTTGTTGGAAATCGCTCAATTGTTCCTCCCCTCTCTCCCGTCGGCGGGCGAGGGGATTGAATGCTTACGAAAACCTTTACTCGTTTCAAATCTCAAGGGAGAACCCACCGTGTTTTCAATGATTGGCGGAATATTCCGGTTATTCGGGCTGGTGCTGCTCAGTGTGCTGCTGGCCAGTTGCGGCGGCGGAGGAGGTGGCGATGACGGCGGGTTCACCCCGGAGAAAATCAACGTCACGGTAAGCGTGGATCGATCCAGCGTCCCGGTGAATCTGTCCGGCCAGCCGCCAAATCCGGCCTTGCCGTATACCAGTACGATTACGGCGAAAGTGACCCAAAGCGGTAAGCCGCTGACCGCCGACATCACCATTGCCCGCACGGCAGGGGACGCGGCCCAAGGCTCGTTGTTCAAACTGGATGATCTAAAGCAGGGCTTTCAGCAATTGATCGTGATCGGAGCCAATGGTGTTGGTCAAGCCTATTTTCATTCCAACACCAGCCCCGGCGTAGTAACGATTACCGCCTCGGCGACCGATCCCAACACCAAGCAGGTTATTAGCGCCAGCGTGAATATTACGGTGGTAGCGGAAGAGCGCCCGGCCACGACGCTGTCGTTTACCGGGCCGTATGTGAATGCGGTACTCGCCGGCGTATCGCGCTTCGGCGAGCCACCGCTACAGAATGGCGCATACAGCCGCTCGGTGAGCGTGGTGGTGAGCGATGCCAATGGCAATCCCACCAATCCCAATACCCAGATCAACTTTTTCATGGTCGATGCGCCGATTACCGGTTATCCGGCCAATCCGGGGTCCTTCTACATTGCCGGCAATAACGGCGATCCGGTAGAAGGTCAATATCAGTTCACGGCATCCGGCGGCGATTTCATCAACAAGACCGTGCGGCCTGCTGACCGACTGGTGCTGGACGGGCGGGCGACGCCCCAGAATCCGACCCCGGACAACCGGTTTCTGACCGGGGTGCGGGTCATCGATAGCGTGGTGAATCCCACGACGCTCAATATCCGCCAGGGCAATCCCTTCAGCGCCGGGCCGAACAATGGTTCGACCGTGCCGTACATCATCGGCCATGCCGAGAATGCCGCGCTGTTGTCGCCGTCGTTCACGGACATCAATGGCGTCGCCAATACCCTGCTGACTTATCCGGCCAGCCGGATTGGCCAGACGGCGGTGTTGGTGGCCTGCACTGTCGATTACAGCGCCTGCGGCATCCTGAATACCTGCAATACCAGCGGCGGGGCCTGCAAATCGGTGTTCCTGGATGTGACCAACGGTTCTGATCGGACTCTGACCGTGTCGACCACTACGCTGGGGCCGAATCGCACCACGAACGTGCAAATGTGCCTGCGCGACTCGAAGTTTTCTCCACTGCCGGCGACCGAGATTCGCTACAACATTGGTTCGGCGGGACCGGCGACCGTGACGGTCAACGGCATCACCGGCAACAAGGGCGGATTCTTCACCGGCGGCGATGGTTGCACCGCGGTGCCGATTGCCAGCAGCGGCCAGATTCCGGGCAGTCAGCCGATCCTGCTGAATTTCACGTCCGATTTTGTCGCCGCACCGGCCACGATCACCATCAACGCGCCCGGTGCCGGCCAGATGGATGGCCTGTTCAGTTGCACATTTGAGTTCGATAAGGCGAAAGCCAAATGCACAGGCATCCTGCGGTTGACCGACGCCGAAGGCAGTCCGATGGCGAACGTGCCGATCGCGCTGGGCAATGTTAGCGCCGCTGGTTTGTACAAGCTGACCTTCGATCCGGCATCAGGTGCGTTTGGCAAGACTAACGCTGAGGGCCAGACCAATGTCGTGGTCGAAATGGATGGGCCAGGTGCATACGAATTCCCGTTCCAGACTGCAGCATTTGGCACTGCCAAATACACATTGAGTGTGGCGGTTCCGGCACCCAATGCGCTCAAGATCACCTTTACCGGCGGAGCGGGCACGGTCGGCCAGCCCTACAGTGCCGTCTTTCTCGCCGATGGTGGAGTCCCGCCTTACGTTTGGTCGCTGCTGTCCGGGCAATTACCGCCGGGCCTGAATCTGAATCCCAATGGATCGGTCTCCGGTACCCCGACCCTCGACGGAGCGTTTAGCTTCGTGGTGCAGGTTACCGACGACAAGAAGCGGATTGGGTTTGCCGGATTTACCATCGTGATCGGTCAGCGCACCCCGCTGACCGTGACGTTCAGTGGCCAAAACGGGGCATTGAACGCGCCTTATAGCGGCGTGGTAAGTGCCAGTGGCGGTACTGCCCCGTACAGATTCAGCGTGCTGGCGGGTAAGTTGCCGCCGGGTCTAACCCTGAATAGCAATGGCTCCATGTCGGGTAGCCCGACCGAGGTCGGAACCTTCCCGTTCACGGTGCAGGCCTCCGACAGCGCCGCTACGCCCGCCACGGGCACCGGTAATTTCATCATCGTGGTCACGGAAGGGAAGCTGATACTCACGTTGAACCCGCTCACCGGGACGCTGAACGCTCCGTTCAACGGGCTGGTGAGGGCCACCGGGGGTACCGAGCCGTACACCTTCACTCAGCCGGCTGGCTGGCTGCCGCCGGGGCTGACGCTGAAGAGCGATGGCTCGATCGCCGGCAGCCCGACCCAAGTCGGAGCATTCCAGTTCTCGGTGCAGGCCGAGGACAAGAATGGCGCGACCGGAACCCAAAACTTCATGATCACGATTACCGAAGGTGTGCTGAAGGTGGCCCTGAGCATCAGTGAGGGGACGCTGAATATGCCGTTTAACAGCTTATTGACGGCCACTGGCGGTACCCTGCCGTACACCTTCAAGATTCTGACGGGCACATTGCCGCCGGGATTGACCCTGAACATTCTTGTGGGTGGGGGCGAAATTACGGGAACGCCGACTCAGGTTGGCAGTTTCCCGTTTGTGGTGCAGGCCACCGACAGTAGCGGCGCGACCGGCACTGCTAATTTCACCATTACGATCGGCGAGCGAAAGGCGCTGGTGCTGACGCTGGTGGGATCGACCACCGCGACGCTACTTCAATCGTACAGCGCCATTTTGCAGGCGGTCGGCGGGATCCTGCCCTACAAGTTTGAGATTGTGGGGGGGACGGGCAATCTGCCGCCGGGGCTGACGCTGAACGCCGACACCGGGGTCATCAGCGGGATACCGAACAAGGAGGGCAGCTACAGCTTCGTGGCCAAGGTGACTGACAAGATCAATAACACGGGTTTTGCCGCGTTCACGATTGTGGTCGGTACCGGGACACCCACTACGCCGCTGGTGGTGACCTTGGTCGGTCCAACGACAGGAACGGTGAACGGGGCCTATAACGCCCTGCTCACGGCCACCGGCGGCACTCCACAATATACCTTCGCGATTTTGGTGGGACCGGCTTGGCTGCAACTGGCTCCAGCGACGGGTGCCCTCAGCGGAATCCCGCCGACCGCAGGAATCTTTGTGATCGCAGCGAAGGTCACTGACAGCAAGGGCGCGACCGGCACCGGTAATTTCACCCTCACGATCAGCGAGGGAACGGCGTTGACCGTCGAGTTCAATGGCCCGACGACAGCGCCGCAGAATGTGCTTTACAACGCCCTGCTCAGCGCGACCGGCGGGACTGCGCCGTATAGCTTCGCGATTCTGTCCGGCAGCCTGCCGACTGGATTGCCACCACTGCCTGCGGACGGTTCAATCAACGGGACACCAACGACGGCTGGTATTTTCCTGTTCACGGTGCAGGCAACCGACAAAAATAAGGCGACCGGCACTGGCGTCTTTACCATCACGATCACCGGTGGTGGCGGTGGCGGCAATGTGGGCAGCGTGGTGTTGCTGGCCAATCCGCCGCAGTTGGCAACCTCTGGCCTGACTCCGGTCAATCTGACCGCAGTCATCCGGGATACCAACAATGTGCTGTTGAAGGAGATTACGGTGACGTTCAGCGCCACCAATAATGGCACGATCCAGGTGGTCCGGGCGGTGACCGATGACACGGGTACCGCGACCGCGATTTTGACTTCGCCGGGCGACAAGAGTAATCGTAACATCACAGTGACGGCCAGCGCCGGCAACCCGGTCAAGCAGGGGACGGTAGTGGTGCCGGCGGTGGGGACAACCATCACCAGTTCCGGCCCGAACTCGGCGGTGATCGGCAGTAAGGTGGCTATCCTCTTTACCCTGAATGACTCGGCGGGAGTAGGGATTGGCGGACAGACCTTGGCGGTGACGTCTGAGCCGGTAGGGAATGCGGTGAATCCGCCCAATCCGGTGACCAACGCGGCGGGTCAGGCGACGGTGGAAGTGACGGCCAATGTGTCGGGCAATATCGTCGCTACAGCGCTGGGTGCTACGGGTACTCATCCGCTGAGCGTAGCGACTGATAACTTTGCGTTCATTGTGCCGGATCCACTGGCGACTACCGGTTACCCACCGGATGTGTGCCTGATCAATACCAACTGCACGCCGCCTCGGGTGACGCCGCCACAGACCTTGACAGTGAAACTGACCAGCAGTGGAGTTGGAATCGCCGGCAAGACGGTGACGTTCGAGACCACCCGCGGGACCTTGTCGACCATTTCAGCGGTGACGAATGCGGCGGGTGAAGCGACGACCACGATCAGCTCAGATAACGCGGGGCCCGCAGTCATCACGGCCAAGACCACCGATACCTCGGGATTGCCGATCCAGACCCAGGTGCAGGTCAACTTCGTGGCGACCACTCCGACCCAAATGACCTTGCAGGCGGCCCCGTCCACGATCAGCGTAAACGTGCCGCCGAGTATCAGCCAGACCAGTACGATTACCGCGACGGTTCGGGATGTGAATTTCAATCTGGTCAAGGGGGTAACGGTCAACTTTACCCTGACCGATGTGACCGGCGGCGCGATCAGTCCAGCGTCGCAGATCACTGACCAGTTCGGCCAAGCCAGCACGGTGTATACCGCCAGCTCCTCGCCGAGTGCGTTGAACGGGGTCAAGGTGGATGCCGCGGTGGCTGGTTTCCCGGTGATCGGAGAGGTGACGCTGACGGTGGCTCAGCAGGCGCTATTCATAACCCTCGGTACGGGCAATCTGATTGCGGAGCCTACGACCACGACGTTCGCGTTGCCTTATAGCGCGTTGGTGACTGATACGGCAGGGTTGCCGGTTGCGAATGCGGTGATCAACTTGAATGTCGTGCCCGTGGCGACCTCGACTGGATTGGATGCCTATGCCAAGGGTTATTGGCAAGTAACCAAGGGGGCTACTCCCCCGTGGTCTCAGGTGATTACGGCGAGTTGCCTGAACGAGGATCTCAACCAGAACGGCATTCTCGATCCGGGCGAGGATTTCAATGGGAATGGCCGGTTGGATCCGGGTAATGTGGCGACAGTGTCCAAGACCAGTTTGACGACTGATGCCACGGGCTTTGCGTACTTTGACGTGCTGTATGCCCAGCAGTATGCCCAGTGGGTTCGGGAGGAATTGACCGCACGGGCCAATGTGGCAGGTTCCCAGGCGACTGAGACTGCTCGGTTTATCCTGCCGATTCTGGCCAGCAAGCTGGCAGCCGAGGGGGTAAGTCCGCCAGGTAATCCGAGTCCATATGGTTTCGCGACAACGTGCGCTAATCCAAACTGAACTCCGGAATCAGCGCAAGGAAGCGCTGCTGATTTCCTTTAACCCGCCCCACAAGGCGGGTTTTTTTATGGGCGGCTCGGAGGATGGTTGTAAAGGTGTAAGGCTACCGCTAATACCGTCCACCGATAGATTTTGTATTTATTCGTTTGCCTGGCTCCCACGGTCCAGCGTGGGAACGAGAACGACTCGTCATTATCACAACAAAATTTAAGGACCCATTTTTTCGGTGGGCAACCGGAAACTCATAGCGCTGGTTTATACTAAGCTGAAATATACTCATGCTTCATGATCTACCGGGGTAAAACCAATGATCAGCAACTGGATAGTCCGTAGTCGGTTCGGTATGGGGTTGTGGGCGCTGCTGTTGGTGCTGATGACCACGGCGTTCTTGGGACAAGGCGCGGCGGCAGCGACCAATGCTCGTTGGTTCGATGGATTATTGCGCGGGCCGGAGGTGGCTTTGACCCAACCGCTGGAGTGGCGGGCGACGCTAAATCAGACGCTGACGCCGGCCTCGGCGGATACCAAAGCGCGGGTGCTGGAGGCGTTCGGACGGAGACCGCTGCATTTTGAGCCGAACCGGGGCCAGACCGATGACACGGTGAAATTCCTGGCGCGGGCGCCGGGCTATCAGTTGTTGCTGACCTCGAACGAGGCGGTGCTGGCGGTGCGCGGCCAGACGGCAGAACAGTCGGCGGTGGTGCGGATGCAGTTGATGGGCGCGGGAGTCAATCCGCAGCCGGTGGTAGAAGGGCTGGCAGCGCTGCCGGGACGGAGCAATTACTACTTAGGCAACGATCCGCAACATTGGCAGACCGAGGTGCCGAATTTTGCCAAAGTGCGTTATTCGCAGGTGTATCCGGGCGTCGATTGGGTGTTGTATGGCAATCCGCGCCAACTGGAATATGACTTTGTGGTGGCCCCCGGAGCGGATCCGCAGCAGATCGCGGTGAATTTCGCTGGAGCGGAGGCTATGCGGTTGGATGCGAATGGGGAGTTGGCAATCACTGTGGCCGGGCGAGAGGTATTGCATTCGTCGCCGACGATTTATCAGGTGGTGAATGGCGAACGGCAGATCGTGGCGGGTGGTTATGTGTTGCGGGAGTCCGCCGGGAATGAGCCGGTGGTGGGTTTTGAGATTGCGGCTTATGACCGGGAATTGCCGCTGGTGATTGACCCGCTGGTGTATTTCACGTTTGTAGGTGGTGCGCCGGATGATAATACGCTGGTGGGCGGGGATGATTATGGTTATGCGGTTGCAGTAGATGCCGCAGGCGTTGCTTATATTACCGGCTCTACCAGTACGAATAATGCGAATATAAAGGGTTTAACTACGCGGTTTCCGATTACGAGTATCCGCCTCAATCCAGATTTTAGTGGAGGCACTGATGCTTTTGTAACCCGCATGGATGCTGCCGGCACTATTATCTATTCGACCTATTTTGGCGGCAACGCGTATGAATCCGGTTATGGCATTGCCGTGGATGGCGTGGGTAATGCTTATATCACGGGTTATACCAACTCGGATGATTTCCCATTAGTGATCAGAACAAACGCTGATTCAGTTAATGAATCTGGTAGCACTGTAGCCATCGTAACAAATTCACCGTTGCCAGTGGCTACTCCAGGAAACTTTTACAGCGTTACATTTACCGCAACGGCACCGACTGGCGCAACTTTTAGTTGGGCGCTTGAAAACTTGTCAGGAGTGCCAGCCAGCTTCAATTTGACCACAGGAGGTGTACTGTCAGGAACCCCGACCGCTGATGAAGCTGGCGTTTATAATTTCATTGTTAGGCTGGCGTATGAAATACCGTCAGGAGTGGTTACTGTTGTTGGTACCGTACGTAAAACATTCCAATTGCGGGTTAGAGGAGCTACTGCCCTTCAAGGCACCCAAGATGCCTTTGTCGCCAGAATTAATGCTAGTGGAACCTTCGGTTATTCAACCTATCTGGGTGGTACCGGAAACGAAGCCGGTTATGGGATTGCGGTGGACACCTTGGGTCAGGCTTATGTGACCGGCTACACCAGTTCAGCGAATGCGGGTACTAATCCAGTCAATAATTTCCCTGGTGCTAATTTTCCGGGAATTACGACTAGACCAAGTGCCGTTGGCGAAGATACTTTCATCGTTAAAGTCGCTGTGGATGGCAGCAGCCTGATATACAGCACATTAACCGGCGCTGCCGGCAATGACCGTGGACAAGGGATTGTGTTGGATGCGGCAGGGACGAGCGCCTATATCACTGGATTCTGCACTAGCACTGGTTTGATTGGCACCGAGTTCTGCGCTAATACCACGAACGAAGCGGCTTTTATTGCCAAGGTCAATGCAACCGGAGCTATTAGCTATAGCGCGACGCTGAATGGTCCTGGTAGCGAACGCGGCTTGGCGATTGCCCGCGATGACGCAACCGGCGTCTATATCACTGGCTATACCAGTTCCGCATCGGGCATTGCGACAACCGGCGCTTACGACACCACGTTTAATGGCCCGGCGGCTTCGCAGGACGCCTTTGCCGCCAAGTACACCGATAATATGGCAACGGCATTCACGCTAACTTACGCCACCTATCTCGGTGGTTATGCGAATGATGTGGGTTATGGCATCACGGTAGACAGTTTCGGTAATGCCTATGTCGCCGGTGAAACCTACTCTCCCGATTTTCCAATGGTCAGTCCCGATGACAGCCTTTGGGCCAAAGGTGAAGCATTCCTGTCCAGACTGAACGCCGATGACGCCTCAGCCGATCCTCCAATCAACGCGGGTTCAATATTAACCTATTCCAGTTTCTGGGGCGGCGCGGAGAATGATTCCGGGCGCGGCATCGCCAAGGATTTCTCCAACAATGTCTATATGGTGGGTTATACCAACTCACCCAACGCTGGTTTCACGTTTGGTCCTATTACGCCCTATCGGAGTTATTCGGGCGGCGCTGATGCGTTCGCCGCCAAGTTCAGTATTCCCGTCGTTAATGCCGATTTCAGCTTGGCCGTTCAGTTGCAAGGCGGTGGTTCTGGTTTGGTGAGCAGCATACCGGAGGGCATCGGTCAAACCGCCGCCTGTCAGATCGTGAATGGCGTTTTAATCCCCAATGCTGATTGCAGCGCCAGCTATCCCACCGGAACCGTGGTCACACTTACCGCGGTTCCCACGACCGGATTCCTGTTTGTCGGTTGGAGTGGCAGCGGCAGCGGTGCCTGTGCCGGCACGTCGACCTTGACCTGCGTCGTGACCATGGATGCCGCCAAGACGGTGGTTGCCAGTTTCTCCCCGACGTTCATGCTGACTGTGAGCAAAGGCGGAACTGGCAACGGGACCGTGGCCAGTGCCCCGGTGGGCATTCCAGTGGTGGGCATTGATTGCAGCGCGGACTGCCAAAGGTACGCAACAAACACGTCGGTGTTGCTGACGGCGACGGCGAAATCAGGATCGGTTTTTAGCGGTTGGTCCGGGAGTTGCGAGGGTACAGTGGCGACTTGCCAAGTGCTGATGAACGCCGACAAGACGGTAACCGCCAACTTCGCCATGCCGTCGTTTCTCTTGACCGTGAGCAATAATAGTGTCGTGGGCAGCGGTACGGTGACCAGCATTCCTGCCGGCATTAGCTGCGGTACGGATTGTACAAAAAGCTACGTCCAGGGTACGACGGTGATATTGACGGCGGTACCAAATGCCGGATTTATGTTTGCCGGCTGGTCAGGGGGGGCTTGCAGTGGCCTGAATCTTAGCTGCATGGTCACGATGACCGCCGCCATGAATGTCACCGCGACCTTTAGCATTTCCACCTTACCCGATCTGATCGTGCCAGCCCTCACCTTCAGCGCTCCCGCAACCGCCGGTCGCACGGTCAGCTTTGCCCTGCAAGTGAAGAACCAGGGTGCCGCTGCCGCCGGTGCATTCCGGGTCGGCCTATACCTCTCGACGAATCGGGATATTAATCCCGCAACGGATACCCTGGTCGGCAACTCCTGCCAGTTCAGCAGCCTGTCCACGGGTGTAACCGCCCCTTGCAGCAGCACCTTCAACCTGCCCCAAGGGTTGGTCAGCGGGGTCTACTATCTGGGCGCGTATGCCGATCCGTATAACGCGATTCAGGAGAGCAACAAGACCAACAACAGCCGGGCATCCGTTAACACCCTGACGGCCTACACCCTGGGCATAACCAAAACCGGCACGGGCAGCGGCACGGTGACCAGCGTCCCGTCGGGAATCACCTGCGGAGTGGGTGCCAACTGCACCGCTGCCTTCCTGGCCGGAGCCACCGCCACCCTCATCGCTGCCCCGGCGGCAAATTCAGCCTTGGTCAGTTGGACGGGATGCACCCCGACCGTCGGTAAACCCACCCAATGCACGGTGCTGATGAACGCCACCAAGGCGGTCACCGCCAACTTCGGTCCCGGCTTCAAACTGACCGTCGTCAAGACCGGCACGGGGACGGTGAATGGCGCAGCGGTAGGCATCAACTGCGGCACGATCTGCACCGCCCAAGTTCTCAAAAACCGCATCGTCAGCCTGACTGCCGCCCCCGCTACCGGCTGGCAATTCGCCGGCTGGACGGGCTGCACTACCGCCACTGGCGCGACCTGCTCGGTGACCATGTCCACCGCCAAGACCGTGACCGCGACCTTCAAGCCCAAGCTGACCGTGATCAAAACTGGGAGTGGCACGGTAACCAGCGTCCCGGCGGGGATTAACTGCGGAACGGTCTGCATTGCGCCGTTCAACCTGAACAGCGTCGTCACCCTGACCGCGAAGCCGGTCACTGGCCAGCAGCTCAAGCGCTGGGTCGGCTGCACCACGACAACCGGCGCGACTTGCACGGTCAACATGACTGCCGCCAAAACGGTCCAAGCCAACTTCGGCTTATAGCGGCTCTTTTTCCCTGACCCACGGCGAGGCGCAACCCTCGCCGTTTTTTTGGTCCCGCAAATTTTTCTCCTCTAAATTTTCCTGCGATATAGGAATCCGACCTGAGTTGTGGAATTGCCGCTTCGAACCACCCCGGCGCTTCGCGCCACCCCTCCTTATCCAAGGAGGGGATAAAACCAGCACGGTACATCGCTTTTTCCCCTCCTTGAGTAAGGAGGGGTGGCCCCG
>CAIRMO010000066.1 GCA_903879705.1 uncultured Candidatus Competibacteraceae bacterium | reverse complement strand
TCGAATTGGTCGGTTCATTGAAAGCATAATATCTTTTTTGTTATTATAAATCAAGCAGATAAATAAACGACCCCACAGCTTGCTGCGGGGTATGTATCCTGAAAGAAATCAAAAAGATCAATCTGACAAAGTAGAACTAGCCTTCTTTCAATTCCAGCCTTCTTTCGATCCGTTCAATCCTTGAATTGAATTGATCGTATCTGACATTATGTTCAACAACGTCGCTGTACATATTCGCAACGTCCCTACGCATACCCGCAACAACCATTTCCAGACTACCTAAGCGCGATTCAATCCGATTGAACCGTTCGGTATGATCGTTCTGGGTTGCCCGGATTAAACGTAGCTGTTCAAGCACAAGGCTATCAATAGTGGCTACGGTTTGCGTTGTGTCAGTCATTGCATGATCCCCTTTGTTGAAAGAATGATCTGGTTGCCAGTTATTCCCGACTGGTGGCGGGATATTGATTAAGCTGCAAGTCTTATCTTTGAAACGTCACCATGACATATAGCCGTATGGTTATACCATAGCCTTTTCTTTTCCGACCTTAGTTCGTCTAAGGTAGCATCCCCTAATTTTTCACGGGGGATACTTAATTGTTTAATAACCGATTCCGTTCTTTTTATATAATCGCCAGCTTCTTTTGCTGGAATACGCGGGATAACTTCCCTATCTTCATTCTTAAACCCGTTTTCCAATATATCAGCAATTCCGTATTTAGTAGCCAGCAAAGAATAATCAAACATACACATTGAAAGTTCAGCAGCATTACTAACAGCAAGCCATCCGCGTTTATCAAAGTAAGCTAACCCTAGCGAACAATCCGACAAGTACTTGCCGACAATATAATCAAACTTCAAACTAAAGAACGGGTCTAATCCCGGCTTAAATGGCGCTTTTTCATAAGCCCTTTTATAGTTTCTTTCGTGCATACGCTTAATCGCTTTCAATTCAAGCGCTAGATCATTCTCTTTTGCCATTTCAGCCCACGACAACGCATCGTTATAGGCTTTAACCTTAATTGAACTGGTTATTCTGTTCGCATGATTAAGGACAAGGTCTATGTCTATAGTAGAACCTTCAAAATCCATAGGCGGGATATTAGTATTTATGAACGGTTCTATTTCTTCATCAAACTGATTAAGTTCTTTTGCAATTTCCTTAACAGTCATTCCCGCAGTATCCATATAGGCCGTTGCAGCAAAGCGTAGATCGGGCCACTTGCGAACGGTTGCAGCAACAGATACGGGATCGCCCGACCGTTTCCACGGTAGAACGAAAGTATTAGCTGGTTCGTTCGCTGGTTCATCATCTGGTGCTTCTAACATCCGCAACGCGCCTTTGATGGTCAAAAACGAACCGGTGCGTTTTTCAGCGGGAAGCTCCCTTGCCACCTTCATGTAATTTTGCGCTTGCCGTATGCTGATTTCCGGTAGCTTTTCAGCAAGGAACGCTTCCCATTCCCCATGCTTAACCGTAGGCTTCAACAGCAACAGTAGGTCGCCAGCTTCATAGGCACGATCAATAGCCTTGCTTGCGTATTCTTTAGCCTTATCCGCTTGCGCTTGCGCTTCCCGATGTGCAGTCCTAACCCGGTCAATCAACACTTCAACGTCATTGATCACGGTTACTTCGTTGCGTTGCTGTTCTTGAATATCCATCGCTTAACCCTCGTTGTTGTCGCCAGTAGGTTGTTGCTGCTTCATCATTTCCAGCACCTCTTTAATCTTGTCTTGGTGGGACATTCCCCATACGGTTTTCTCTTGATGTTCCATCAAGGCTTTCGTTTGTTCCAGAAAGCTAACAACAACCATCGTTCGCGTTATCCGCGTTGATTTATTAACAGCCGTTATGCGCGAATAACTGTCTATCCAGTCAAATAGTGTTTTAGGCACCCTTACCGTAAGCAGAACAGTCTCCTCTTTACTTTTCATTTCCAGATTCCCATTAAGGACGGATTTAGTTCTTTCCGTCATAGTTTGATCATTAGTCATTAACGAACCGAGTTTATCAATCAGCGCGTTAATTTCCCGTTCGTTTTGAAGGTCAACAATGTTGTTCATGCAGCAGCAGCCAGAATGTTAGAAATGGTTTTTGCATACCAGACTTTCCCACGCGGGATATAACCCTTTGCTTCTAACCTAGTCGCTATATTGCGAAGCGATAGACCTTTACCGTTCAATTCTATAATCAACGCGATTGCTTCTTGTTCCTTATCATCTGGGGTTAGATTAACGCCATCGTCGCAACGATACCCGTATGGAACAGCGCCGACTAATTGACCTTTCGACTTCTTAAAGCGCATTGCAGTAGTAGTATTTTCGCTGATTACATCCCGCGCATGTTCATTTAGAACAGCCATCATTCTGAAAATCATTTTGCCAGCCGCGCTAGTGGTATCAATCTTTTCAGATAGGCTTACAAGGTCAGCGCCAGCCTTTGATAGACGTTCGCTAATTTCAATGGTGTCCTTAGTTGACCTTGACATTCTGGACATTGCATAAACCACCAGCGCCGATCCTTTCCGGCAATCGGCAAGCGCCGCTTGTAGACCCGGACGGTTCGCCATGCCCTTACCGCTTATGCCAGCGTCAACATGAACAGCCGCAAGGTCGTAGTCATTCAACAATGCCCACGCTTCAATCTTTGCCCGCTGTGCGTCAAGGCTAACGCCATCGGTTGCTTGACCTTCGGTTGATACGCGGATGTAGCCGATTGCGCTTGCCATGATGGTTTCCCCTATTTGTACAATAGATAAATTGTATAACGGTTAGTTCCGTTATGCAAGCGAAAGTGTGTAGAGGGGAACCCTGTTCCACGGCACCCAGGAGGAGGAACCGGCCGACCCGCCCTCGGTCGTCTGAATCCTTGCTCAAAGCACTCGGTTAAATAACGTGTTTCTGGCTGATTAACCCTCAGTCAAGGACTGTCTTGTTCGACAATCAGACCGAGAAGTTACGACTGACGAGTAAAGCATGGATTCTCCTCGAGCGATCGGGTTGCTCAGGCACGGGCTGCTCAGGGAATTCATGCTGCTTTCGAGGAACGCCGTCAAGGCTTTTCAGGGAGAGAACTTATGACTGATGAGTGAAGTGGTCCAGTCGACATCTGCAAAAGATTTTCCGGCCAGCCCTTCTATAATTGATGTTCATACCATCGAAGCTAGGAGCTATAAAAATGAATTATTTCGTGACCGGCGCATCCGGGTTCATCGGTCGCCGCCTTGTCGAAAAACTGTTGCAATACCCCGACGCGACGGTTTATTACCTGATTCTGGAGCGCGAACTGCCGATGGTGGCTATGCTCGGCCAACGCTGGGGCGAAGCCACCGCCCGCACCGTTCCCATCATCGGCGATCTGACTCAACCATGCCTGGGCGTGGCCGACACCGATCTGGCCCGGCTCAAGGGCAATATTCGTCACTTGTTCCATTTGGCGGCGATCTACGACCTCAAGGCCAGCGCCGAAACTCAGGAGAAGATCAATGTCCAGGGTACCCGCAACGCCGTGACCTTCGCCGAGGCGATTGAAGCCGGCTGTTTTCATCAGACCAGCTCCATCGCTGCCGCCGGTCTGTACGAAGGCGTATTCCGCGAGGATATGTTCGAAGAGGCCGAGGAACTGGAAAATCCCTACTATCGCACCAAACATGAATCGGAAGGCATTGTCCGCCGCGAATGTTCCCGGCCGTGGCGGATTTACCGGCCTGGTGCCGTGGTCGGTGACTCGCGCACCGGCGAAATGGACAAGATCGATGGCCCCTACTACTTCTTCAAGTTGATCCAGAAGATGCGGAATCTGCTGCCGCCGTGGATGCCGATGATCGGCATTGAGGGCGGTCGGCTGAATCTGGTGCCCGTCAACTTCATTGTCGATGCCATGAACCATATCGCCCATCTGGACGGTCTTGACGGCCAGTGCTTCCATCTGGTCGATCCCACCCCGCACCGGATCGGCGACATTCTTAACATTTTCGCCCGCGCTGCCCACGCCCCGGAAATGAGCCTGCGGGTCAACGCGCTGATGTTCGCCTTCATCCCGCAAGTGATCCGTACCGGACTGGCGCATTTCAAACCGGCCCGGCGGATGCGCGACCAGATTCTCAAGGACCTAGGGATGCCGGCGGACGTGATGCGCTTCGTCAACTACCCAACCCGCTTCGATTGCCGCGAAACGCTCAAGGCGCTCAAGGGAACCGACATCGCGGTGCCGCCATTGGAAAGCTACGCCTGCAAGCTGTGGGATTACTGGGAACGTCATCTCGATCCGGAACTGTTCATCGATCGCAGCCTGACGGGGTCAGTGAAAAACAAGGTGGTGCTGATTACCGGGGCTTCGGCGGGCATCGGCAAGGCTGCCGCGATCAAGATTGCCGACGCCGGAGCGAAAATCCTGATCGTCGCCCGCACCCAAGACAAGCTGCTGGATGTTCGGCAGGAGATCGAAGCGAATGGCGGATCGGCCTTCATTTACACCGCCGACATCGCCGATCTGGCCTCCTGCGATGCCCTGGTGCAGCGAGTGATCGAAGATCACGGCGGGGTCGATATTCTGATCAACAACGCCGGACGCTCGATCCGGCGGGCAATTGAAAACTCGCTGGATCGGTTCCACGACTATGAGCGCACCATGCAACTCAACTACTTCGGCGCATTGCGGCTGATCATGGGTTTCATCCCCGGCATGTTGAAAAAGAAGCGCGGCCACGTCATCAACATTTCCTCCATCGGCGTCCTGAGCAACGCCCCGCGCTTTTCGGCCTATGTGTCGTCCAAGGCGGCGCTGGATGCCTTCTCGCGCTGCGCCGTCGCCGAGTTTTCCGATAGCGGCATCGAATTCACCACCATCAACATGCCGCTGGTGCGCACCGAAATGATTGCGCCGACCAGAATTTACGAGCATGTGCCGATGCTCAGCCCGGAAGAAGCCGCCGATCTGATCGTGCAGGCGATCATCTACAAGCCGGAGCGGATCGCCACCCGCACCGGGATTTTCGCCCAGGTGCTGCACGCGGTCGCGCCCAAGCTGTACGCTGTGGTCATGAATACCGCCTTCCGGCTATTCCCGGAATCGTCAGCAGCCAAGAGCCAGGGCGATAACCCGGAACCCTCACTGGAGCAGATTTCCTTTGCTCAGTTTACCCGGGGCATTTATTGGTAAGGACGATAACAACCAACTGGCCCCGTCCGGGTCTGAGCGCCGTGGCATCGCCGGATCGCCGGCCAAAGGGCCTGTTCAGATCCATCCCGTTTTAGCCACCTTCCGCTTTAGCCACCTTCCGCGAGAAAACCCCATGAAACTGAAAATCGGCGACCCCGCCCCCTTGTTCACCGCTATCGCTACTGACGGCAGCTCGATCAAACTGGCTGACTATCTCGGCACCGAGCTGGTGCTGTATTTCTACCCGATGGACGACACGCCCGGTTGCACCAAGCAAGCCTGTTCATTGCGCGACCATAGTCAGGAGATTCGGGCTAAAGGCGCGGCCATTCTCGGCGTCTCGACCCAGGATGTCGCCTCCCACCAGCAATTTACCGAGAAATACCATCTCACCTTCCCGCTGGTGGCGGACACCGACGGCGTGGTAGCTCACGCCTATGGCGCAATCGGCGGCGGCGGGCTAATCAGCAGTGCGATGAGTCTGCTGGGCGTGGCCAATCGCATCACCTTCATCATCGATGAGAGCGGCCACATCGCCCACATTATTGACAAACCCGACTGCGCCAACCATGCCGAAGAAGTCCTCAAGTTGCTGTAGATTCACCCAGATTGTCGCCATTCCCGCGGCTTTTTCCGTCCGGAATGGCGTCTTTGCCTGAATTCTGGTTTGTTCGCCGTCAATTGGCGGTAACATAATCACCGCGCCTACTGGCGATCGCGGTGTTTTGCCATTGCGCCCGTCCGGTGGAAAAACGCTTACTGCGTCAGTAGCCATGCCCATCCCCATTCCAGTATTGCCAAGGAGACCTGCATGTTCGGGCGATCTGCCTGTTACAGCCACCATCGCGCTGGCGGGTTCGCTGATCAGCGAACTGGTTCACGATCCGCTCCTGTTGCCAGGTCGGAGACGCCGAAGTGAGGCGTCAACCCGCTAAACCCCTGCGCTGGAATCGAGGGGCCGCCAGCCAGTTGGGTGGTCGCCATGAACAACAGGATCGCTGGAGTATTTTCTTACCCCCCGATGAGCAGGGGTTGTTGACTGTTGTGGCGGATGGCATGGGTGGCCATCTCGATGGCGCACTAGGCGCACAGCTCGTCATCGATACCGCCCGGACCTATTTGCAGAATTCGGTCGCCTCGCTGAGGGCTGACCCGCCCGCCGCCCTCCGGGAACTCTGCCAAGCGATGCACGAGACGATCAACGATCGTTCGGAAAGCGCCCGCAGCACGGTGGTGCTGGTCTGGATCGACCAGGACCGGGCCTACTGGCTGAATGTTGGCGACAGCCGGCTGTACCACTTCCGGCGCGGTCGGCGATTGATGCGCACCCGCGATCATTCTGCGGTGCAGTTGCTGATGGACATGGGTGAAATTGATGAATCGGAGATGGCGACTCACCCGGCCCAGAATCGGCTCTACCGCTGCCTCGGCGGCGAAGACGCGCCCAAACCCGATACCGGAGAGATCGTGATCCAGCCCGGCGACCTGCTGGCACTGTGTTCGGATGGCGTTTGGGAACATGTCACCGAACCCGAATTCTGGACCGCGGCGCTGACCACCGGCCCCATAACCGCAGCTCAGAAGCTGGCTGAACAAGCCGTACAACGCGGCGGCGCGTCAGCCGACAACGCCACGCTGGTGTTGTTGCAAGCGGACACCGCCAACGCGGGCGGATCATCCGGCTGGAAAGAACGGCTGGCGTCCGGCTTTGCCGCGCTGTTCAACCGCTAGCCGCACTCCAGCCGCTTTCCACCAACCGCACTGTCTGCGTCCACTGCCAAAGACCCGCCCTGCCCGATGACCGAGGAAAGCAACGCGCTCCCCACCGGCTACAGTCTGCACCGCTACCAGATTGAGAGCATTCTGGGCGCTGGTGGGTTTGGCATCACCTACCGGGCGATGCATGAGGCGCTGGAAAATGAAGTCGCCATCAAGGAATACTTTCCGGCTGAGTGGGCCTACCGCGACCACCAGGGCATTAATGTCCGCCCTAACACCCAGGGCCAGATTCCTGCCAAGCACGGCGAGCCGCCCTGTTACGAATGGGGTCTGCAACGCTTCCTCGACGAAGCCAAGATTCTGGTGCAGATCAACCACCCCGGCGTGGTACGGGTGCGCGATTACTTTACGGCGAATGGCAGCGCCTACATCGTTATGGAGTTCGAAGAGGGTGAGTCGTTGAGCGGCATGTTGCAACGGGGCGGCATCCTGCCTGAACCAGAACTGCGCCACCTGCTTGACGATATTATGCCAGCGCTGGAAGCGGTCCACGGCCAGGGTTACCTGCATCGCGACCTTAAACCCAGCAATCTTTATGTCCGCAGCCAGGATAACCACGTCATCCTGATTGACTTCGGGGCCGCTCGCCAAGCGCTGGGCCGACGCACCCGTAGCGTTACCAGCGTAGTCACGCCCGGCTATTCGCCCATTGAGCAATACGTCACCGTTGGCGACGACTATGGCCCCTGGACGGACATCTATGCACTGGGAGCGGTCCTGTACCGCTGTATTACTGGCGCTCCGCCGGTCGAAGCGCCGGGGCGGGTGCTGAAGGATCCGGTACAGCCTGCCATTGAGGTCGGTGCCGGCCTGTATTCGATCGGGCTGTTACAGGTGGTGGACCAGGCGTTGGCTGTTCGTCCTGAGGACCGCTTTCAGAGCGTGGCCGCCATGCGCCAGGCGCTTCATGCTGCGGATCGCTCCAGCGAATATGCCGATTTTTCCCAGGTGCCACCCATCAGCCCCGAGTTGCTGGAATTTCCGTCCTCGGACTCTTTACGCTACGAACCCCCTTCGATGCGACCCGACATCATCCGGAATGGACGCCAACCCCAGGCGGCATCTTCCGCCCCGGAGCCGGCAGCCGCGGGCGCTGCCTTGCCCATGAGGTTGTTACAGGCAACTAACGCCGATCTGTCGCTGCCGTTGCTGGAGAATATTTGGGAACATCTGGAGGAACCGCCGCCGCCAATGATCCGGCCAGTGGCCAAAATGGCGGTGAGCGGCGAAGCATCGCCGCAACTTTCGACGCCCCTGCTCAAGCGGTCGCCGCAATCAGCGGTGGCACATCTGAGAAAAGTGTCGGTATCGCGCCGGGGAGCGTCAACCAGCCAATCCAGCGTAACGACGGAGCCACTCTCGCGCCGGGCGTCAGCCGCGCTGGAAAAGGCTGATGCTAATTGGCCACCGGCGAATGGTGAAAAAAATCATCATGCCGCGCCATTGCTGGCTGAACCCGCGGGGGAGGTCCGGGCGATCCACTGGACGCGAGTGCTGCTGGTGGTCTTTGTTTCTACAGGACTGTTGGGCGTCGGGCTGCTGGCTTACGAGTATTACCAGAGCTATCAGGAACAGAGTCAGCGCGAGGCCGAGGCGCTGCAACGCGGGCAGGCGGAAGAAGCCGAGCGCCGCACCCGGAAAGAGGTCGACCGAGAACAGGGGGAGGCCATTGCCCATAGCCTTGAACAAATGCGCAAGGCGATGGCTGACCGGCAATGGGACTTGGCTCGCCGCTATCTGGATCAGGCGGCAGTGATCACCGCCACCCACCCGGCGGTCATTGTTGCCCGCACTGATTTACTTGCCGCGCAGCAACCTACGGTAGGTCGGACCCGGATTGAAAATACGACGGGCCTGGAGCTGAACTGGATCGAGGGAGGCTGCTTCACTATGGGCAGTTCCCCCAGCGAGCGGGATCGAAGCGGCGATGAGGTGCCCCATCAGGTTTGCGTGAAAGGGTTCTGGATTGGGAAAACTGAGCTGACCAATGGTCAATACCGGCGCTTCAAATCAGGCCATGACAGCGGCAACTTTCAAGTGCGTTCGCTCAATGGCGATACCCAGCCGGTGGTCAACTTGAACTGGGGTGATGCCCAGGCGTTCGCGGAATGGCTGTCCTGGGAATCAGGTGGCGGCAAGCGCTTCCGGCTGCCGACTGAAGCGGAGTGGGAATACGCGGCCCGCGCCGGTGCGACAACTCGCTATCCGTGGGGCAACGATCTTGATCCCCGCTACGCCAACTTCTCGGATCGCAATGATCCAACTGGCGCTTCGATTGGCAGTCTCGACGACGGCCAGGCGGTGACCGCGCCGGTGCGAAGCTACTTGCCGAATGCCTTCGGGTTGCATGATGTCATCGGCAATGTGTGGGAGTGGACCTGTTCGGAATACCAGCCGGCTTACAGCGGCGACGAGCAAACCTGCTCGGCCAAACGGCCCGGCGAGGGCCAGCGGGTCGTGCGTGGTGGGTCCTGGAACAACGGCCCTGGCGAGTTGCGCTCAGCCAAGCGGCTGGCGCGGAAACCCGGCGACCGCGATGCGATGACCGGGTTCCGGATTCTGCAGGAGGAGTGAGGGGGATGGAGGCTACAAGTGTAGGTTTTTTCGGAGAGGTTAATTCTACTTTGTCAGATTGAAACACAACCTATTGATTTCGCTAAAATTCACATAAAGTGAGTAAAATTGATAAAACTTTATAAATCAAATGGTTGCTCGTAATCTGACAAAGTAGAATTAAGAAAGGATTATTATTTAATCATTAGTTCTACTTTGTCAGATTGATCTTTTTGATTTCTTTCAGGATACATACCCCGCAGCAAGCTGTGGGGTCGTTTATTTATCT
>CAIRMO010000065.1 GCA_903879705.1 uncultured Candidatus Competibacteraceae bacterium | reverse complement strand
TCGAATTGGTCGGTTCATTGAAAGCATAATATCTTTTTTGTTATTATAAATCAAGCAGATAAATAAACGACCCCACAGCTTGCTGCGGGGTATGTATCCTGAAAGAAATCAAAAAGATCAATCTGACAAAGTAGAACTAGCGTGAACCGGATTTCCGGCAGGCCATAATCCTTGCACAGGCGATGAAACCAGCCCGGTTCTTCACTAAGAAGGGTCAACCGTGCCCGGTCTGCGCCCTCGGCAGTGGTCAGCAGATGAACTTCCGTGGGCACGAAGTGCGGCTCGCTTAACACGGTCAGGGCATAAAGGGTTTCGGTTACGATCTGTGGTGACAGACCGCTAACGCAAAGCAGGCGGCGACAAGGATAGTGTTCAGGGTTCATTGAGATGTTCCTGTGATTAGCCGTTTGCGCCGGTAACCCCGTTCGTTTGCTCCGAACAGTTCTTCATGTAGCAGTAGCCGCCATATGCGGCTGCCGCCACAGCGAATATCGCGCCCAGCGACACGGTAACTGGCGCGGCCACTACCGTGGTGACCGTGGCAGTGACCCCGAACCAGCCGGCGATGCCGCCGGCGGATACAACCGAGGTCACCACAGTGGGGATCGTAGCCACCGTGACCGAACCCCCGACCGATGATCCGGCCAAGCCGGCCAAGCCCGCGATCACTTGCAGTTTTTTGCGCATCGTATCTTCCTCTTCAATTAGGGATTGATTCATGCAGTCAACGCGATTTGGATTTTTTCAGTCGCTGAACAGCCAGTACACCGCGCCGCCGAGAATTGCCGCCGCTACGACCGGAGCGACAACCAGCGTCGCCACACCTGCCACCATGCCGCCACCGATCACACCGCCGATAGCGGCTAATCCTACTGGCCCGGCACCGACTGCTGCTACGGTTGCGACAGAGGCAGCCGTTCCGACCACTGCACCGCCATAGGTGCCGTACTGGGCGGCGTCGCAGGCTGACGGGTTGTCGCAATTGCTGTAGAGCGTTTCATTCATCAGTTTGGCCGCACCCAAACCCGCACTAGCGGCCATCGTGACTGGACCTCCGGTTACTGCCACGGTGTGCATGATCGTAGCCCCGGAACCCGTGGCGATTACGGTACCCACGGCTACGGTATCAATCACCGCCGCACTGGTGCCGACCATATCGGCGATTTGCGCCAAGTCGTCGTAACCCACTGCGGTGCTGGCTAACTCAACCCCACCGGCAACCACCTCAGTCGCCCGGGCGGCCTGCTGGATCGCACCCAGCCCGACCGGGTTAGCCGCCCATACCGGCGTTGCTGTACCAACCAGCAGACCCAGCGCCCACGCACCGCGCAGTGCATAACCCAGCGTCGTTTTATCGGTGTGCGTCATGGTTAAAACCTCGTGGTGAGCAGTGAAGTGAGTGCGTTGGGCAGAATATATGTGCGCGGTACTCATCCGTCCCAACTGACAAGCTTGTCACTCAGCCTCCCAGTAAGGCGTTGGCGTGCTGCTGGTGTTCAGGACGGACATGGGCGCGGATTGCGGCGATAACTGCGGCAATGATGCCAGCATCATCCAGCCAGCCAATGAGCGGGAGAAGGTCCGGTACCGCATCAGCGGGCAGAATGAAATAACCCAACGCACCAATGATCAGCGTCTTGACCCAAGCTGGGGTTTGCGGATCCTTCAAGCAGTAGAACATCGCCGCCGCGTCGGGCAGGAATGACAATGAGCGGTGGGTGCGGACGGTGTGCCAGAACCCGGAATCCGAGTAATGCTGGCCGTAGTCAGATTCGGAGATGCGATTCATGTTCGTCATCAGTACGGTACCTTTTGCCTGAATCCTGAAAGAGGGCAATATCCGTTGATTGGCGTTAACCGTCCGGACTGACAAGCTTGTCGCCCTACCTGCTTATCGGAAGTCAATCTGATACCGCCCCAATCCCATGACCGCACCCTTGCCGGCGTGCGTCCATTGGCCGAGCCACAGGTATGGCCAGAACGGTTCCAACTCCACGCTATCGAGTTCAATCTCGCCGATCAACCCACCCATTTGAATCAGCGCATCCTGGCGCGAGGAGTAGCGGGTCCAGTCATGCCAGCGCAAGCGGGTGTGATCCACTTCGACCGCACGAGCCGCCTGGGTTAATCCGACAAAGTCGGCCTCCAGCGGGGCATCGGTGTGGAAAGCGGTCAACAGCGAAATCCGCCGCAACAGATTGGAAAACAGGTGGTGGAACTGGAAGCAATCCTGCGAAATCAGCCGACTCTCGCTGGTCAGGCGCAACGGGGTTAAAAACCGCAGCGCCAGCCGCTCCGGGCACGGTGGAACCGCCGGAGCCGCCGCTGGCAGTGGAGTAAAACTCTCGCCGGGCGCATAGATCGGCCGCCAGTTTTCACCGTCAGCCTGAGCGACCAGCTCCAGCGCCAATTCCCCGCGATCCTTGCTCAGCCCGCGTTGTCCGGCATGATTCAGGGCGTGGATGATATAAGGCAAATGGCGGTTGCCTTGGCCGAACAGATGCACGTCCAAGGTCAATATCTCACCCGCAGCGACATTGCCGCTGTGTTCATCAGGAATCAGTACGAAAGGATGCGGCGCGGCGGGATATTGGGTGAGCTTGCCCACTCCGGGATCGGGTGGCGTCTCGAAGACATAGGGGTAAAGGCAAGAACGGTAAAGCAGACAGGGCGGACAGGCCGGTTCGCGGGTGACGCACACCAATCGTTTGAGCGCATGACCGAAGGCACCGCGCCAGGCAGAACCGGTGTAAGCCGGCAACCGCAGGGCGGTAACGGCGCGAAAGGTCAGGCGATAACGGGCTAGAGGCAAAACAGGGAAGGTTGGCATGACTCAGAGCAACAAAATCGTTATGGTTTTTTTCTTGATGCGTTGCTGATCGATAGTAGCAGGTTCGGAGAGCGCATTTGCCGAGCTGGAACGGATAATAATCTGGGCGTGACGGTAGGCGATATGGCCGAAAAATAGTCTGGTGCATTTTGGCGTTTCCGTTGTGGGTGAAAAAATGCCAAACATAAGCATTTACCGCGCCATCCTTGTACCAGATGCAGAAGTTGTTGCCGGTGAATAGGTTATCGTTGCCGTGCATCATCGGTGTATAGCTAATCCGTTTCATTTGAAACACGCCATGTTTCACGGTGTTTCAAGTCGAAACAGACGCCTATTGATCCAGCGCAAATTTGCCCGATTGGTCTTGCCGTCGTTCTATACTGCAAACAGTGTAGCCCATAACTTTATGGTTTTGAGACCACATTTGCACGTTTTCCACCATAAACTTCACGAAGCCCGCAAACATTTTCATGTCCCAGACCTTCCTGCACGTCGAATACCGCGAAAAAGACGAAGTAAAGCGCCTCGGTGCCCATTGGAATGGGTTTCAGTGGTACGTTCCGGCAGGCTGCAACCTCACACCTTTTGCCCGCTGGTTGCCGGTTCAAGAATCTCCTGCGGCGTATCGCCTTGATGAGACTCCGGTGCGACCGGTTGATAGTCAGACGCCATGGACTTCCGCGCCGAACGGGGCAATCCCCGTGCCGCCGCCGTCAGTTCCGGCGGATGAACCGATTCGTAGCAGTGAAAATGACGTATTCGTTCTGATTGAACGACTGGCCGATCTACACGCCAAAGGCATTCTCAGTTCTGAAGAGTTTGCGGCCAAAAAAGCGGAATTGTTGAGCCGAATTTAAACCGTGTTGATGCCGGTCCAAGCGCCGCGCTTGCGGACTCATTAACGGTGCCGAAGGATCGCAGACGATTACGCTACCACCATAGACTCAACGCCTCATGCCTCGCTCCGGTCAGCCATTGAATTGTTGCCTCTGTGGCGCTGACGCGCCTTATGCCGGCTGTTGCGGACTTTATCTCGACGGCGACCCGTTTCCGGCAACGGCGGAGGCGCTAATGCGCTCCCGCTATGTGGCCTATGTGCAACGACGGGCGGACTATCTGCTACGCACCTGGCATTCGACCACCCGGCCCGAAGGCTTGGATTTCAGCACCGAAAGCGGCCAATGGCTCGGCTTGAAGGTGGTTCGCGTTACGGCGGGCCGGGCCGAGGATGAACAAGGAACAGTGGAGTTCGTGGCCCGCTACAAGGTCGGCGGTAAAGCCCATCGCCTGCATGAAATCAGCCAGTTCGTGCGGGAATCGGGCGCGTGGGTTTATGAAACAGCCTGTTGATGACACGGAGGGCGTCTGGGAGATGTTGCGGACAAACGCGACACCGCTTATTCAGAAAGCCTGCTGAAATCACGCAACCACGTTTCCAGCAGTGCCAAATGTGCGTGTAACTCTGGTTTCGGTTCCAAAGCGTTCTCAGCAAATGCCTCGCGATAGTGGCTGATGGCCAACAACAACCGATGTTCGGCCTGCTGCACCTTGGAAACTTGCCCATCTGGGCATGTTTTCGGTGCGTCGTCCAGCACTCCCAGCCAGCGGCGCACCGTATTGGCCGACTTCCCCAGCACCACCGAGAGCGCCGGGCGTAAGGCTTTTTCACCGGATCGCGGCCTGCCTTCTCGTTCCACAAAGCCCGCCATTCGCAACCGTTGAACCAGCGTCAGGATTTCATCCTTGGAGTAGGACCGGCGCTGAGTATTCTCACTGGTTTCGATGGCTAACGCTCGGGCCGGGTCTTCCGCCGCATTGAACGGCAGGATCATGACGGGAATCTCTTCCGTCTCTAATGGCGGCAATTCCGTTAAGCGGTCTACCTCCATGTGTTGCTTTGCGGTCAACCGGGACGGATCGAGTTGTGCCAGTTCCAGCCACTTTTGAATCCGTGCTTCCTGGTCGGATAGCGCTAACAGCCGCAAGGCCGCAACCCGATGCGCTCCGGCCAACAGATGCCCAACCGCATCCACCGTCGGCGGTTCCACCAACCCGACGGCGGCAATGGATTCGGCCAGATTCAGGAGGTGATAGGCATTCAGGGCGCGAGAATCGCCTCCAGGACGCGGATGAATGGCCGCCAAAGCCAAACTTCCGCGTCGAGCCTGTTCCCGCTCGATCCACGTCACCGCTTGTTGGGCTTGTGCGCGGCCAGCCGAAGCCGCGTCACTTTGAATCAAGCGATTACCGGCGCGTTTAGCCATTCTGCAACCAGCCAACCACACCTTGAAGGTCAGCCACGCCGCGCGACGTATGCGATGTGGTCTGCATCACCGGGGTTCGCTCGGTCGTGGCCAGCGCCAGAGCCACATCCTGGCGAATCAGCAGGCGATCAATCTCTGGAAACATCGCGTTGAGCGCCGCGTCGAGGTCTTTATCCAAAGTCCGCCGCAAATCCACGCGGCTCATCACCAGCGACCAGCGTTGAGCGCCAGGCCGGTTCTTCTGCCGCCGTGCTGACAGCGTTTCAATCACGCGGGCCGCGCCTTGAATGGCAAACGGGTGGGCGTCCACCACGATCAGCGCCATCTCGGCAGCGACTAAGCCAAAACGCTCCAGATGATCCAGTCCGGGCGGGCAATCGAAAATGATGGCGGTGTGATCAAATGTCGCGACGGCATCCGCCAGCGCTTCCGGATCCAAACGCATCACTTCGTGACCTTTCAGCCCCGGCCCGCCCGGTAATACCGACAGGTTATCGGACAGTGCTATCGGAACCGGCCGCTCACCTAACAGAAGTTCTGCCGTTCCGGGCTGGGTCGGATCTGCGCCCAAGCCCCAGGCGGCGTTACTTTGTGGATCCAAATCAATCAGCAATACCCGCTGGCCTTGGGCCGCCAACACGGAAGCGATTCCGCAAGCAATCGTGGTTTTGCCTACGCCCCCTTTTCCAGCCGCTACAGCAACTTTCATCAGAATCTCCGCAAGAAACCTCGCCCTTCATGGCAGGATAGTTGGCGTTGATCCTAGCATTCCAAGAGCGCCATAACACAAAAGCCGCCCAGAGGCGGCTGGTATCGGTAAGGGGCGGGGCCAGCGGTTATCCGTCCTCATCATCCGCCGCGCGGTCAGGAACCAGCAGGGTCGGCGCAATCAACATTATGGCGCTGACCATAAGAATCATCAGGATTTCCATAAACACGGCTCCAAAATCGACAAGTTATGGAACCAGACCTTATCCGGCTATGCCTGAACTCGAAGTGAAGCAAATTCAAGGCCGGGCTGTTACCGCCTGATCCGCAACCGGAGGCAGGAATCCAGAATGCAGCCCGCATCGCAAGAACCAAAGATATCCAGGCAATCCAGCATATGCCGCCACGGCTTTTTGCGGGCTCTTTGGGAGTTCCCGGTATTCATAAGACATTGATTTATATTGGCATAT
>CAIRMO010000064.1 GCA_903879705.1 uncultured Candidatus Competibacteraceae bacterium | reverse complement strand
GTCGTCACCTGTCGTCACCTGACGCGACCTGACGCGACCTGACATGAACTTGGCGGGATGACGGCGGAAACTGCGGAGATAAGTACATGAAAAGATTGGCGCGCCCGGCGGGACTTGAACCCACGACCTTCGGCTTCGGAGGCCGACACTCTATCCAACTGAGCTACGGGCGCATGGAGAAAGGGTGGCTAGAATACCCATGATGACGGTCCCGCGTCTAGTCCTCGCCGGGATTTTTCAGAATTTAACATCACCGCTGGCATCCGGCATCCAGCCGCCGGCATGGCGAAATCCGTTTCCGGTCAAGCTGAATAACACTATAATTGGCGCGTTCAAGCCCTTGCCCAAACCTTAAAGATAACAACCCCAAGCCGAAACCTTCCCGCTAACCAATGCCGCTGCGAAGACTCAGGCCCGACGGACGGGGGCCCTATTCGAGTCGAGTCGGTCGCTGCGCACCGGGGAGGCACCGGTCGATCCAGCGTCCAGCGAGGTGAAAGTGTGAGTTCGCACGTTTTGCAAGCCGATAAATCCGTTGTCACTACGTCCGTCGCCCTGGTTTCAGCATTGGCGCTACTGGCGACCGTGCTATTTCTGGTCGCCGCCCTCATCGGCGTCATCAGCCGGGTTGCTCCCGACGACGGTTCGCGGAAACAGGCCGCCGTGATCGAGCGCATCAGACCGGTGGCACGGGCCACGACTGCTTTGCCCAAGCCAGCCGGTACCGAGGTCAAGCTGACCGGTCAAGAGGTCTACAACAAGGTCTGCATCGCCTGCCATGCCGCCGGCGTCATGGGCGCTCCCAAGGTTGGCTCGAAAGAACTGTGGGAGCCGCGCCTGACGCAGGGTCTAACCGGGTTGGTTAATAATGCCGTTGCCGGCATTCGCACCATGCCCGCCAAGGGTGGCGATCCCTCACTGACCGAAGCCAACCTCAAGGATACCATTGTCTATATGCTGGATCAGACCGGCCTCAAGGCCGACGCGGCGGCGAAGTAAGCCGCCGTATCCCCGCCGTTGCCGCTATCGAAATACCAGGGCCATCCCACCGGGTGGCCCTGGTTTTTTTAGGCCCACTATTATGCGCCCCGATTTTCGCCCTACCGAAACACCCCACGAGCAACATCGCGACTGGACTAACTTGCGCGCCTTGTTGCCGTATCTCTGGGAATATCGCGGCCGGGTTTGGTTAGCCATCGGCTGTCTGGCGCTGGCTAAACTCGCCAATATCGGCGTCCCCCTGGCCTTGAAGCAGATTGTGGATCGGCTCGATCCCCGGCTGGCGACTATGGTGCTACCGGCAACCCTGTTGTTGGCCTACGGAACACTGAAGCTCGGCAACGTCCTGTTCAGTGAACTCCGTGATGTCGCGTTTGCCCGGGTGCGTTACCGGGCGATGCGCCGGCTGACGGTGCGAACTCTGGCGCATTTGCACAACCTGTCACTGCGGTTCCATCTGGAACGCAAGACCGGCGCGATCAGCCGCGATCTGGAGCGCGGCGCTCGCAGCCTGAGTACCCTGCTGAATTATCTGGCGTTCAGCATTTTGCCGGTGCTGGTGGAATTCCTGCTGGCGGCGGGGCTGCTGCTAGGCCGCTATCCGGCCATTTTCACCCTGATCATTTTCGGCAGCGTCGCCGCCTATGTGGGTTTCACGCTGGCGATTACGAATTGGCGGATGGAGCATCGTCACGCGATGAACCGGCTGGAATCACAGGCCGGCAATGAAGCGCTGGATAGTCTGATCAACTACGAAACCGTCAAATACTTCGGCAATGAGGATTGGGAACTGCGGCGCTGCGACGCCACTCTGGCGCAATGGGAAAACAGCGCCGTTCTCAGCCAGACCTCCATGTCGGCGCTCAACTTCGGCCAGGGCGCGATCATTGCGATGGGGGTGACGGTCATCATGTGGGCCGCCGCTGACCGGGTCGCCGCTGGCCAGTTGACCATTGGCGATCTGGTGCTGGTCAACGCCTTGTTGCTGCAACTGTTCATCCCGCTAAATTTCCTTGGCATCGTCTACCGCCAGATCAAGTACGCCCTGGCTGACATGGATGATTTGATCCGGTTGTTTGAGCGCACCCCGGAAATCTGCGATGCACCCGCCGCCACCGAATTGCAGGCGATGCAAGGCGAATTGCGCTTTGAACAGGTCGATTTCGGTTATCAGCCGGAGCGGCAAATTCTGTTTGGGGTGAATTTCACCGTACCCCCGGGGCGCAAACTGGCGGTGGTTGGCGCCAGTGGTGCCGGAAAATCGACCTTGGCGCGACTGCTGTTCCGGTTCTATGACGTGAGCGGCGGACGAGTTTTGATTGATGGTCAGGATATTCGCACCGTGACCCAGCACAGCCTGCGGGCAGCGATTGGCATCGTTCCGCAGGACACGGTGCTGTTCAACGACACACTGGAGTACAACCTGGCCTATGCCCGGCCCGGCGTCAGCCGTGAAGAAATTGCCGCCGCTGCCAGGATGGCGCAATTGCACGACTTCATCGCGGCGCTGCCCGCGGGTTACGACACGGTGGTGGGGGAGCGCGGCCTGAAGCTGTCGGGCGGCGAGAAACAGCGGGTCGCCATTGCCCGCGCCATTCTCAAACGTCCGCGCATCCTGATTTTCGACGAGGCGACCTCGGCGCTGGACAGCCAGTCGGAACAGGCGATTTTGCAGGCGTTGCGGGCGGTAGCGGCGGAGCATACGACGCTGGTGATCGCCCACCGGCTCTCCACCATTGTCGATGCCGATCAAATCCTGGTGCTGGATCAGGGCCGGGTGCGGGAGCAGGGCCGTCACCGTGAGTTATTACAACAGGACGGGCTATATGCCCAGATGTGGGCTTTGCAGCAGCAGGAACAGGCGACCCACGAGGCCGAGGCGCAGTTGCTGAGCGGCGCTTGAGGAAAACCGGGCGGGAGCGTGTTAATCGTCCCAGGCGATCTCGCCGAGTGCCAGCAACGCCCGCTCGGTTTCACCCAACACCACCAGAACGCCCGTCTGCTGGCGGCTCAGCCAGGCCAGCCGTTCCTGGCGCTCCGCGAGGTCATCAGCGTCGGGTTCAGCATCGCGCAACCCGGTGGTCAATTCGGCGATGACCTCCGCCAGTTCATCCCACTCGTTACCCAGGTCCCGCCGCCGGATCTGCAACTCCTGCCCGATGGAATGAGGCATGGCTTCGCCCTTTTGGTTAAAAACCGACTCAACACGTTCTGTCGCCTGAATTGTGCTTCGCACCCTCCCGACAACCCGCTACACGTTATAATGCCGACCGGCGGCAGCCTGAAAGATGACCGTCCGCCGCATCTTCTCCATTTTATCCAACCCATTTATCTCCAACCAAGGATAAGCACTCATGCCTATCGGCACTACTATCACCGAATACATTATCGAAGAACAGCGGCGCATTGGCAGTGTTTCGGGCGATTTCACCGCGCTGATCAATGACGTCGTGATCTCCTGCAAGACCATCGCCAGCGCGGTCCGCTACGGTAGCCTGGTGGGCGTGCTTGGGGCCGCCGACACCGAAAACATCCAGGGTGAAACCCAGAAAAAACTGGATGTCATCTCCAACAACCTGTTTATCAAGCGCAACGAATGGGCCGGGCACGTCGCCGCCATGGCTTCGGAAGAAATGACCGACGTTTATCACCTGCCGGCTCAGTATCCCCGCGGTAAATACCTGCTGGTGTTCGACCCGCTGGACGGTTCTTCCAATACCGACGTCAACGGCGCGGTAGGCACCATCTTCTCGATCATGCGCCGCCCCGAAGGTGCGCTGGGTGAGCCCACCGAGGACGATTTCCTGCAATCGGGCGATCATCAGGTCTGCGCCGGCTATGCCCTGTATGGGCCATCCACCATGATGGTGCTGACCACCGGCCACGGCGTCAACGGCTTCACGCTTGACCAGCGCATCGGCGAGTTCATCCTGACCAATCCCGACATGAAAATCCCCGCCGAAGCTCAGGATTTCTCGATCAACGCCTCTTATATGCGGTTCTGGGATCCACCGATGCGCCGCTACATCGACGAGTGTCTGGCCGGAAAGGAAGGCCCGCGCCGCCGGGATTTCAACATGCGCTGGGCCGGGGCGATGATCGCCGACGTGCATCGGGTGCTGTGCCAGGGCGGCGTGTTCCTGTATCCCATCGACAGCAAGCTGCGGGCCAAGCATCAGGAAGGCAAACTGCGCCTGCTGTATGAGGCCAATCCGATGGGCTTCATCGTCGAACAGGCCGGGGGGCTGGCGACCACGGGCGAGCAGCGGATCATGGCGTTGCAACCGGTCAACCTGCATCAGCGGTGCCCCGTGATCATGGGTTCCCGCAACGAGGTCGAACGGATTATTTCCTACCATCTCGAGGCGCAGTGAGCCTTCTCTCGTTGCCTTGCCGCCACCGCCAATAACGCAATGGAGTCTGCCTGACGTGTTCCTGCGCAGAGCGTGGGAACGCCGACCAAGGCCGTACTACACTTAAAGCAACATCTTGTAATTAGCATCTTGCGTCTCGCTGCGCCGGTTCAGACGCAGCGAGACGCTCATTGGTCAGCACCGCAACAACCAAAGACGTGCCATGAAACTAAAATCCGCTTCTCCCGACTCGCTCGCCGGCAAACTGCAACGCATCGAAGATCTCGCCGAAAAATTGGTGTACATCAAATGGAGCCGGGAGTTTTTCGTGTTACTGCTGCGTTCGGCCCAGGATGTGCTGGCCTTGGCCCGCCCGCGCGAGGATTGCCGTCGGCTCGTGGTGCTGGCCGAACGGATCGAACGGCAAGTCAGTGAAGCGCTTGAAAAAGGCGAACTGCCCCGAGGCACTAACCGGGAACGCCTGATCACTATCGTCGACGCGCTGTGTCGCGCCACGCCGGACTTGGGTGGCAGTGAATCAACTCCTGCGGACGAAATAACCACGATCCCGCTGTTCTCCCGGTGGGACCAAGGGGAATGGCCGTCGCCCATCAGCGAAAAAACGGCGGCGAGTCTGTGGCTGGCAACCCCCCCGGAATCTGCCCGCGATCTGATCCGCCGGCTCGAACAGCGCGGCGCTTTTCAGGTCCGGCTGTTTGCCCAGCTGACCGAAATTCACGCACTGCTGGCTGAGTCCCGACCACCGGTCGCGCTCTTGATTGACCTGGATAGCCTACCCGACCGCCAGGCCGCTCTGTCAGAACTCCCGGCATTACGCCAGGCGCTGGCTCCGGAAATTCCGCTCCTGTTTTTGGCCGACCGGGGCGACATCACCGCCCGGCTCGATGCGGTCGATGCGGGTGCCACCGGCTACTTCGTCAATCCGGCTGACTTGCCGGTGCTGCTGGAAACGCTCGAAGAACGGGCGCTGCAAATCCTCAATCATCGGGTGCTGATCGTTGATGACCACCTGCCGTCCGCGCGTGAAATCGCCCGCTGGCTGGAAAACCGGGGCATGATCACCCAAGTACTCGCCCAACCGCTGCATGTGTTGCAGGCACTCAATAACTTTCAGCCCAGCCTACTGATCCTGAGCCTGGACATCAAGGGCGTCGATGGTCTGCTGCTGGCACAGGCCATCCGGCAACACGCCTCGTTCCGGGAACTGCCGCTAGCGCTGCTGTCGGCGCGGCCCGACATCGGCTTGCGGCTGGCTACAACCGGGCTGAGCGGCGAAGCCCTGCTGGGTAAACCCCCCAATCCGGAACTGCTGTTCACGGTCATCGCCAAACGGCTGCGCCCCGGATCGGGCCTGTACCGCAAACTCAGCCAGCTCAGCCACTTGGACACCGTCAGCGGTCTGCACAACCGCCCGTATTTTCTCACTCGCCTGGAACGGGCGCTGATCGCCACCGCGGCCAGCACCCAGACGGTCGCGATCATGCTGATTGCTCTCGACAACCTGCGCGTCATCGAAAGCCAGGATGTCGTCGCTGCCGATGAAGTGGTCGAACAAGCCGCTGCTCGCCTGCAGGGGGTGCTGGGCAACGACCCGCTGGCGGCCCGGTTTAGCGATACCCTGTTTGCAGTGCTGCTCAGCTTTATCCATCAGGACGCGCTGCGGGCCACGGCCAAGGCGGTGCAAACTCGCCTGGAAACCGAACCCTACCGGGTCGGCGGCCATGATTTTGAGCTGCGCACCAGCATTGGCATCAGCATCGCCGGTCCCGCGATGCGCGATACCGCCGTGCTAATCCAGCAGGCTGATTTGGCCTGCGCCTTGGCCCGCGACAGCAAGGACACCCGGATTCATATCCAGCACGATGGCCAGCGCGCCGAACCGGAGGAGGTTGGCAATCTGCGCCAGCGGCGTCTGCTGGAGGAAATCCGCGAGGCGGTGCAACAACAGCGGATGACCCTGTTGTTTCAGCCCACCGCCAGCCTGCGCGGCGATGCCACAGAGCGCTACGAGGTGTTATTGCGGATGCATAACAGTGAAGGCTGGGAATTATTGCCGGAAACGGTTTTTACCCTGATCAAGCGCCACCGGATCGGCATGGTGCTGGATCGCTGGGTGATCGCCCACTCGATCCGGATGCTGCGCGAACGGCAGGCGCATGGGCATTCGGCGATTCTGTTTATCAATATCTCGCCAACCATCCTGCAGGATGAAGAACTGCTGAACTGGTTGCGGGGCGGTCTGCAAAAAACCGGAGTGCCCGCAGCCAACCTGGTGTTCGAGATGGCCGAAACCACTGCCCAAATGAACAAGCAGGCCTTGCTGCCGTTTTTGCAGCAACTCAAGGCGATCGGGTGCGGACTGTCGCTGGATCATTTCAGCGGTCACGAGCGGGCGCAGGCGCTCGCACAATTCTTGCGGGTCGACTATGTCAAGCTGGACGCCAAGTACGCCCATGACTTGATCAACGACAAAGAACGCCAGCAACAACTTAACCAACTGTGCCGGTCCTTGGCCGACCAGGGCATCACGACCATCGTCACCGGCGTCGAGGATGCGAGCGCCTTGCCGGCACTGTGGGCGTGCGGTGTCGATTATGTGCAGGGTTTTTTCCTGCAACGGCCACACACCGATCTGAGCTACAACTTCGATCAAACGGTGCTTTAAACGGCCATGCGGGTCGATTTGGGTACTGGGCTACTGGATGAGGCCCGTTACCTGCCCTCGCCCAATTGCGATGATCGGCCGTTCGGGAGCGCGATCGATCTCATCGTGATCCACGGGATCAGTCTGCCGCCCGGCCAGTTTGGCGGGCCATGGATCGATGCTTTATTCACCAATGCGCTCGATCGCGCTGCACATCCGTACTTTCAGACCTTGGACGGGTTGCGGGTGTCGGCCCATCTACTGATCCGCCGGGATGGTGAATTGACCCAGTATCTGCCGTTTCACCGCCGGGCCTGGCACGCTGGCGCTTCGGAGTACGCCGGGCGATCCTGCTGTAATGATTTCAGCATCGGCATTGAGTTGGAGGGCGCGGATCAGATTCCCTACGCTGATGGCCAATACCCACGGCTGGCGGCGGTGATCCGGGCGGTGCGGGCGGTTTATCCGGCCATTACTGCCAACCGGCTGACCGGCCACGCTGACATCGCCCCGGGCCGCAAAACCGATCCGGGGCCGGCATTCGACTGGGAGCGACTGCGCCGGTTGCTGGAAGAAGTTCCATAAATCGGCCCAGCGGCTAAATCAGACCGACCGGGTCGGGAAGAGAATCCACTGCTGGCGCAGCCGATTCAGCGGATTCCCGCCGGGACGGTTCGCCACATTCCCGGCCATTGAGCAGGATCATCGTCTGGGCTGCCCACTGGGCGATCAGTTCCCCTGCCGGCCGGTCCTCGCACAAATGGCAGCCCTGGCCAGCCCACAGCGCCATGAAATCGGTCAGATTCCGCTCGGCGGCGGCTCGTTGCAGATCGTGGGTCAAAAACAGTTGCAACGGAAAACCCGGCCATTCCGCCTCGTGCGTCTGCAACTCGTCAACCAGCCGGTTGCGCAGCACCCGACCATGGCGACCCGTAAACACCCGGCTCAGGAGGGTAGAAATTTCGCTGCCTTGCCGCAGCAGCGCCTTGTAGGCTGGATGTGCGCCGCTTTCCGGGCAGGCTAGAAAGGCGGTGCCCATCTGGACGCCGACTGCGCCGAGCATCTGCGCCGCAGCGATCCCGCGCCCGTCCATGATCCCGCCGGCGGCAATAATCGGAACCTCGACATGCTTGGCCAGCAACGGTGTGAGGGTCATGGTGCCGACCAGCCCCTGCTCGGGGCGGCCGATGAACGTGCCGCGATGACCGCCCGCCTCCGCACCCTGGGCAATGATGAAGTCCACCCCACTTTCCTCCAGCACGATGGCTTCCAGCAGGTGGGTGGCGGTAGCCATGATGGTGATGCCGGTCTCTCGCAACAGCGCCAGATGCTCGGCGTCCGGCGCTCCGAAGACGAAGCTCAGCACCGGGATCTGGCTCTCCAGGATCACGTCCATCTGTTCATCAAATTCGGGTGGCGGCAGTGGGGTGGGCGGTTCCGGGGGCAGGCCCAGCTCGGCGCGGTACGGGGCCAGCAGTTCGCCGGCGCGGGCAATGCGGGCCGGATCAGACCGGGCCGGGGTGACCGCCGTCAGATTGACCGCAAAGGGGCGGTCGGTGAGGGCGCGCACCTCGGCGATCGCGGCGCGTAGCCGTTCAGGCTGCAGGTAGCCGCCGGCCAGCGACCCCAATCCGCCAGCGTTGGACGCCGCCGCCACCAATTGCGGGGTACCGGGACCGCCCGCCATCGGGGCCTGGATGATCGGATAGCGGATGCCGAGTCGCCGGGTCAGGGCGGTATTAGGCCAGATCATGTACGGACACCCGTTATTGCGGTTGCACCGGTTTGGCCGCGGCATCCGGTTCGGTCGGCGTCTTTTCTTCGGTCGTGCCGCCGTCCATGCTTTCCGCCGGCGTCAGCGGAATTTCCTGTAGCGGAATATCCTGTTCAGGCAGTGTCTCTTCCTCAGTCATGCCGCTGTCCATGCCCTCCGCCGGCGTCAGCGGAATTTCCTGGCCGTTCAACGTCAGCTTGCCTTCGGCAAAGCGGGCGCTGGACTTGTACTGGTCGCCTTCCAGGGTGAAGAATCCGGCGGCGGTCAGCCCTTGCAACTGCTCGGTGACCTGCTGCGCCGCCAGGGTTTGCACCGTCTGGTCATCGACGGTCTTATCCTCCGCCTTGGCCTGCGCCCGCACCGCTTCCCTGGCGGTATTGGTCAGCAGCGCTTCAACCAGCGTCCGGGATGCGGCAACATCTGCCGCGCCTTTCTCCAGCGCGTTCAGCAGCCCGCTGGGGTCGAGCAGCGGATTGGCATCGCCAAAATCCTGGAAATTCAGGGTTAATTGGCCTTGCCAGTCGCCCTGGGCCAGTTTGGCCTGGCTATCGATCAGGAATTCCGGTTTACCCGCCAGCAGGGTTTTGGTTAGCCTCATCAGTTCATCGATCGCCTGGGGATCGCTGGGATTGCCCGCCGACTTTTGTTGCCACTGCTGCAATTTGGCCACGGTCGCGCCGTCCAGATTCCGCAGCGACAGCTTCAGGCTGCCTTCACCGCTTTGCTGGTCCACGGTCACCTTGCTGGCCTTGATCAGCGCCTCGGCGGCGACCTGCTGCGCGCCTTGCGGGGTCAACGAACCGCTGATGCTGAGATTATTGATGGCAAACGGTGCGCCGCTGGCCTGATCCTTGACGATCAGATCGCTGATTTTGAAGTTGGATTCGCCAAACAGCAGGTCAAACGCGCCCTTGCGTTGATTCACGGTCAGGCTAAGATCACGCAGGCTGACCTGAGCGCCGTTGGTCGCTGGCTGAGCGTCGCTGGCGGGGGTGGGTTTGCCGACCGCCTCCAAACTGACGACCGTCAGGGTGCCCTGTACTGCGGCAGCCTTGGGCGCGACTTGAAACTGGCCCTGCAAGCCACTGAATTTGAGGCTTTGCACCTCGCCGGTATTGTCCAGAGTCAGCGGTGGCATGGCGATGCGGGTATCGCTGGCCCCGTCGAAGGCGATCCGCGAGATCGCTACCACCGGCGGCTGATTGCCATAGGCTTTGGCCAGATCACGGGTCCAGGCGCTGCTGTCCGGCTCCAGAACCGCACGCACTACCGCACCGGCCACTTGCATCGGAATCCCCGGAACCCCCCAGCCGGCCAGTGGCAACGGGCCGTGGTAAATATCCTGGCGGATCGAAAACGATGGATTAGCCTCTTTGGCATCGCTGCCTTCGGGCATCGCCAACTGGATGCGGGTTACCGACTGCGATGAGAACAATCCGCGCTGATAGCTCACCGTACTGAATTTGACGTTGGGGTTCTTCGCCCCTTCCGCCAGCGCTTCTTCGTACCAGCGCTCCGCCTGCATCCCCGACCAGTACGCCGCGCCGGTGACGCCTGCTGCGGCCAAGACCACCACCACGACCGCCCCGCCTGCCAATTTATTCATGCCCGCTGTCCTCAAAAGGTTTTGATGATGGGCATTATTCCATAAACCGTTGTAGATTTTGCAATGCTGCATTCGGGTGGCCCGGACTATAATTGGCGTTGTTACCGAGGATTACAACACTGAACGTACCGGAATTGGCGCGACCACTCCCTCCCGAACCGTTGTTACTCACCGCGCTCAAGGGCATCAGCCCCAAGCTGGCGGAACGCCTGCGTCGGCTCGGACTTTATACTGTTGCCGATGTGCTGCTGCACCTGCCGCTGCGCTATCAGGATCGCACCCGCATTACTCCGATCAGTCAGTTGCAAGTGGGCGACGAAGCGCAGATCGAGGCCAAGGTCGTAGGCAGCGAAGTCACCGCCCGGGGTCGACGATTCCTGCTTTGCCATCTGGCTGACGGCACTGGCGTTCTCACTTTGCGCTTCTTTCATTTCAGTCCCGGCCAGCAACAGTTGCTCGGCCAGACCGGAGCGCGGCTGCGCTGTTTCGGTGAGGTGCGGCAAAGCTATACCGGCCTGGAGATGATCCATCCTGAATGCCAGCGCATCAGCCAGGATGAACCGCTCGCGCCTGATTGTCTGACCCCGACCTATCCCGCAACCGCCGGTTTGCAACAGTTCACCCTGCGCGACCTGGCGGAACAGGCGCTGGAGCAACTGGAGACGGCGATGTTGTTGCCGGAACTGCTGCCGGTGGAACTGCGGACCCGACTGCGGCTGTCATCGATTGCCGAAGCGGTGCGCCTGTTGCACCAGCCGCCGGCTACCGCGCTGGCCGAGTTAGCCCGTGGCCGCCATCCGGCTCAGCGCCGGCTGGCGTTTGAAGAACTGCTGGCCCATCAGCTGAGCCCGCGCCGATTGCGCCAGCACATGAAGCAGCAAACCGCGCCGCGATTAGCCGGGGACGGTGATCTGACCCGCCGGTTTCTGGAGCGGCTGCCCTTTACCCTGACCGCTGCACAACAGCGGGTTTTCACCGAAATTGCTGCCGATCTCGCACAGCCGCGCCCGATGCTGCGGTTGTTGCAGGGCGATGTTGGCTCCGGGAAAACGGTGATCGCCGCGCTGGCTGCGTTGCGGGCGGTGGAAGTCGGTGCGCAGGCGGCGTTGATGGCGCCAACCGAACTGCTGGCCGAACAGCATTACCGCAACTTTCAAAACTGGCTGGGCGAATTAGGGGTTGAAGTGGCGTGGCTGACCGGGCGGTTGACCGGCAAGGCCCGGCGGACGCTGTTGGAACGGTTGGCTGCGGGTAACATTCATTTGCTGGTGGGCACCCACGCGCTGTTTCAGGAGCGGGTTGTGTTCGCCGAACTGGGGCTGGCGATTATCGATGAACAGCACCGGTTCGGCGTTCATCAGCGGCTGGCGTTGCGTGAAAAGGGCCGACAGGACGGCGTTCGCCCGCACCAGTTGATCATGACCGCTACCCCAATCCCGCGTACCTTGGCGATGAGCGCTTACGCCGATCTGGATACCTCGGTGATTGACGAACTGCCGCCGGGCCGGCAACCGGTCAAAACGGTTGCCTTACCCGACAGCCGCCGTGATGACGTGGTGACCCGCGTCCGCCAGGCCTGTCAAAATGGCCGGCAAGCCTACTGGGTCTGTCCGCTGATTGAGGAATCGGAGACCTTGCAATGCCAGGCGGCGATAGTCACTGCCGAACGGCTGAGCGAAATCCTGCCGGAACTGCGGATCGGCCTGGTGCATGGCCGGCTGCCGGGGGCGGCGAAGGAAGCGGTCATGGCGATGTTCAAGGCTGGACAACTCGATCTGCTGGTTGCCACGACGGTGATTGAAGTCGGGGTGGACGTACCTAATGCCAGCCTGATGATTATCGAGAACGCCGAACGGCTGGGCCTGGCGCAACTGCATCAACTGCGCGGGCGGGTAGGGCGCGGTGCGCTCGAGAGCAGTTGTGTGTTGCTGTACCGGCCGCCGCTGTCCCAGGTCGCTCATATCCGGTTAGCGGCGTTGCGGGAATGCCATGATGGCTTTGAAATCGCCCGCCGCGATCTGGAATTGCGTGGCCCCGGCGAAGTCCTCGGCGCCCGCCAGTCCGGCGAGCAGACCTTGCGGGTTGCCGATTTGTTGCGCGATCAGGATTTGCTGCCCATCGCCCGCCACGCCGCCGATGAACTGTTGCGCGATGATCCCGACTGCGTGGAACCTTTGATTCGGCGCTGGATCGGCGCTGCTGCCCGCTACGGCGAGGTGTAGTTGCGGGACGCCGCGCCGCTAACCCTCCCACCGGCGGTAGCTGTCGATCTTTTTTTCTTCCTCGATCTCAAGGAGAACGATATCCGTCGTCTGCGGTGAGATCCGCTTGCCCTCCAGCTTGATCCGCAGTCGCAGGTTATTAGCAGAATCCGCCTGGCGGATTGCCATCGCGTAGCTGATCCGGCCCGTTTCGTACAAGGCGAACAGCGCCTGATCAAAGGTGATGATGCCCTGCTCGCTGGAACGGGTCATGATCGATTTCAGTTCCTTGATCCGACCCTGAAAGATCAACTCAGCCATTAGCGGCGTATTGAGCAGCACTTCTACCGCCGGGATCAGGCCGGGCTGGTCTTCGCGCGGCAGCAACCGCTGCGAGATGAACGCCTTCATGTTGAAGGACAAATCCATGAGGATCTGTGTCCGCTTTCCGTCGGGGAAAAAGTTGATGATGCGGTCGAAGGCCTGATCGGTGTTGTTCGCATGCAGGCTGGTGATGCACAAATGGCCGGTTTCGGCGAAAGTGATCGCTGCCTCCATGGTGGCCCGGTCGCGGCATTCGCCAATCAGAATCACGTTGGGTGCCTGGCGCAGGGTGTTTTTCAGCGCGATCTCGTAGGACTCGGTATCAATGCCCACCTCGCGTTGCTCCACCAGGCACTGCTGGTGCCGGTGGAAAAACTCGATGGGATCTTCGACGGTAATGATGTGTTCCCGGCTTTGGTGGTTGCGATGATTCACCATCGCCGCCATCGAGGTAGTTTTGCCACAGCCGGTGCCGCCCAGAAAAATCACCAGCCCGCGCGCGGTCATGGCGATATCGTGCAGAATTGGCGGCAGGTTGAGTTCCTCAATGGTCGGGATCTGTTGCTGAATCAACCTCATCACCAAGCCGGTACTCCCCCGCTGGATAAAGGCGCTGACCCGGAACCGGGCCACATTGGGGAGATGCAGGGAAAAATTGATTTCGTTGTTTTTATCGAATTCCCGCGACTGACGGTCGCGCATGATGGACCGCGCCAGCAAGGCAGTCTGTTGCGGCATCAGGATCTGGGTGCCCACCCGGCGAATTTCCTGGTTGACCTTGAGTGCCGGTGGGCTACCGGCGGTGAGGAAAATATCTGACCCGTTCAGTTTGATCAGCTTGAGCGCCAATTCATAAATGAATCGGGTCGCTTTGTCTTGATCGGTGACCACCGGCATTGCTTCTTGATCTTCCACGCTTGTCTCCCTAATCATCGCCCATACGCTATCCAGTTATTTTATACTGTGCGTGTCAATCTGCACCCGCCAACAAAGGCGGGCGAAGGTCGATTATCGCAGCCCGCGCACCGCTTTCCCACCGGTTGTTTCCCCGCCTTTCCGCCCATCATCAGGAGATCATCGCCGCTATGAGCCGCTTTCGTGGCCTGTTCCAATTCTTCGTGCTGTGGCTATCGCTGGGCTGGATGGCGGTGGCCCCGGCGGCGCGGCCCATCGCTGATCCCCAGCCGCTCCCGGATTTTCGCAAGCTGGTCAAACAAAACGAGGCGGCGGTCGTCAACATCAGTTCAACCCAGACCCCGCGCCGGCAGACCCCCGCTCGCTCGCCCGGTATGCCGGAATTGCCGGGCAAGGAAAATTCCTACCTGGACTTCTTTAAGCGCTTCTTTCAGGAGCGCCCCGAACTGCCGGGCGACCGGCAATCCAATTCACTCGGATCAGGCTTCATCATTTCCCCGGATGGCTATGTCCTGACCAACGCCCATGTTGCCCGGGACGCGGACAAGATCATCGTTCGGCTCAGCGATCAGCGGGAACGGCCCGCCAAGGTGATCGGCGCGGACGAATTGACTGATGTGGCGGTACTGAAGATTGAGGGCGAAAACTTGCCAGCGGTGAAAATAGGCGACTCCGACGTGCTGGAGGTCGGGGAATGGGTGCTGGCGATCGGTTCGCCGTTCGGGCTGGAACACACGGCCACTCAGGGTATTGTCAGCGCGATGGGCCGTAATCTGCCCAACGGCGCCTATGTCCCGTTCATCCAGAGCGATGTTGCGGTTAACCCCGGCAGTTCCGGCGGGCCGCTGTTCAACCTGCGCGGCGAGGTGGTGGGGATCAACTCGCAAATTTACAGCAGCACCGGCGGCTACATGGGACTGTCGTTCGCGATTCCCATCAAGCTGGCGATGCAGGTCGTCGAACAGTTGAAGGCGACGGGCGAAGTGACGCGAGGCTGGATGGGAATTCTGCTACAGGCCGTCAACAATGATCTGGCCGAGGCGTTTAGCCTGGATCGACCACGCGGAGCGCTGGTAGCGCAGATTCTGCCGGACAGCCCGGGAGCCAGCGCCGGTTTCAAACAGGGCGACATCATCCTGCGTTACGGCGGCGAACCGGTGGAGGAATCCTCGCAATTGCCCCGGATGATCGGCGCGACTCCGGTGGGTAAAACCGTGGCGATGTCCATTTTGCGCAACGGCGAGCCGCTGGAAATCAAGGCCACTATCGCTCGGCTGGAAGCGGTGGCGGAAACCGTATCCACCATGGATGAACACAGCGATCTGCGGTTAAAACTCACCGTTGCCGATCTCAGCAACGAGCAGCGCCGCATGTTGAGGATGGAGGAGCAGGGCGTTCTGGTGGCGGCCCTCGACGAAGGTCCTGCCGCCAACGCCGGGTTGTACCCGGACGACATCATCCTGCAACTCAACCGCATCCCGGTGAAGAATGCCAGCCAGTTTGTCGAAATGGCCCGGGAGTTGCCCAAGGGCAAGGCGATCCCGTTGCTGGTGCGGCGCGAGAATGAATCGCTGTATCTGGCGGTACGTCTGCCGGAAAAGGAATGAGCGGCGAAAATCCCCATGAATCCAAATAACTGTCTGGACTTTGAAAAACCCGTCGCCGAACTGGAGGCGATGCTGCGGGAGTTGCGTCATCTCAGCGCCGAACAGGATTTGAATATCAACGATGAGATCGCCCGGCTGGAAGCCAAGAGCAAGGCGCTGACCGATTCGATCTTCGCCAGTTTGACCCCGTGGCAGATCGCCCAGATTGCTCGTCACCCGCTACGGCCTTACACCCTGGACTATGTGGAACGGCTGTTCACTGATTTCCAGGAACTGCACGGCGACCGGGCCTTTGCCGATGATCATGCCCTGGTGGGCGGGCTGGCGCGGCTGGGTGGGCGGCCGGTGCTGATCATTGGCTGCCAGAAGGGTCGCGACACCAAAGAGAAAATTTACCGCAATTTCGGGATGCCTCGCCCGGAGGGTTATCGCAAGGCGTTGCGGCTGATGAAACTGGCCGAGCGGTTTCAGTTGCCGGTGCTGACCTTCATCGACACCCCCGGCGCGTATCCGGGCCTCGGCGCTGAGGAGCGCGGCCAGAGCGAGGCGATTGCCCGCAATCTGTTCGAGATGAGCCGGCTGCGCACGCCAATTATTGGCGTGGTGATCGGTGAAGGCGGTTCGGGTGGGGCGCTGGCGATCGGGGTTGCCGACCGGTTGTTGATGCTCCAATACGGCACTTATTCGGTGATTTCGCCGGAGGGGTGCGCGACAATCCTGTGGAAAAGCGCCGAACGGGCGGCTGAGGCGGCTGAGGCCCTGGGTTTGACCGCGGACCGGTTGCTGAAGCTGAAGCTGATTGACGGTGTCATTGCCGAACCTGCCGGCGGCGCCCACCGCAACATGGCGCAGATGGCTGAAACCATTCGCGGCGCGTTGCTGGACAACCTGCAACAACTGGACGGGTTGGGTATCGACGAACTGCTGGAACAACGCCATCGGCGGCTAATGGCTTATGGCGTGTTCCGGGAGGCCGAACCGGCAGTTTCGTTGCAATCCACCTGGCAGAGCAGCGTGGCGGCGTTGTTGGGCAAGGATCGAGTGGGGGAAGGGTGAAGAAGCAGCAGCAGGGGAGGCAGCCGCGTGTTTGAATTCGTGAAAGCCGGCGGCTGGGTGATGCTGCCGATCATGGCCTGTTCGCTGGCGGCGGCGACCATCATCATCGAGCGACTGCTGGCGTTGCGCCGGGCGCGAGTGCTGCCGGGTCAACTGGTCATGTTGCTGCGGCAATGGACGGAACATAGCCTGATCACGCCATCCGATGTCGAAGCGCTGCCGCTGCATTCGCCGCTGGGCCGGATCGTGGCGACTGGCCTGGCCAACCGCCATCGAGGCCGGGCGATTCTGCGGGAGCGGGTCGAGGATGCCGGTCGCCACGTCGTTCACGAACTGGAGCGATTCCTCAACACCCTGGGCACCATCGCCGCGATCAGCCCGCTGCTCGGTCTGCTCGGTACCGTGGCCGGCATGATTAAAATTTTCCAGATCGTTTCCACCCAGGGCAACAGCAATTTCAGCCTGCTGTCAGTAGGCATCGCCGAAGCGCTGGTGACCACCGCCGCCGGTCTGACGGTCGCCATTCCCAGCCTGCTGTTCTACCGTTACTTTCATTCGCGGGTCGATGAACTGGTGGTGCGGATGGAACAGGAAACCCTCGAACTCATTGACCTGCTCGACGCCGGACCGCCCGGCCAGGAGTCGCCGCCGTGAATCTGCGTCCCCGTCACCGTGAGGAGCCGGAACTCAATCTGGTGCCAATGATTGATGTCGTGCTGGTGCTGCTCATCTTCTTCATGATCGCCACCAGTTTGCGCCATGAAGCGCTACTGGAAATCCGCCTGCCGGAAGCCTCCGGCCAGCCGATGCCCAGCGCCGTCGCGCAACTGGAGGTGAGCATTACCGCCGACGGCCGCTATGCGGTCAACGGCCAAACCCTGGAAGGCCGCGAGCCGGCGGCGCTGAAAGCCAAACTGCTGGCGGCAACCGGCGGGCGCATTCTGCCGCTGACCATCAGCGCCGATGGCCGAACGCCCCATCAGGCCGTAGCGACCGCGCTGGATGTCGCTGCCCAACTGGGTCTGCAACACTTGAGCCTCGCTACGATCAACGCTCCAGCGCCTGGACCCTGAACTCATGCAGCGCTGGCTGGATCGCTATGGCTATTCTCTGAACTTGATCGCGGTGTTGCTCTGGCCGCTCAGCCTCCTGTTTTCCATGGTCGTGCGAGTGCGGCGCTGGCTCTATCTCAATGGTTTTTTGCCGAGCGCGGCTGTGGCCGTCCCGGTGATTATGGTCGGCAACATCAGTGTGGGCGGAGCGGGCAAGACCCCGCTGACGGCACGGCTGGTGAACTTGCTGCGGGAAGCCGGTTATCAGCCGGGTATCATCAGTCGCGGCTACGGTGGCCAGTCCGCCACCTGGCCCCGCCATGTCATTGCCGACAGCGATCCGCATCAGGTCGGCGATGAGCCGGTGTTACTGGCACAGCGTTGCCGCTGTCCGGTGGTGGTCGATCCCGACCGGGTCGCCGCGGCGCGGGCGTTGCTGGACATTTATCCTTCGTGCAATGTGATCGTCAGCGACGATGGCTTGCAGCATTACCGCCTGCGGCGCGACATCGAAATTGCGGTGGTGGATGGCTTTCGCCGGCTGGGTAACGGCGCCTGTCTGCCGGCTGGACCCTTGCGCGAGCCACCTTCCCGATTGCGCGAAGTCGATTTCGTGGTGGGCAACGGTGCGGCGCGCGGCGATGAATATCTGATGATTCTGCGTGGCGAAATCGCGATCAATCTGCGCGACCCCAAGGTCAGTGCAGTGCTGGCCGGCTTCCGGCGCAGCACGATCCACGCGGTGGCCGGCCTTGGCGATCCGGGACGCTTTTTCGAGCATCTGCGCCATGCCCGGCTGCGGCTGATCGAACATCCTTTTCCTGATCATCATCCATTTCGCCCCGAAGATTTGCAGTTCGGGCAAGATTTGCCGGTATTGATGACCGAGAAGGATGCGATCAAATGCTGGAAATTCGCCCCGGAAGGGTGCTGGACTGTGCCGGTCAGCGCGCAACTGGAACCGCAATTCGAGGAAGCGTTACTGCAACGGCTGGCCGCCATCGCGCTGTCCAAAGACATCCGGCGCGAGATTCCGGCACGGCGGCGCAGCGTCCTTCCCCCATCCTCCACCCATCCATCATCCGAGGTGAACGAAAATGGACAAGAAATTGCTGGAGATTCTGGTCTGTCCGGTCAGCAAGGCCCCGCTGGTTTACGACCCGGTGCGGCAGGAGCTGATCTGCCAGGAAAGTCGGCTGGCCTATCCGATCCGCGACGGTATTCCGGTGATGCTGGAGATTGAGGCGCGGCGGTTGACCGCTGAGGAGTGTGGCCCTGGTGGTGATCAAAACCGTGCGTGAGGCTGACTCGCTCCGGTTCCGGATCGCTATTCCGGCCCGTTACGCCTCAACCCGGCTGCCGGGCAAGCCGTTGCGGCGGTTGGCCGGGCGACCGCTGATCGAACAGGTCTACCGGCAGGCGCTGGACAGTGGCGCGTTGGAGGTGATCATCGCCACCGATGACCCCAGGATTCAGGCGGTCGCGGAAAGTTTCGGGGCCGTGGTGTGCATGACCTCGCCCGATCATGCGACCGGCACCGATCGGCTGGCGGAAGTCGCGGATCAGCGCGGCTGGCCGGATGACGCCATTGTGGTCAACGTCCAGGGCGATGAGCCGCGACTTCCGCCAGCGCTGGTTCGACACGTCGCAGCAGGGCTGGCGGCACACTCTGACGCCGGGATCGCGACCGCCTGCACCCGCATTCATGATCCGGCGGAGGTGTTTGATCCCAACGTGGTCAAGGTGGTGCGGGATGCGGGTGGTTATGCGCTGTATTTCAGCCGTGCCCCGATTCCCTGGCATCGCGGCGCGTTTGGAACCGCTGGAGTAATGCCGACTGAACTTCCCGCCGATACCGCCTGGTTTCGCCATATCGGACTTTACGCCTACCGGGCGGGGGTATTACGCGGTTATCCACGGTTGCCGCCGGCCCCGGCGGAGCAGGCCGAATCCCTGGAGCAACTGCGCGCGCTGTCGCATGGCATCCGGATTCATGTTGCCGAAACCACTGAAGCGCCGCCGCCGGGCGTGGATACCGAAGCCGATTTGGCGCGGGTTGCCGCGGAGTGGGCGCGTTCAGATCAGCAGGTCGAACCCGGCCAGTTCCGGTAAATCAGGATTGAAGCCGTCGAGGCGGCTGTTGAGCAGGGCCACGGTGAAAGTTTCGGCGATCCAGTCGCCGGCGTCGCCGTACTGGGTGGGCTGGATGACCTTGCGCTCGTGGCGTCCTTGCAGAACCAGCGCCGGGGGGTCAGCCAGAATTTCAATAACCTGGCAGGCCATTCCCTGGTAGTGCAAGGTTTGACCGAGCAGTGGTTTGAGTTTTTCGGGATCGATCGTGGGCATGGCGACGAAGTTTTCAATGAGGCAAAAGTGATGGTTAAGGTCTTAATGGTTTGCATGGGCAATATTTGCCGGTCGCCGATGGCGGAAGGGGTATTCCGGCGCTTGTTGGCAGATGCCGGTCTGGCTGATCAAGTGTACGTCGATTCAGCAGGTACCCATGCTGATTATCACCCCGATTCGCCACCCGACAGTCGCGGCCAGGCGACGGCATTACACCGGGGCGTGGATTTAAGCGGCATTCGCGCCCGGTTGGTTACTGTGGCCGATTTTGCCGAATTTGATCACGTTTTGGCGATGGATCGGGATAATCTCGCTGATCTGCTGGCCGCGTGCCGGGATGTAGAATTGCGGCGGCGAATCCGGTTATTGATGGATTTCGCGCCGGACTGGCCGGAACGGGAAGTACCCGACCCCTATTATGGCGGGCCAGAAGGCTTCAAACGGGTGATGGACATGGTTGAGGCGGCAGCGCAGGGCTTGCTGATTCATCTCCGGGAACGCTACCCGTTCTGAAGAGGCCTTTCATCAGGCTGCTCTGACCTTGGCCAGGGACCGTGGAGATGCGTCCAGCAATTGTTCGGAAAACCATCGCGCCATGACCGCACTATCAGATAATCCCGTTTCCCGATAGATTTTATCTTTTTCAGGTCAAAAACCACCCCGTTCGTCATACCCGCATTCACGGGAATGACGGAACCCGGGAGACCTGAATGCGAAAACCTACTCGAAATGGGTATAAGCGGGTTAGCGTAGCGTGACCGCCGACTCCGGGAGTTTCCCATGCATTTCCAACTGACCGAGACCGACGGTCGCGCCCGCCGGGGCCGGCTGACCTTTCTGCGTGGCGCGGTCGAAACCCCGGCCTTCATGCCGGTCGGCACCTACGGCACGGTCAAGGCCATGACCCCGGAGGACGTGCGCGCCAGTGGGGCCGAAATTATCCTCGGCAATACCTTTCACCTGCTGCTGCGGCCCGGAACCGCCATTATCGAACAGCACGGCGGTCTGCACGGTTTCATGCACTGGACCGGCCCGATCCTCACCGATTCCGGCGGCTTTCAGGTGTTCAGCCTGGCGGCAATGCGCAAAATTACCGAAGCCGGCGTGAAATTTCGTTCGCCGCTGAACGGGAACAGCGTGTTTCTGGGGCCGGAAGAATCGATGGCGACCCAACGGGCGCTCGGTTCCGACATCGTCATGATCTTCGACGAATGCACGCCTTACCCGGCTACGGAAGCTGAGGCGCGCCAGTCCATGGAATTATCCTTGCGATGGGCGCGGCGCAGCAAAATCGCCCATGCTGACAACCCCGCGGCTTTGTTCGGCATCGTTCAGGGCAGCGTTTATCCCGACTTGCGCCGTCGTTCCGCCGCCGGCTTGCGCGAGATCGGTTTTGACGGCTACGCCATTGGCGGGCTGGCGGTCGGCGAGCCGGTGGCGGAACGCCTGACCATGCTCGATTACACGACGCCGCTGTTGCCGGAAGATGCGCCACGCTACCTGATGGGTGTCGGTAAACCGGAGGACATCATTGAAGCGGTGCGGCGGGGCATCGATCTGTTTGACTGCGTGATGCCCACCCGCAATGCCCGCAACGGCCACCTGTTCACCCGCTACGGCGACATCCGCATCCGCAACAGCCGCTATCGCAGCGATACCCGGCCCCTGGACGAGACCTGTGGCTGCTATACCTGTCAGCATTACAGCCGCGCCTACTTGCGCCATCTCGATCAATGCCGGGAAATCCTCGGCGCACGGCTTAACACCCTTCATAACCTGCACTACTACCAGGACCTGATGCGCGACGTGCAGGCGGCGATTGCGGAACGGCGGTTAGAAACCTTCACGACCGGATTTTATGAAAAACGGGGGCAAAAACCGCCGCCTGTGTATAATGCCGCCCTTTGAAAAGACCACCGAAGCGATGCCAGCAATGATTCAGCATGCGGCGCGTTCAATCAAATTCTGAGGAATTCCAATGGAAAGCATTCTGAACTTCCTGATCCGGGACGCTGCGGCCCAAACGGCCAGCGGACCCGGTGGCGACATGGGGCTGATGAACCTGTTATTCCCGATCATCCTGATTGGCGCGTTCTATTTCCTGTTGATCCGCCCGCAAACCAAACGCGCCAAAGAACACAAACAAATGGTCGAGACCCTCAAGAAAGGCGACGAGGTCGTCACCGGCGGTGGCGTGCTGGGCCGGATCATCGAAATCGGCGAGAACTTCATCCAGGTCGAAATCGCTGAAAGCGTCCAGATCAAGGTCCAAAAGCAGGCCGTCAGCTCGCTGATGCCCAAGGGCACCCTCAAGGGCAATCCCTGAATCACCCGCCATCGGAAACCCCTCCCGCTATGCCTACCCCGTATTCCCTGAATCAATACCCCTGGTGGAAGTACCTGCTGATCGGTCTGGTCATGTTCTGGGGCCTGATCTTTGCGTTGCCCAACCTGTTTGGCGAAGACCCGGCCGTGCAGATTTCCGGCGCCCGCGCCAACATCACCGTCGATGCCGTGTTTCAGAATCGGGTCGCCGCGTTGCTGGACGCCGACCAACTCCCGCATCGCCGGCTGGAACTGGACGGCGAACGGCTGCTGATTCGTTTCGCCGACCCGGAAGAACAGCTCAAGGCCGCTGACATCCTCAAGGATCGGCTGGGCCGCGACTACATCGTGGCGCTCAATCTCGCCTCGGCTGCGCCCGGCTTTTTCCGGGCGATGGGACTGAATCCGATGTACCTTGGCCTCGATTTGCGCGGCGGCGTCCATTTTCTGATGCAGGTCGATATGGATGCCACCATCAAGCAGGTTGAAGACAGCTACGTCGATGAAATTCGTGCCCAACTCCGCACCGACAAGATTCAATACAGTTCGGTGGGCCGCGCCGGCAGCGGCGGAGTGCAGGTTGAGTTCAAGGACGCCGCCGAGCGCGACCAGGCTGCTCAATTATTGCGGAAGAGTCTGCCGGCCCTGCAAGCCTCCGAGCCGGGGCCGCTGAGTCTGAAATTCACCCTCAGCGAGCGCGAGGTCAAGGAGAAACGTGACTTCGCCCTGCAACAGAACATCACCACCCTGCGTAATCGGGTCAATGAACTGGGCGTGGCTGAACCGATCATCCAGCAACAGGGCAGCGACCGGATTGTGGTCCAGCTCCCTGGCGTGCAGGACACCGCCCGCGCCAAGGAAATCCTCGGCGCGACCGCTACGCTCGAATTTCGGCTCGCCGACGAGGATAACGACTGGAATCAGGCCGCAAGCACGGGCCGTGCGCCGCTCAATTCCCGGCTGTACAAGGATCGCAATGGCCGTCCGGTGCTGCTGCAAAAGCGGGTAATGCTGACCGGTGATTCCATCGTGGATGCTTCCTCCGGGATCGATCAGCAGAGCGGTGGGGCGACGGTGTTCGTCAGTCTCGACGGCAAGGGCGCGAAACGCTTCGAGGATGCCACCAAGGACAACATCGGCAAGCGGATGGGCGTGGTGTTCATCGAAAACAAGACCGAAACCAAGCGGGTCGGCGACGAGCTGAAAAAGACCTCCTACACGGTTGAGGAAGTGATCAACGTCGCCACCATCCGCGACCGGCTGGGCCGGCGGTTTCAAATTACCGGCCTGGAAAGCACCCGCGAAGCCCGCGATCTGGCCTTGCTGCTCCGGGCCGGCGCTTTGGTCAGTCCGATTGAAATCATCGAGGAACGCACGGTCGGGCCAAGCGCCGGCAAGGAAAACATCGCTCAAGGCTTCCGTGCGGCGGCGATTGCTCTGCTGGTTATCGCCGGGTTCATGACCTGGCGCTACAAGAACTTCGGAATGATCGCTACCGCCGCGCTGGCCGCTAACGTGGTGCTGCTGATCGCCGCCTTGTCGATGTTGCAGGCCACCCTCACCTTGCCCGGCATCGCGGGCATCGTGCTGACCATGGGTATGGCGGTCGATGCCAACGTACTGATTTACGAGCGCATCCGTGAAGAGCAGCGCAACGGTAACAGCCCGCAGGCCGCCATTCACGCTGGCTTTGATCGGGCGTTTGACACCATTCTCGACTCCAACCTGACCACCCTGATTGCGGCGATCATGCTGTTTGGATTCGGCACCGGCCCGATCAAAGGCTTCGCAGTCACCCTCAGCATCGGCATCGTGACCTCGATGTTCACCGCGGTCACCGGGTCGCGGGCGCTGGTCAATCTCATTTATGGCGGCCGCAAGCTGCAAACTCTGTCGGTTTGAGCGGGTATGAAAAAAGCTATCTGGCAATTTGATTTCTACAACACCCGGATCGACTTTCTGCGCTGGGGCAAACTGGCGATGGGCTGGTCAGTCGCCGTGTTGCTGATCGCGGTTGGCTCAGTGCTGATTCGCGGGATGAATCTGGGGCTGGACTTCACCGGCGGCACCGTGATCGAGGTGCAATACCCTCATCCGGTTGCCATCCCGCAGGTGCGGGAAACCTTGGTCAAGGCCGGTTACGGCGACGCACAGACTCAGCATTTTGGCACTTCGCGGGATGTGCTGATCCGCATTCCGCCCCGTGCGCAGATCAACGCCGCCACCCTGAACAATCAGGTCTTGACGGCCCTGCAGAATGCAGAAGGCGGAGCCGGAGTCACGCTGGCGCGGGCCGAGTTCGTCGGGCCGCAGGTCGGCCATGAACTGGTCGAACAAGGCGGACTGGCGGCGCTGGGCGCGTTACTGGGGATTCTGGCCTATGTGATGCTCCGCTTTGAATGGCGGCTGGCCGTCGGCACTATCGCCGCCACTATCCATGACGTGATTTTTACAGTTGGCTGGTTTTCGCTGTTCCAACTGGAATTTGATCTGACGGTGCTGGCGGCGGTACTGGCCGTGATCGGCTACTCGGTCAACGACACGGTGGTGGTGCTGGACCGAATCCGCGAGAATTTTCGCAAGCGGCGCAAGGGGTCAGTGCTGGAAATCATGAATCTGTCAATTAACGAAACCCTGTCGCGCACCACCATGACCAGCTTCGTCACCCTGTTGTCGGTGATCGTGATGTACTTCTTTGGCGGAACGGTGATGCGCGGCTTTTCGGTCGCCATGATCATCGGTATCGTGGTGGGTACCTACTCGTCGATCTATATTGCCAGCGCCAGTGCCTTGTATCTGGGCATCAGCCGCGAGGATTTGTTGCCGCACGCCAAGGAAAGCGCGGATGACCGACCATGACTCCATGATTCGATGACTCCATGACCCATGACATCCGGTTGGATGTGGCATACCGGCGTGATGCGCTATAGTCAACGTCTGACCGGAAATCCAGAAGTGGAACCGGCACCCTACCGGTTTAAGCCAGCGGGAAGCCGACTCCACGCATAGCAACAGTCATACTTTACATGCCGCAGGAGACCCGCATGAACATCAAAAAGGCGCTAGTGGTGGACGATTCCAAGGTCGCCCACATTACCTTACGCAGGCTGCTTACTGAACGTGGCATTGAAGTAGACTGGGTGGGATCGGGTGAAGACTGTATCAAGTACCTGGATACCAAGAAACCCCAAATCATTTTTATGGATGTCATGATGCCGGGCATGGACGGGTTCGAGACCAGCCGAACCATCACCGGACGCCAGCCGGACACTGCGCCCATCATCATGTGTTCCGCCAACGCCACGGACGAGGATAAACGCGACGCCAGAGACAGCGGCGCGGTCGGTTTCCTCTCCAAACCCTATACCCCCGAGCAGCTTGATGAGGTGCTGAACAAGGTCAGCGCCGGCATTGCGACCATCTCCATGGAACCGGTAGCCACTCCCGCGCCGCTCATCCCCAGGCCCGTCATCGTCGAAAAAGCCCCACCGCCAGCCAGATCGGGTGAACCGTCGATCAGTATCCCGATCATCAAAACACCAGCCGCTCCTGTCCCGGCGACGCCAATTGCCGAAACTGCGCCGGCAACGCCCGGGCTATCGGTGACCGATATTGAGCAGATTGCCGAACGTGCGGCTTGGGCGGCGGCAGAAAAAGTGGCCCGCGACCTTGTTCAGGAACTGGTTCCCAACCTGGCGAGGGAAGCCGCTACCCAAGCTGCCCGGAGCATTTCCGAGGATCTGGGCCGGCGGGCAGCACATGCCGCGGTACGAGCCGCGCAGGAAGCGGCCAAGCAGATTGCTACTGAAATTGCGCGTGGCACCGCTGAGCGCACCGCCCGCACTGCCGCCCAGGAAAGCGCCCGGGCGGTCGCGGAAGTCGCCGCGCGTGAAGTCAGTGAGAGCGTTTCGCAGCGCAATATCGCCCGGGGTCTGGAGATGAACCGGGACGAGTTGTTCAGGGAAATCGAAGTCCAGGTCAAGCGTCAAACCCAGGAAGCCATGGTGATGGCGACTAGCGCGCCTGAATTCAAGCAGCAAGTCATCCAGATGGTCCGGGGCGGCATCCAGCCGGTGATCGAAACCATCGCCCGGGAAGCTGCGGATCGCTCGGTTCACCAGGCGGCGGCGAATCTTGCTACGCACGGGGGCGCTCCTGGCCAGTCTCGCGCCACGGCAGCGCTGGTGATCGGCCTCCTCGCCTTGCTGGCTGCCGGTGCCGCGATCGTGGGTTCTATCCTCAAGCTGTTCTGAAGTCTGTTTTAAAGGGTGAAATCCGGTGGATAGTGATGATCTCCTGAATGAATTGAATGAATTTATCGATGAATCGCGGGAACACCTGGCGACCATCGAGACGGATCTGCTGGCCATCGAGAAAGGTGGAGCGGATATCGACGAGCAACTGGTTAATAAAGTGTTCCGGGCCGCCCATTCGATCAAGGGCGGCAGCGGTTTTTTCGGACTGGACAAGGTCAAGGAGCTGGCACACAAGGCTGAAACGGTGCTGGACCTGCTCCGCTCGCGCCAGATGTTCCCCAGTGCCGAGGTGACCAATCTTCTGCTGGCCGCCTTCGACAAGCTCCGCGAAATGATCAACGACGCTGCCGGCAGCCATCAGGTCCACATTGCTGATCTGGTGGCCAGCCTGACCCATTTGGCTGAGTCGGATCTCGCTCTGGATCGCAAGGCTACTTTTTTTCCGGCACCGCCGGTGGTCGTGGACGACCCTGTCACAATCCCGGAGCCGGGGGCGATCCCCGCGGTCCCGCCGCACGTCGTGCCATCGGTGGAAAAAAAAAACCACTACCGCCGGGACTGACCCGCGCCGCCGAAGCCGCTGCCCCGGCTGATGAAACTCTGCGGGTGCATGTCGGCCTGCTGGAAATCCTGATGAATCTGGCCGGTGAACTGGTGTTGAGCCGCAACCAGCTTCGCGTCGCGGTGACTCAGAACAATCCGCAAACCCTCGCCGCCGCTGAAGATCGGATCAACCAGGTCACCTCGGAATTGCAGACCGTCATCTTGCAAACCCGCCTGCAACCGATGGGCAATGTGTTCGCCAAGTTTCCCCGGTTGGTGCGGGATCTGGCGCGGACCTTGGGCAAGGAGATCGATCTCGATATTCAGGGCAAGGACGTCGCACTCGACCGCAGCCTGATTGAGAACTTGTCCGACCCGCTAACTCACATGGTGCGCAATGCGGTCGATCACGGCCTCGAAACCGCCGAAGATCGCATCCGCGCCGGCAAAAATCCGGTGGGACGTTTGCGGATCGATGCGCGCCATGAAGCCGGGCAGGTGGTAGTGGAGATTGCCGACGATGGCCGAGGGATCGATCCACACCGGGTTGCCGCTGCCGCGATCGCGAACGGCTTGATTTCAGCAGAAAAAATCCAGGGGCTGACCGACCGCGACAAACAGGCGCTGATCTTCCTGCCCAGCCTGTCCACTGCCCGCCAGGTGTCCGACGTTTCGGGACGCGGGGTCGGGATGGATGTGGTCAAGACCAACCTGGATCGCCTCGGCGGGCAAATGGAAATCCTGTCCGAAGTGGGCAAGGGATCGCTGTTTCGCATCAAACTGCCGCTGACTCTGGCGATCATTCCGGCGCTGATCGTATCGGTCGAAACCGAGCGGTTCGCCATCCCTCAGGCCAATATCGAAGAACTGCTGCGGCTACGGGCAGAAGAAGTCCAGCGCCGTATCGAAGTGGTGGGTGATGCCGAGGTGCTGCTGCTGCGCGACCGGATGTTGCCGCTGACCCGATTGGATCAGGTGCTGGGCATTATTCCCACCTATATCGATCCGGCAACGGGCCAGCGCCGACCCGATCAGCGCGGGCGACTGGCCGACCGGCGCTCCCCGCGCCATGCCCTGTTTGGCGAACCGCTGGCAGCGGCTCACCGCCAGCCGGCTGGCCAGCCCCGGGCGGACGGTCGCCGCAAAAGCGCTGCCTCGGCGCTGGAGATTGCGGTAGTCACCACCGGTTTGATGAGCTACGGGCTGGTAGTCGGCGGGTTTCACGACGCCGAAGAGATCGTGGTCAAACCGCTCAACCGGCGGCTCCAGCACCTGCATGACTATGCCGGAGCCACACTTCTCGGCGATGGGACCGTGGCCCTGATTCTGGATATCGCCGGCGTGGCGAATCGGGCGGGGTTGACCTCGGTGGCCGGATCGGCTCGCGCGGTCGATCGGGTCACCCAAGCCGAAACCGAGCGCCTGCAGGATGTCCATTTTTTGCTGCTGTTCCATAACCGCCCGGATGAACCGTGCGCGGTGCCGCTGGATATAGTGCAGCGGATTGAACGGATTACCCCCAACCGGATCGAGCGACTCGGCGGGCAACGCACCATGCAATACCGGGGCGGCTCACTGCCGCTGGTGACACTGGCCGATGCGGGCGGAATTCACCCGATTGAAGACGCTCAGGAACTGGCGGTGCTGGTCTCCAGCGTCCACGGGCGTGAAGTTGGCCTGCTGGGGGCCATGCCGATCGATGTCGTCGAAACGCGGCTGATGATCGACCTAATCACCCACCGGCAAAAGGGCATCGCCGGTTCGGTTCTGATCAACCACCGCACGACCCTGATCGCTGATCTGCATGATCTGGTGGATGTGGTTCATCCCGACTGGCGGGCCACCTGCCGCGACTACCAGGCCGTCACCGTGTTGCTGGCCGAAGATTCCGACTTCTTTCGCAACCAGATCAAGCGATATCTGGTGGAAGACGGCTTTACGGTGCTGGATGCGGTCGATGGTGAGGCCGCCTGGGAATTGCTGCTGCACAAACTGGAACAGGTGCGAGTGGTGGTGACGGATCTCGAGATGCCGCGCCTGAACGGCCTGGGCCTGGCCAGCCGGATCCGCGCTGATTCGCGCACCGCCCATCTGCCCATCATCGCCCTCACCTCGCTGTTCAGCGAAGACGACATCGCCAAGGGCAAAACCATCGGGATCAATGAATATCGGATCAAGCTCGACCGCGACCCCCTGTTGGTCAGCGTCCATGCTTGCGCCGCGGCTTGAGTTGAGATTATGCCTTCTTACGGGAAACCCTGATGAAACTGAACCTGTCCATTCGCGCCAGTATTCTGGTTACGAATCTGTTGCCGCTGCTGCTGATTTTGCTCAGCGGAATCGGGATTGTTGCTGAAAACATCCAGACCAGCGTCCTGGCCCGGACCATGAACCACAATGCCATCTGCTTCAAGGCGGCCAGTGAACTGATCACCGAGTTGCAACGGGAACGCGGACGAACGTCGATGTTCCTGACCGGCGCTCTGGTCCGCGCTGAGCTGGACGGGCAGCGCCGGAAAACCGATGCCCAGATGGAGGCGTTGCAAACTGTACTGGCGGCCAGCGTGCTGAGCGTCGCCGAGCAACGCAAATATGCCCCGGAAATGATCAAGCTGGATGCCCTGCGCCACCAGATCGGCGCTGCGATCACTGAGCCAGCCGCGGCGATCCCGCTGTACAGCGAAAAAATTGATCAACTGCTGACCCTGATGAACGCTATCACCAACACCCCGACCACCAAGGGTGTCGGCAAGGTGTTTACCTCGTTGCTGGTGCTGGAGAGCGCCAAGGAGAGCGCCGGCCTTCTTCGCGCCACCGTTTCGGGCCTTCTGGGGGTGGATCAACCCCTGCTTGAAGATCAGGTCTTGACGGTGCGGCGACTCAAGGGCCAGATTGACGCCAACCTGTCCTCCAGGGCGCTGACCCTGCTCCCCGACAGCGTGGTCCGGATCGATAACCTTTCCAGCCAGCCCGACTGGCGGCAAATGAACCAGACTATCAACACGGTGCTGGACAAGTCCCGCACCGGCGGTTTCGGGATTAAGCCGGCCGACTTCTGGCCCGTCGCCACTAGCGTGATTGACGATATCGGCACGCTGATTGAGGCCGAGGTCAGCGCCGTCCTGACCAAAACCGCGCAACTCGAACGCGAAGCCAGCCGAACGCTGTGGGAAGTGGGGGTCGGCCTGATCGTAGTGCTATCCAGCGTCGTGGCGTTCTCCCTGCTCATGGCGGTCCGTATCACCCGGCCAATTCGTGCTGTGGTAACGATGCTCAAGGATATTGCCGAGGGCGAAGGCGATCTGACCCTGCGCCTCGCGGCGGACGGCGCTCACGAGATGGGTGACCTGGCCCGCTATTTCAACCGGTTTGTCGAAAAACTCCAGGGCATCATCAGCCAGATGGTCGGCAACGCAGTCACCATCGCATCGGCAGCGGCCAAATTGTCGGTGATCAGCGCCCAGACCACCCAGAGCCTCGAAACCCTGTCCTCGCGCACCGCTACCGCCGCTATCGCCGCCGACCAGTCCAGCGCCAATACTGCAGCGGTCGTGGTCGGCATGGAACAGACCGCGCTAAACCTGGCGTCGATGGCTAGCGCTACCGAGGAGATGAGCGCCACCATGGGCGAGATCGCCGCTAATGCGGAAAAGGCCCGCGTCATTAGCCACCATACCGGTGAGCAGGCGGCATCGGTGTCGGCACTGATGCAGGAGCTGGATCAGGCGGCGCAGGCCATTGGCAAAGTTACGGAAGCCATTACCCATATCTCCTCGCAAACCAACCTGCTGGCGCTCAACGCTACCATTGAGGCGGCACGGGCCGGGGCGTCCGGCAAGGGCTTTGCGGTGGTCGCCAGTGAAATCAAGGAACTGGCCCGACAAACTGCCTGCGCGACCGAGGATATCAAGGGCCGGATCAGCGGGGTGCAGTGCGCTACCCACAGCGCTACCAGCGACATTGCGAAGATCACCGCCGTCATTACTGATGTCGGCCACCTGATCGCCGGCATTGCCTCGGCGATTGAAGAGCAGACGACGGTGACCCGCGATGTCGCCGGGCATATCGCCCAAGCGTCATTCGGAGTGCAGAACGCCAATGAACAGGTCGCCCAAACCGCCGGCGTGTCCCGCTCAATGGCCCGGGATCTCGCCGAGGTCAATCTGGCGGCGGGCGAAATCCGCACCGGCGGTGAACATGTGCAGGTCAGCGCCGCCGAACTATCCTGTCTCGCTGAACAACTGCGGAGCATGGTCAGCCAGTTTCGGGTTTAAGCCTGAACGCGGGCATCCTGACGGGGAGAAACGCGATGCAACATGATGAAGATCTTGATAGAGGGCTGCTGATCATCGTGTTCACGCTGGGCAACGCGACCTTTGGGGTCAACGCCCGGCGGGTTCAGGAAGTGGTCAAAGTGGGCCATCTGACCTGCGTCCATCATGCGCCAGCGGCGGTGGCCGGGATTCGCAACCTGCGCGGACGGATCGTGACCGTCGTCGATCTGGCGGTGCGGCTGAAATTGGGCTGCGCCACCCGGGGTCCGGAGGCGCGGTTGCTGATCATGGAGTGGCAGGGTGAACCCATTGGCTTTCTGGTAGACGCCGTGACCGATGCTATCGTGGTCAGCGAGGACCGGATCGCCCCGCCCCCCGCCGGCATTGATCCCGTGTTACGGGGCAACCTGTATGGCCTGTGGCGCGAAGGCGACCGGCTGATCGCCATCCTTGACCCGCCAGCGCTGTTCCAGTGGGACGCTACTGTGATCGCCGCGCCAGCGTGAGACGAGGAAGTAAAAATGCGAGGGTGGCGAGGGCCGCAAGATCATCCAGATTACCGATGATCCGCCGGAAAATAATTGCCGGCCAGCGGTGGACTATAGGCATCCTAAACCGGTTGTAGAAGTAGCACGCGCATCCTGCCCGTGGGCTAAACACGGGCAGGATGCCCGTGCTACGATAAATGCCACAACTTAAATCGGATTCCCATAATCATTCAATGGGTGATGGTCACTTTCGGCACCCGGTTAGCGCGGTTCGACACATTCAGGCAAATTGAATGAATATATCTTCCAGTACCCCCCATGAATCCGCCATTACCTCTTGCCCGGAGCATCCGCTCTTGGTGATGCTGGTGGATGATCAACGGTTTGTGGCCGAGATTATCCGCCGGCAATTGCTCGGTGAGCAGGACATCAACTTTCATTACTGCGTCAATCCTGCCGAGGCCATCAGCACCGCCGAAAAAATCGGTCCGACCGTGGTTTTGCTCGATCTGGTCATGCCAAACATTGATGGGTTGACGCTGTGCCGCTTGTTCCGCAATCACCCTACGACCCGCGATCTGCCGATGGTCATGCTGTCCAGCACCAATGACTCGGCGATCAAGGCGCAAGCGTTCGTGGCCGGCGCTAATGATTATCTGGTCAAGCCGCCTGAAAAACTCGAGTTAATCGCCCGGTTGCGCTACCACTCGATTTCCTATATCAACAGGTTGCAGCGGGATGAAGCCTATCGGGCCTTGCGGGCCAGCCAAATCCTGCTCGAAGAACTCAATATGAAATTGTTGCAGTTAGCCAATCTGGACGGGCTGACCGGCTTGGCCAACCGCCGCTATTTCAACGAGCGTTATGCGGAGGAATGGGCCAGAGCGGCGAGGAACAAAAAGCCGGTCGCCCTGATCATGCTGGATGTGGATCGGTTTAAATCGTTCAACGACCATTACGGACATCTGGGCGGCGATGATTGCTTGAAGCAAATTGCGGCGGCCATAAAGAATATGATGTCCCGGCCCGGCGATCTTGTGGCGCGTTACGGTGGCGAGGAGTTCATCGTCCTCCTGCCCGATACCGCCCTCGATGGCGCAGCGTACCTGGCTGAAAAGATTCGGATCGCGGTGGAAAAGCGGGCGATTCCCCACGAAGTCAGCGACATCAGCCCCTATGTCACTAT
>CAIRMO010000063.1 GCA_903879705.1 uncultured Candidatus Competibacteraceae bacterium | reverse complement strand
TCCCAGAGGGGTATCGCGCTGCCACGTTGACCTACACTTTAGCCGACTCCAGACATACAAGGGGTGGCCCCGTCAGGGGCCGGGGTGGTTCGCTCCTCAGCGAGGGGAAATTCCACAACTCCAACCGGATGGCTATATAGTTCAGACCACGATACTCCCCTTGCCCGCGTGTGAGGGTGTCACGGTGTGCGGCGCAGCCGGATGTTGAGATCGCGCAATTGCGCCTCGGTCACCGGGGCCGGGGCTTGGGTCAGCAGACAGGCGGCGGTTTGAGTCTTGGGGAAAGCCATCACCTCGCGGATCGATTTGGCCCCGGCCATCAGCATCACCAGTCGATCCAGCCCGAACGCGATCCCGCCATGCGGCGGACAGCCGAATTTGAGCGCATCCAGCAGGAAGCCGAATTTGGCCCGCGCCTCGTCGGGGGCGATGCCGAGCAGGTCAAACACCAGGCTTTGCATTTCCTGGCGGTGAATCCGCACTGACCCGCCGCCAATTTCGGTGCCGTTCAACACCATATCGTAAGCCCGCGATAAACACTGTTGCGGATTGGCCCGCACTTCCTCCGTGTCCTCGGTGCGCGGCGCAGTAAACGGATGATGCAGGGCATTCCAGCGCCGCTCGGTCTCGTCCCACTCGAACATCGGGAAATTGACCACCCACAGCGGTGCCCACTCGCCCTTCAGCAGCTTCAGATCATGGCCGATCTTGACCCGCAACGCGCCCAGCGCATCGTTGACCACCTTGACCGAATCCGCGCCGAAGAAAATCAGATCGCCGCTTTCCGCCCCGGTGCGGGTCAGAATCTTGGTCAGGGTTTCATCATCCATGAATTTCACAATCGGCGCTTGCAGACCCTCACGCCCGGCGGTAGCGTCATTGACCTTGATATAGGCCAAGCCCTTTGCGCCGTAACGCCCGACAAACTCGGTGTAACCGTCAATCTCGCGCCGACTGAGCGATCCACCGCCCGGCACCCGCAAGGCCACCACCCGGCCATTCGGATTGGTGGCCGGCCCGGAAAATACTTTGAATTCCACCGTCGCCATCAAATCCGATAATTCGGTTAATTCCAGCGGGATGCGTAAATCCGGCTTGTCGGAACCGTAACGCTGCATCGCCGTGTCGTAGGGCATTCGCGGAAACGGGTTGGGCAAATCTACCTCCAGCACCGCCTTGAACATCTGCCGGATCAGCTCTTCCATCAAATCAATGATCGAGGCCTCATCCATGAAGGAGGTTTCAATATCGAGCTGGGTAAATTCCGGCTGGCGGTCAGCCCGCAAATCCTCATCGCGGAAGCAGCGCACTACCTGATAGTAACGATCCAGCCCAGCCATCATCAGCAACTGCTTGAATAACTGCGGTGATTGCGGCAAGGCGAAAAAGCTGCCGGGATGAGTGCGGCTTGGCACCAGATAATCACGCGCACCTTCCGGGGTGGCCTTGGTCAACATCGGCGTTTCGATGTCCATGAAGCCGTGCTGTTCGAGGAACTGGCGCAACGCGCTGATGGTCCGGGTCCGCAGTTGCAGCCGGTTCTGCATTTCCGGGCGGCGCAGGTCAAGATAGCGGTAGCGCAGCCGCACTTCCTCAGAGGTGTCGTCATCGTCCAACTGGAACGGCAACGGCTCGGAACGGTTGAGGATTTCGATTTCGCGGGCCAGCACCTCCACCGCGCCGGTGGGCAGATTGGGATTCTCGGTGCCGGGCGGGCGGCGGCGCACACGTCCACTGACCCGCAACACATATTCATTGCGAACCCGCTCGGCCGTGGTGAACGCCTCCGGGGTATCGGGATCGATCACGGCCTGCACCAAACCCTCGCGGTCGCGCAAGTCAATGAAGATCACGCCGCCATGATCGCGGCGACGATGCGCCCAACCACAAAGGGTAACGTCTTGATCCAACAGGGTCTCGATGACTTGGCCACAATAATGGCTACGCATGGCGTCTGGATTCCGTGGGGCAGGGTGAGGGCGGGAACAGCGGAAAAACCGGCGGGGTTGGAAGGGTACGGATTCAGGCGGATAGCGGCAACCGCGAAGTCAGCCTCACCATCCGGTTTGAGTGGCGAGCGAACGATCTGGTTTCAAGCCGCCGCTGCCGCCGCCGCCACCGGACAGGCGCTACAGCTACTCGCGCTATCACAGGCGCTGCTCGCGGTGCTGTCGCTGACTGAAGCGGCATCGCTCTTGGCGATATTTTTCTGGTTGCCGCTCTTGAAATCGGTCTCATACCAGCCACTGCCCTTGAGCCGGAATCCGACCGCCGAAATCAGTTTTGTCAGTTCCGGCTGGCTGCAACTGGGGCAGTCGCTCAGTTCGGGATCGCTCAGTTTTTGCAGGACTTCCAGTTCATGATTGCAGGACTGGCAACGGTATTCGTAGATCGGCATGGCGATCACCTCAAGGGTTAAAAAGCAAACAGGGCATTATTGCCACCGGATTTATGGACTGTCGGGCGGTTTTTCAATGGCAATGCGGACTAAAACCGGCCAGAACGCTCAACCGAAGTGGTCATAGCCCAGTCGCTCCAGCGGGAAGGTCGAACCGTCGGCGCGAGCCAGCCGCAACCCCGGTTCGGCTTCGATCACGCCAATGCGGGTACAACGGCAATTCCAGCGTACCGCCAGCTTCTCCAACCGAGTAGCCCGTTCCGGCGGTACGGTGAAACACAACTCATAATCATCGCCGCCGGTCAGCGCCATGCGCAGCGCGGCGTCTCGCTCCAGACTGGCGATCAGCGCGGGCGACAGCGGCAGGCGATTTACCGCCAACCGCGCCCCAACGCCGCTGCGCTCCAAAATATGACCGAGGTCCTGGGCCAGCCCGTCGGACACGTCAATCGCGGCGCTGGCGAACTCGCGCAACGCCAAACCTTGAGTCATCCGGGGTTCCGGGCGCTCAAGCCGCATTTGCACGTCGGCCATGTATTCAGGAGCCACGATCGCTTGCCCGAACGCCACCGCCAACGCCAATCCGGCATCGCCCGGCGTCCCGGTGACATAAATCCCGTCGCCCGGTTTCGCCCCATCCCGGCGCAGTGCCAATCCCGGCGGCACGAAACCCATTGCCTGAATCGTGATCACGGTGGTCGGGCCGTGGGTCGTGTCGCCGCCGACCAGGTGTACGCCACAATCCTCGGCCAGTGCGAACAGTCCCCGGCAGAATTGCGCCAGCCAGTCTTCATCGGCCTTGGGCAAGGTCAGGGCCAGGGTCGCCCAGGCCGGAACCGCGCCCATCGCCGCCAGATCGCTCAGGTTCACCGCCAGCGCCTTGTGACCGATGCCTTCCGGGTCGGCGTTGGCGAAAAAATGGATATCGGCGATCAAGGTGTCCAGCGTCACCGCCAGTTGTTGCCCCGGCGGCGGAATCAGCAGGGCGCAGTCGTCGCCAATCCCCAGCGCCACGTCGGGACGATGCAGGCTGCGGCCAGTAAAATAGCGGTCGATCAGGGAAAATTCCGAGAGGGGCATGAGCTACTCGTCGTAGCTCACATTGCGGCGGGCGGCAGTAATGGTCACGGTGAAGCCGGCGATGACATCGATCAGGGTCATCAGCAGGATCAGGAAAAAGGTGGTATTGCCCAGTTGCGGCATGACGATGAAGCCGATTAGGGCGACGATGAACACCACGAGCGACAGCACATGATTGAGAATGGCGGCGGAAGAACTGCTGGTGGCGCGGGAAATCTCGATGCCGAGCAGTACCAGGCTGATGACCAGCAGCAGATCATCGCCCCGAAACCACAGGGTTGCTCCAGACAGCAGCGACAAGCTGAATAATACCGTTTCCAGCCAGCTCGGCGCGACCAGCGCCAGTGCAGCATAGGCGGCAACGACCAAGGCAAGCAGGGGCAAACTGGTCATGGATTGATCTCTTTCGGCAAGGACCGTATGGATGAAAAGTAGCAGACGCGGGCAAGGCGGGAGGCCGGAATTTCAGATTGTGGCTGTTTCCAACTGCCACCGAAACGCCGCGTAATACAGCACCGGGATAAAAATCAGGGTCAGCAGTGTGGATACCATGATCCCGAAGATCAGTGAAATCGCCAGCCCCCGGAAAATCGGATCATCGAGAATAAACAGCGCTCCCAGCATCGCCGCCAAGGCAGTGAGAATAATCGGTTTGGCCCGGACTGCGCTGGAACGAATCACCGCTTCCTGAAACGGCACGCCGTTTTCAACCTCAAGATTGATGAAATCCACCAGCAGGATTGAATTACGAACGATGATTCCTGCCAGCGCAATCATGCCAATCATTGAAGTGGCGGTGAACTGGGCGTGTAATAGAGCATGACCCGGCATCACGCCGATGATCGTCAGTGGAATCGGGGCCATGATAATCAATGGAACCAAATACGAACGAAATTGCGCGACGACCAGCAGATAAATCAGAATCATCCCCACCCCATAGGCAATACCCATATCACGGAAGGTTTCATAGGTAATCTGCCATTCACCATCCCATTTCAGGCTGTAACCATAAGGATTATCCGGCTGACGAATAAAGAATTGTGCTAATGCTCCGCCGCCTATCGGTTGGTTTTTCAGAACACTAACCATTTCAAACATCCCGTACAGCGGACTGTCCAGCTTGCCGGCCATATCGCCAAAGATGAACACCACCGGCAATAAATCCTTGTGGTAAATCGCGTTCTCGCGCCGGGTTTTCTCTACATCGACAATGTCCAGCAACGGAACCTGTTGGCCGCTCTGACTGCGGGTTTTCAGCGCCAGCACCGAAGCTGCATCGGTCTGATCGGCTATTGGCAACTCCAGCCGCAACGGAATCGGATATTTGGCGGCGCTGGAATGCAAAAAACTCACATCCTCGCCGCGCAAGGCCGTATTGATATCGGCAGCGACCGCCTGCTGCGAGACGCCTAATAGCGCGGCTTTCACCCGGTCAACGTGGACAATCAATCGTTCCGATGGCGCTTCTACCGTGTCGTCCACGTCAACAATATCCGGGGTCGCGGTGAAGATGCCGCGAAGCTGTTGAGCAGCGGCAATCTGGCCGGAATAATCCAGCCCATAAATTTCAGCGACCAGTGGCGACATCACCGGCGGACCGGGTGGCACTTCCACCACTTTGACGTTGGCCTTGTATTGATTACCAATCTCCTGCAAGGGGCCACGCACCGCCAGGCCAATGTCATGGCTCTTGCGCTGACGGTGTTTCTTATCCACCAGATTGACCTGAAGGTCGCCGACATTAGCGCCAGTCCGTAGATAATATTGCCGCACCAAGCCATTAAAATTGATGGGTGCCGCGGTTCCAGCATAGGCCTGATAATCAGTAACTTCCTCGACCGTGCTTAAATAGCGGCCTAATTCGCCCAAGACTCGCGCGGTCTGTTCCAGCGTCGTTCCTTCCGGCATATCGACAATGACCTGAAACTCCGACTTATTATCAAATGGCAGCATTTTTAGCACGACCCATTGGAAATAGACCAGGCTGACTGAACCGCCAATCAGCAACAACACGCCAATCCCCAAAGCCCAGCGGCGCGGCTTACCCTGTCGCCCGCGCAGAAATGGCCCGACCACTTTTCGGAAAAAACGGTGCGAGAAATCCTCCACATTTTCCCCTCCTTGGCTAAGGAGGGGTGGCGCGTCAGCGCCGGGGTGGTTCGGGACTAAGGCCGAATGCTTCTCGACCGACCGTTTTAATACCTTATAAGTCAGCCACGGCGTAAACACGAACGCCACCGCCAACGAAATCAGCATCCCCATACTGGAGTTAATCGGAATCGGACTCATGTACGGTCCCATCAATCCCGACACAAAGGCCATCGGCAATAAAGCGGCAATCACCGTAAAAGTCGCCAGAATAGTCGGGCCGCCGACTTCATCGACCGCAATGGGAATGGCGTCAACCAGTTTTTGCCCGCCAAGGTGAATATGGCGGTGAATATTCTCCACCACCACAATAGCGTCGTCCACCAGAATGCCAATCGAGAAGATCAGCGCAAACAGCGACACCCGATTCAGAGTAAAACCCCACGCCCACGAAGCAAACAGGGTAATGGTCAGGGTCAGAATCACTGCCGCACCGACAATCAATGCTTCGCGCCAGCCCAAAGCAATCAGCACCAGCCCAATCACTAATCCGGTTGCAAAAATCAGCTTGGTGATTAAGGTCATCGCCTTGTCATTAGCCGTGACGCCGTAATTACGAGTCACCGTGACATTTACGCCGTCGGGAATCACAATCCCTTTGAGTTGTTCCACCCGTTCCACGACTTGATCGGCAATTTTTACCGCGTTTTCGCCGGGTTTTTTGGCAATGGCGAGAGTGACGGCAGGAAATTCACCGGTCGCTTTAATACCAACCATTGACGCAGCGGGTCCGGTTCCCAACCAGACGTAGCGTTCCGGCACATCGGGGCCAAAAGTGATCGCAGCGACATCAGCCAGATAGACCGGAGTACCTTGATGTAATCCCACCACCAGTTTTCCGACTTCATCCGGATCAACCAGAAAACTGCCCGCCTGCACTTGAATTTCGCGGTTATTGCCGATCAGCACTCCGGCGTCAGCAGACGCATTGGCGGCTTGCAATGAACGACGCAGATCACTCAGCGTCAAGCCGTGACCCGCCAGTTTGGCGGGATCAAAACGCACCTGTACCACTCGATCTGGCGCACCAATCGTGTATAAATCGCGAGTGCCGGGAACTCGCTTTAACTCGGTTTCCAGGGTATGCGCCACTCGCGCCAAATCATCAGCGCTGCGCTGTGGATCAGCCGTCCACAGGGTCAGGCCGACAATCGGCACATCATCAATGCCCTTGGGTTTGACAATCGGTTGACCGACGCCGAGATTAGGCGGCAGCCAGTCGGCGTTGGAATAAACCTGGTTGTACAGCCGGACCATTGCGTCAGTGCGCGGCTCGCCGACCTTGAATTGCACGGTTAATATCGCCATGCCGGGCCGGGACACCGAATAAACGTGTTCGATCCCCTCGATTTCCGCCAAAACCTGCTCCGCCGGAGTACTCACCAGCTTCTCGACTTCCTGAGCGGTCGCGCCGGGAAACGGAATAAACACGTTAGCAAAGGTCACGTTAATCTGCGGCTCTTCTTCGCGGGGCGTCACCAGCACCGCGAAAATTCCCATCAGCAATCCGACCAGCGCCAATAACGGGGTGATTTCACTGAGCAGGAATTTTTTGGCAATCGCCCCGGACAGGCCGAGACGCGGTTCAGTAGCAGCGCTCATGGCTTACTTCCCCGCCTTCAGTGATTGCTGATCCTTGAGATAAACCCCGGCCTTGATCGGATCCAGCGCGACCGATTCGCCCGGCTCCAGCCCGGCCAGAATCTCCACCGTCTCGCCCTCGCTCCGACCCGGACGCACCTGCCGCAAACTCACTTTGTCCTCCATGACCACATAAACCGCGCTGACTTCGCCGCGTTGCACCAGCGCCTGCCGTGGTGCGGTTAGCCGCTGCTCCTCGCCAACCCGGAAGGCGGTCTTGACGAACATCCCCGGATACAGGCCGGCAGTTTTGGGCGGCAAATAAACCCGGACCTTGAATGCATTGCTTTGTAGGTCTGCGTAGGGAAAAAAGGTCAGTTTGGCGGCGGCGATGCGGGTCCCACCGTTTGGCGGCAACACCCGCGCTTGCTGGTGTTGCCGGACCGCGCCGATCAAGCGTTGCGGGACATTAGCGACGACCCGCAATTCATCGAGTGAAAAGCCGGTCATCAGCGGTTTGCCGGGTTGAACCGTTTCGCCGAGATGCACATGGCGCTCCAGCACGATCCCGCCGTAAGGCGCATTGACCGTGGTGTAACCGAGCGACTCCTTGGCTTGGGCCACTCCGGCCTGCGCTGCTCCCAGACGGGCCTTGGCGGCGTCGAAGCTGGCAGTGGCGGCGTCCATTTGCGCCTTGGCCACCAGTTGTTTTTCGTAAACGCCGCGAATCCGCTCGTAGTCGGCCTGGGCCTCGGTGAAGCGGGCCTGAGCCTCGTGCAGACTGGCCTGGGCCTGATCGAGACCGGCGCGCTGTTCGATGTTGCGGATGCGGACAATCGGCGCGCCCTGCGGCACGAAGTCGTTGACATCCACCATGATTTCTTCGACCCGACCGGCGGTCTGCGCGGAAACGGTGCTTTGATGAACGGCCTCGACCACGCCGTCAAGGACTTGCTCGTCGGGCAGCGTTTGCCGTTGGACCGTAGCAACCGGGAATGGCCATTCGGCAGCGGACAGTCCCGGTTCGGCGGCGATCAGGCACCAGAACAGGAGCGGACGGGTGAATTTGGACATGGATTTTTCCCTGAAATGCGCGGGTGTTGGACGTTATATTAAGAAATTCTAATATCTTGAGGGGTAGCGGGCAAGTTGCAATCCGGTACTTTCGCCAAAGCTCCAAAGGTGGGCAAGCAAAAATCCTGTTTGATCACTAACCACGCAAAAAAGCCCCGTCGAACGGGGCTTTTTGATCCAGAACTGTTTGCTTGCCTACCTGTTTCGTCATACTCGCGAATGCGGGTATCCAGTCTTGTCAGAGCGTGCCTGGATTCCCACTTACGCGGGAATGACGGCAAGCGAACCTCCTGTTTTTGCTCCGACCGGGGCATTGCGCTCCGGTGTGGCGTCAGCCGACGCTACCTGGTGAAAGTAGCGGTGACGGTTTTGGCCTGGTTCATCGGTACGGTGCATTGCTGCGGGAAGCCCGGTTTGGGCGTGCAGCCCTGCCAACTGCCGAAGCGGTAGCCGGTACCCGGCGTGGCGGTCAGCGTGACGGTCGTGTTGAGGTTGTAGGGTGCGGCGCACACCAGGCCACAGTTGATCCCGGTCGGTTGGCTGGTCACCAGCCCGCTGCCGACTTTCTTGATGGTGAGTACCGGGCGGGTGAAGGTGGCGATAGCGATTTTGGCGGCGGTCATGTTCACCGTGCAGGGGCCGGTTCCGGTACACGCCCCACTCCAGCCGGTAAAGAGGGAACCAGTCGCTGGCTTTGCCGTCAAGGTCACGCTCGCGCCGCTGGTCCGATTGATAACACAGGCGGATCCGCAGCTAATCCCCGCCGGAGTGCTGACCACCGTCCCCACGCCGCCGCCGATGCTGGTTTTGTAGACGGTGAGCGCGTAGGTCCCGGCGGTGGTGGTGTTGAACTTGGCCGCGACGGCTTTCCCCGCCGTCATGCTAATAGTGCAGGAACCAGTGCTGTTGCTGCAGGCCCCCTGCCAGCCGGCAAAGGTAGAACCCAGTGCGGACTTAGCGGTGAGGGTGATGGCGGTCGGTGGGGTCGTCAAGGGGTACAGCTCGCCGCAATCAACCCCGCAGTTGATTCCGGGGCCAGTGATCAGCCCCGCGCCCGTGCCGGTTTTGGTGACGGTCAGCAATGGTTTGAACATAGCGCTAACCGTGCAGGCGGCGGTGATCGGGCCAGTGGTGTAAACGCCGGTGACGCTATTCAATGTCCCACCGCAACCGGTTACCGCAGCGGTGTAGCCAGGGTTGGCGGTGACGATGAAGGTGGTGGTCGCGCCACGGTTCACCGTCCGAGTGGCGGGGCTGATGCTGCCGTTAGCGCCCGCCGTAGCAGTGACCGTGTAGGTGACGGGCGGGGGGATGGTCACCGTAACGACCGCGCTCCTCGCCTCCGAGATATTCCCGGCTGCGTCCTTCGCCCAACCAAAGACCATCTGCTTTCCGGGACCTTGGAACGTGAAGGTCGTTGGCGCCGTCGCCTTCCACCGGGAATCGGTCGGCATCGGCTGCGCCGTCTCCGTCGTGACCAGGTATCCCGTCACGCCGAGGTTGTCGCTCGCAGCGAAGGTAACGAGTACGGCCAGACTGGTCGAAGTAGCCGGCAGCGAGAACTTGGTGATCGTCGGTGCCTGGTTGTCGGGCGCGGCGATCAGGTCGAACACGGCAGTCCCGCTTTGGATATCGTCCATGGTCAGCGTACAGGCCGCCGTTCCCGTGCAGCGCCCGTACCATCCCACGAACTGGGAGCCAGAACTCGCGGTTGCGCTCAGCGTCACCGTCGTTCCTTTGATGAAACTTTTAGAGCAGGCGCCCGGGCAATCGATGGCGGCAGGCGAGCTTGTGACCCGCCCAAGCCCGGTTCCGCTCAACTTGACCATCAGGTCGACGTCGGTCGTGGTACCTACTACGCCGATGAAATTGGCTCCGGTCACCGACGCCGGCAACGTTACCGGTCGGTTGCGCGGCGTGAAGATCCGGGCGGCGTCGACCGGCCGTACTTCGTAGGTTCCCTTCGGGACGCCGAAGAAACTGTAGCCGCCGTCGGGTCCGCTGATCGAGGTTCGCTCCTCTCCCGTCGCCGGAATCAGCACCAGCGAGACGCCCTCCAGCGGCACGGCGCTCGCGTTGGTGACTCGGCCGATGATCGAATAGCCCGACGCCGCTGTTTCGGTGGCCGTGAAGGCGACCGTGGTATCCGCGCTGCCGATTTTGACCGCTGCTGTCGGCGCAGCGAAAGCGTACCCGTTGCCGGCAACCGCGATGTTGTAGTTGCCGCTGCCGATCCAGGTGAAGACGAAGCTACCATCGCTTTCCGTCGTCGTACTCGTCCCCTGATTTCCATCGAGCAGTACGGTGACTCCGGGGATACCGATCCCTGCGCTGGCTGCCGCCGTGTTGCCCATCGTGGCGACCGCGGATGCCCCGCCGCCGTCGGCCGCGATCCGGCCGCGGATGTCCCACGCCACCGGATCGGGAATCCCGTTTCCGCGATATTCGGAATTGATCGCCTCGGCGAGCCATTGCGTTTTCATAACCAGTTGCCACGCCGGCCACTCCACGCCCCAGACGCCGTCGATCTCAAAAGCGGTAAGCCAGGTTCCAAGTGGGGTGGTGCCAATCTTCATCGTCACGTCGGTCATGAACGCGTTGAACTGGGCGGTCGTCATGGCGAGGTAGCGGCTCTTCTCGGTCCTCATGCTGTTGTAGAGGTCGAGCAGGAGGTAATACTCCTCGGTTTTCCCGCTGATCAGCTCCAGGGCGGGAGCAATGGGCGTACTCAGATTGCTCTCGTTCCGAATCCATGATCCGTCGCCAAGATATACTTCACCCCGCTACAACCTGTGATTCCTCAAAGGTCTGAAAATTGAGGGTTAGTAATGAATCCAGCTCTTTCTTGTAGGTGGTATGGGTCTGGGCTAAACAGTCGGAAATCGCTTGCTTGAAGTCAGTGAAGTG
>CAIRMO010000062.1 GCA_903879705.1 uncultured Candidatus Competibacteraceae bacterium | reverse complement strand
TTCGGCCTGTACCGCAAACAGCATGGTTTGTGCCGATGAGGGTTTGGCTTGCGGCAGTTGGTTGATTTTTAACGTGACTTCGAGTTTGCCCGGAATCGCCATTGCCATGATCTCCTGAAGAAGAGCGGTTCGGTCTATCGGTGGCAATGCCGGTTCAGTGGCAAGAGCCGGTTCACCCGTGCCCGGCGCTGCCGGTTTCTTCGGACGCGGTGTCTTGGCGAATACCTGCTGGTCAGGCGTGACCTCTCCCGCCGGTTGTCCGTCGAGACCATAACGCAGTCCGCCAGTGGCTACTGCCTTGCAGTAGGCAAAGCGGAGGGCATAGAGCGCTATCGTTCGGCGAAGCTGAATCCGGCTGACTTCAAGTAGTGCCGGATGGACACCAGCCAGCGCGATGACTTCTTCACGAATGCCAACTTTCAGCGGTTTGGGCGCGAGCCGGTTGAAGCACTCTGGAAAGGCTTTACACAGTCGGTCAATGATCGGATTGGCGTCAAAAGCCATTGAACAATCTCACTAGCGGTTCAGATTTAGACCGGCCAGTATAGCGCGGAAGCCCCGTTGGCACGCGAACGGAAGGACGGAATGGCTAATTCAGACTAAAACAGTCTGAAACAAATTCCGATCCACAAGGTGCGGATGATGCTGATGCGAAAACAGGGCTGTCCGATGACGACCACTGAGATTCAGCACACCATTAGGCGGGAGTTAACGGTGAAAGGATGGAAACCATACCGATCATTCAGGCGCAAACTACCGCCGAACTGGACGCGGTGCGAGAGTTGTTTCGCGACTATCAGTGATTCTTGGCCATCGATCTCTGTTTTCAAGGTTTCGAGGAAGAACTTGCGATCCTGCCCCGACGGTATGCGCCGCCGAACGGGCGGTTATTGCTGGCTTTGGAAGGAACCGATGCGGCAGGCTGTGTAGCGTTGCGGACGCTGGCGCTGGTTGCGCTGGATAAAACTAACCGGCGAGATCAGCATTCGCGTCATCCGCAAGGGGTACGCTGTGCGGTTGATGATGATCCAGCGCCCACGGCTTATTGATGCTGCGAGTCCGGCTGGATCGTCCGGCTTAGAGACTGTCTAAGAAACCCATCTCCCTGTGGGAGATGGGTGTTTTTAGACAGCTTCTGAGATTGCTCGCCCTTCGCGCTATCCCCACGGCGTTCAAATTCTCCCTGCTCCCTTTGCTAAAACCGTATTTCCCACGCGGAACTATCGCCTTGATCCGAATCAAGCCCGTTGAGCGCAGCGTTCATGCTATCCCCTGATCGTGGCTGGAAAAGCGCGTAAACTGGAACCAAAGAACCGGTGGGAGGATGGGAGGAATCGAAGGCTGCGATTCCGATCAGGCGCTAGACCCGGCGGGTGGTGGCTAGGGTGTGTCGATAGGTTAGGAGAGTAGGTGATGCCTCAAACTCAGGGCCAAGACAAGACTCATCCGAAAAACTGGTTCGCTTTGCTATTGATGCTGGTTGGATTCACCGCGGCCGCCGAGCCTCGCCCCCTTACGGTTGGATCGGAGATCGGCTTCCCGCCGTATGCCGATGTTGGAGTCAATGGTGAAGCCGTGGGCTTTTCGGTGGATCTATTTACCGCCGTGGCCAAGGTCATGGACCTCCCGGTCGAATATCGTGTTAGCACCTGGGACCTGGCGTGGCAAGGATTGCTGGATGGCCCCCTGGATGCGCTGCCGGTGGTGGCGCGGCTCCCGGAGCGGGAAGAACTTCTTGAATATACCAGTACGCACACCATCGGCTACGACAGTTTCTTCGTGCGGCATGGCAGCCCGAACATCGCCACGTTCGATCAGGCCCGCCCGCTGAAGATCATCGTCATGCGCGCCGACGCGGCCCACCATGCGCTCGTTGCGCGGGGCTTCGACCGCCAACTGGTGTTGGTCAACACTCTGCCAGAGGCGCTGCACTTGTTGGCGGCGGGCCAGCATGATGCGGTGCTGGCGCCGCTGGTGCAGGGGACCCTGATCCTGCGTGAGCAGAATATGCTGGATCGGATCGAAGCCGGCCCACCACTCCAGGAGTATCGGCGCGACTACGCTTTCGCCGTGAGGAAAGGTAATCTGGAACTGCGCGACCGTCTGGAACAGGGACTGTTGATTGTTAAAGGGAACGGTGAATACGCTCGCATCTACCAACAGTGGCTGGGAATCTACGAACCGGCGGTGTTCCCGGTGAAATACCTCTATGCCGGGTTGATCATCCTCGTTTTGCTATCGTTCGTCCTCATTGTTTCTTGGGATATAACGCTCCGCAGAGTACTGGATAAAAGAACCCGGGAGTTGCGCGGCAGCGAAGCCCGGTTTCGCAGTTACTTTGAATTGCCGTTGGCGGGACGGGCGATCACCTCGCCCAGCGCCGGCTGGATCGATGTGAATGCCACCCTGTGCGAAATGTTGGGCTACACCAGAGCCGAATTGCTGCAAATGACCTGGATGGAACTCACCCATCCTGACGACCTGGCGGCCGATGCGGCGCAGTTCCAGCGGGTCATGGCCGGCGAGATCGAGGGCTACGCTCTGGAGAAGCGCTTTATCCACCGCGACGGTCATAGCGTCTATGCCCACATAGCGGTGCATTGCCTGCGTCATCCCGACCGATCCGTGAACTATTTTGTGGTCCAGATCCTGGACATCACCGAGCGCAAGCAGGCCGAAGAAAAACTCCAGCTCGCCGCCAGCGTCTTCAGCTATGCCCGCGAAGGCATCCTGATCACCGCCGCTGACGGAACGATCGTCGACGTTAATGACACCTTCACCCGGATCACCGGCTACTCCCGTGATGAGGTGCTGGGTCGCAATCCGCGCCTGCTGAGTTCCGGCCTGCACAATCAGGAATTCTTTGCAGCGATGTGGTGCGATCTGGTCGAAAAAGGCCACTGGTACGGCGAAATCTGGAACCGGCGCAAGGAGGGCGAGGTATACGCCGAGATGCTGACCATCAGCGCAGTGCCCAATGCCCAAGGTCAGATTGAAAAGTACCTGGGCTTGTTCTCGGACATCACTGCGCTCAAGGAACATGAACGGCAACTCGAACACATCGCCCACTATGACGTGCTGACCGGGCTACCGAATCGGGCGCTGCTGGCCGACCGCTTGCAGCAGGCCATGGCGCAGGCGCAGCGGCGCGGGCAATGCGTCGCGGTGGCCATGCTCGATCTGGACGATTTCAAGGCCATTAACGACCGTTACGGCCATGGAGCCGGCGACCAGTTGTTAATCACCGTGACCGCGCGGATGAAGCAGACCCTGCGCGAAGGCGACACCCTCGCCCGGTTGGGCGGCGATGAGTTCGTCGCCGTCCTGCTCGATCTGGCCGATGTCGAAGCCAGTATGCCGATGCTCACCCGCCTGCTGGATGCGGCGGCCCAACCGATGGGGATCGGCGATTTATCCCTCCAGGTGTCAGTCAGCATCGGGATCACCTTCTATCCCCAAGCGGGCGAGATCGACGCCGATCAACTGCTGCGTCAGGCCGACCAGGCCATGTATCAAGCCAAGCTGGCGGGCCGGAATAGCTACTATGCCTTCGACGCCGCCCAGGACCGCAGCATCCGCAGTTATTATGAAAGTCTGGAGCGGGTCCACCGCGCCTTGGTCCAGCAGGAATTCGTGCTGCATTACCAACCCAAGGTAAATATGCGCACGGGGGCGGTGGTGGGCGCTGAGGCGCTGATCCGGTGGCGGTCCGCCGAGAACGGCCTGCTGCCGCCCGCCCAGTTCATGCCCATGATTGACGCCAGCGGACTGGCGAGCGCTGTCGGCCATTGGGTGATCAGCGAAGCGCTGCGCCAGATGAGCGTCTGGGCGGCGCAGGGGGTGCGGTTACCGGTGAGCGTGAATATTGCCGCCCGCCACTTGCAACAGCCGGAGTTCGTCGCGGAGTTACGGGCGTTGCTGGCGATGCATCCCGACGTGCTGCCGGAGCAACTCGAACTGGAAATCCTGGAAACAATGGCCTTGACCAATGTGGCCGAGGTCTCCCACCTGATCGAACGGTGTAGACAACTGGGGGTTGGTTTCGCGCTGGACGATTTCGGCACCGGCTATTCCTCATTGACCTATCTCAAGCATCTGGCGGTGCAGGTGCTGAAGATCGATCAGTCGTTCGTGCGCGACCTGCTGGTGGATGTCGATGCCGAAGCGATTGTGCAGGGGATCATCGGGCTGTCCGTCGCGTTCCGGCGCGGCGTGATCGCCGAGGGGGTAGAAACCGACGCGCATGGCAGCCGGCTCCTGCAACTGGGCTGCATCTATGCGCAGGGCTATGGCATCGCCCGACCCATGCCGCCGGAGCAGATTCCCGCCTGGATCGCCCACTGGACCGCGCCGAGAGCGTGGACTGCGCAGTAGGGACCTGATCCCGTTTTTAAGCGGCGTTTTTGGACAGCCTCTTAAACTAACGTCGCCCGCCCCGGCCATAACCGGTGAATCGCCCAGCGGGCCGCGCTCGCCAGCTTTACCGGTGAAAAGGCAGGATTAACGGGCAGATCACGGTGCTGATTGTGCAGACTCAGCGCCACCAATGAGGAACGGGCGTAAATCCAGCACCATGCGGCAAGGAAAATCCGTTGCCAGTGAAGCCAAGCCAAAATGTTCATAGAAGCGAACCGCTGCGGCATCCAGCGCGTCGGTGACGAACAGGCGAAACGCGACCGGCCCGGCATGTGCCAATTGCAGCGTCAACCCTAACGCCTCTTCAAACAGATAACGACCTAGCCCTTGGCCTTGAACACGGGTATCCACGGCCAGACGGGCCAGCAGCACGCCAGGAATCGGAAAACGCGGTAGCCGATCCAAGGCGAGCAAACCGGCCACAGCCACGCGCTCGACACTAACCGTTGCCAAACTGAAATAACCGGCCAGCCGTGGCGTTTCCGCGTCAACATCAATGGCGAGGTAGGTCCGCGCCAGATAATCCTTTTCGGTATGGCGCAAGGCATACCGCTTCAAGTAATCAACCAATGAGGTGTGATGATTCTGAAAACCGGCTAATAGCGGACGATGGACGCGGTGGATTGGCTCAAGGCGCAGTGGCATGGTTCAGACGGCGAGCGGCCAGCGGAGAGCCGGCGGTTGGCGGTCGATCTGGGCCAAATGGGCCAGCGCCGCCCGCAGCGCGGGGGGTGGATCGAATCGACGATCAAGGATAGCCGCGAGATGCTGCGTTTCTATGGCGTTAAGCATCAAGCAGTCGCCCACGGGTTGCTTCCGGTTCGCTTGCAATCGTTCCAGCGCCGGATGGCGGAGTTGCTCAACCTCTTCATCGCAACGCGCCTCAATGGCTCGGCCCCGCTTGGCTTGGCGGATAACCCAGCCAGCGATGGTTGCCACCTCCCGTAGTAGTTCAGCTTTCTGATTAGGTGCGAGCGCCAGCAGTTCACGCAACATGTCGAGTTCAGCATCAAGTACCGGATTGGTGAGCGCTTGAAAGCGTGACATCGGCTGCCTCCTTTGAGTAAAATATTACTCATTTTAGCAGAAACATATCAGGATTGCTCAGACGGACTATTTACCGTTGACCTCACCGACCGCCGGAACCAAGTTGAACAAGTCGTTGTGAGCCGTCTCGAAGACCGGATCAACCTGCTGGCAACACTGCCGACCAGACAGCGCCGATCCATCTGCCTTGAGACACATCGGAAAGGAACGTGGGTCACGCCAGCAGGGGCGGAAATTGCCAAATTGCGCTGCCGGAAAGATGTGTTCGGCTTCAATCCGTTGAGCGCGGGGCTTATCGGCTAAGAGACTGTCTAAAAACTAAGATATTGAATTTCAATAGCTTTTCTGTAAAATAAAGGGGTAAAAGCGGGTTGTAATAAAAAATTATTTTAAGCGC